>NZ_JAHBRX010000001.1:2100000-2397500 GCF_018398335.1 Chelatococcus sp. HY11
AGCCGATGAGCAGGTGCACTTGCTCGAGATCGCGATCGAGCCGGACCTCCGTGCCGCCCCGATACTGCGCGGGCGCGGGCGCCGCAGCGCGGCCGGGCGGCAGGGCGGCGAACAGCCGTTCGACGGAAGCGACGATGGCCTCATGGTCAACGGCGCCCGCCGCCGCGACGACCATCCGGCCGGCGCGATATTCGCGCGTCAGAAAGCGCTTTACCGCATCAGGATCGAAACTGGCGACCGTCGCCGGCGTGCCAAGGATTGGCCGGCCGAGCGGCTGGCCGGTGAAAGCGCCCTCCAGGAACAGATCATTGATGAGATCGTCAGGGGTATCCTCGACGGCCCCGATCTCCTGGAGAATGACCGCTTTCTCACGTTCGAGCTCGGCGGCGTCGATCACGGAATCGATGATGATGTCGGCGAGGATGTCGAGCGCGAGGTCGACATCACCCGCCATGACACGCGCGGTATAGGCGGTGTGCTCGATGCCTGTCTCGGCGTTGAGGTCGCCGCCGACCGCCTCGATCGCCTCGGCGATGGCGCGCGCGGAGCGTCGGCGCGTGCCCTTGAAGGCCATGTGCTCCAGCAGATGGGACAGGCCATGCTCGCTCGCCCCTTCATGTCGCGAGCCCGTGCCGACCCACACCCCGACCGCCGCTGTCGCCACATGCGGAAAGTGCTCGGTCGCGACCCTGAGCCCGCTGGCGAGGGTCGTGACACGGACGTTGGTATCGATCTGCGGCGGGGAGCGCAGGCTCATGCGTCGCTCACTGCAGGGCTCGCGCGCGATCGCGAATGAAGGCCTCGATGGCGGATGCATCATTTGCCACGACGGTGAAATGCTCGCGCCCACCAAGGAGATCGGCCAGGTGCTCGGGAAGCGGCGGACGAACGCCAGAAGCCCGCTCCACGGCATCCGGGAACTTGGCAGGATGGGCCGTCGACAGCGCCACCATGGGCACCGAGGGATCCGTGGGCTGCACACGCCGCGCGGCCGCGAGCGCGACCGCCGTATGCGGATCGGTGAGGTAGCCCGTCGTCTTCCATGTCCGCGCGATCTCTGCGCTGGTCTCCTCCTCCGACACCGCCTCGGCGCCGAACTCCGATCGGATGGCGGCAAGCGGCCGGTCGCCGATGGTGAACGAGCCAGCCTGCGCGAGATGCGCCATCAGGCGGCGCACCTCAGCCGCATCGCGCCCGCAGGCGTCGTACAGGAGGCGTTCGAAATTGGACGACACCTGGATATCCATGGACGGCGAGGATGTCGGCTTGACGCCCGTTACCGTGTAGCTGCCCGTTGCCAGCGTGCGCGCCAGAATGTCATTGGCATTGGTGGCTATGGTGAAACCGGCGATCGGCAATCCCATGCGCTTGGCGGCATAGCCGGCGAACACATCGCCGAAATTCCCCGTCGGCACGCTGAAGGCGACCGGACGGTGCGGCGCGCCGAGGCTGACGCCCGCCGTGAAGTAATAGACCGTCTGGGCGACGATGCGCGCCCAGTTGATGGAATTGACCCCCGAGAGCTTCAATGCGTCCCGGAAAGCGTGGTTGTTGAAGAGCCCCTTCAGGATCGCCTGGCAATCATCGAACGTGCCCTCCACGGCGATGGCGTGGACATTCGGCGCATCGACCGTGGTCATCTGTCGCCGCTGGACCTCGGATACGCGCCCGTGCGGGTAGAGGATGAACACGTCAACCCGATCGAGCCCGCGGAAGGCCTCGATCGCGGCCGAACCGGTGTCGCCGGAGGTCGCTCCCACGATGGTCGCGCGTTCGCCGCGTGCCTTCAGCACGTGGTCCATCATGCGGCCGAGGAGCTGCATGGCCACGTCCTTGAAGGCGAGTGTCGGGCCGTGGAACAGCTCCAGCACGAAGAGGTTGTCATCGAGCTGCACAAGCGGGCAGACGGCCGGGTGTCGGAACGTGGCATAGGCGTCGTTGATCATGCCCGCCAGAACGTCGTCCGGCATGTCTCCGTCCGTCAGGCGGCCGACAACCGTCGCTGCAATATCCTCATAGGTGCGACCCGCGAAACCCGCGATCTCTTGCCCCGACAGGGCCGGCCAGTTCTCAGGTACATAAAGGCCGCCGTCACGCGCGAGGCCGGCAAGCAAGGCTTCCGTGAAACCGATGACGGGTGCTTCGCCCCGGGTCGACACATGCAGCAAAATCCGTCTCCTCGAACACTCGCCGGACACTACGCCCGTGTCATTCGTGAGACAAGAAAGTCTTACGTTTCAGCGATCTCCGCGAGGTCGTTCACGGCGATCACCCGGGCTATCGGCGCCGCAGCGCCCACGCGAGGAACACGGCGACGAGCGTGGCCGCCAGGCCAAACCAGGTCAGCGCATATTCGAGATGGCGGTTCGGGAAGGTGAGGACTGTCAGTCCCCCGCGCGGCCAGGCCGGCCCGCCTTCCACCAACGCCTCATCGATGAGGAACGGCGCGACACGCTCCAGCCCGAGGGAGGCGCCGATGCGAACGGGGTCCCGCGTGAACCAGTCCCCCTGTGTAGGATCATCCCGCGAGGGTCGGTCCTCCGGCACGAACCACCCCTGCTCCTGTGGCGCGCGCAGGAGGCCGGTGACGGCAACCGGGACCGTGGCGGCGTTCGCGTCGAGTTGCACACTGTCGCGCAATTCCCGTGGGACGAAGCCGCGATTGACAATGACAACGCCACCATCCGCAAGCGCGAGCGGCGTCAGCACCATATAGCCGAGCGTTGCGCCACCCTTGGGGCGCAGCTCCGCGTTCGCTGTCACATAAACGGTCTTGTCGTTGAGGAAGCGGCCCTCGGCCCTGACCGGCCGATATTCATCCTGCGCCGCCGACCAGCCAGCCCAGGCCGATTCCGGCGGCAATGCGACCGGCGCGTCATGGATGCGCGCGCTGATCCGGCTGATCAGCTCTTCCTTCCATTGAAGACGCTCCACCTGCCAGAAGCCAAGTCCGAGCAGGATGGCAAGTGCGACCAGGGTGCACAGGCCGGGAACAAGCAGTTGCCGGAAACGGCTCATCAGCGCTCCAACCGTCCTTCCTCAGCCTTGTTATGGTATTGAAGCGCCACCATCACGCCCTTGAACGGACGCAACAGGCCGAGGCACACGATGAGCGCGACCGGCAGGGTGGTGAAAAGATGCACCCACCATGGCGGCTCGTAGGACACCTCCAGCCAGAGCGCCAGACCGCAGACGATGAAACCGCCGATCAGCATGATGAATACGGCCGGGCCGTCGGCGGAGTCGGCGAAGCTGTAGTCAAGCCCGCAGGCTTCACACCGGGGCTTCAGCGCGATGAAGCCATTGAACAGCTTCCCCTGGCCGCAGCGCGGGCAACATCCGGCAAGACCCGTCGCAATCGGCGACTGCGGAGGATAGTCCTGATCGCTCATGACGTGCTTCCTTCGTGATGGTCCATTGTCCCTCGCGATGGTCCCTGCGCGGCCCTGAATGCGGCAAAGGCGCGGCCCGCGAGGCGGCCGCGCCTTTGCCAATGACTGACCCGCCCGCCACGCGGTACCGGATCAGAACCGGCCCGGCTGTGCTTCTATCGCCTCAGACTTGGGAACTCCGCGCCATCCCGAGGCGAACAAGACCCCCGACGAAGGGCCAGGCGTACTGTCCGATTCAAGACCCTCGCCGCCGGTCAATGGCTCGGGCCAGCACCCCAGACATAGATCGCCGCGAACAGGAAAAGCCACACGACGTCGACGAAATGCCAGTACCAGGCCGCGAACTCGAAGCCGAGATGCTGCTGCGGCGTGAAATGGCCGAGGTACATCCGGTAAAGGCAGACCGCCAGGAAGATCGTGCCGATGATGACGTGGAAGCCGTGGAAGCCGGTCGCCATGAAGAAGGTGGCGCCATAGATGTTCCCGGAGAAGCCGAACGCCGCGTGGCTGTACTCGACCGCCTGGACAAAGCTGAAGAGAAGCCCGAGCGCCACCGTGAGCCACAGCGCCTGCTTCACGCCATCCCGATCCCCATGGATCATGGCATGGTGCGCCCAGGTCACGGTCGTGCCCGACGTCAGCAGGATGAGCGTGTTGAAGAGCGGCAAATGCCAGGGATCGAAGGTCTCGATGCCCTTCGGCGGCCAGACACCTCCCGTGAATTCCGCACGGGCAAACTGAATCGCCTCGTGGGGGAACAGGCTCGCGTCGAAATAGGCCCAGAACCAGGCAACGAAGAACATCACCTCCGAGGCGATGAACATCATCATCCCGTAACGGTGATGCAGCTGCACCACGCGCGTGTGGTCACCGGTGTTGGCCTCATGGACGACGTCCGTCCACCACGAGAGCATCGTGTAGAGTACGGCGATAAGCCCGAAACCGAAGACCAGCGGTCCGGCGTGCAGGCCGCCCACCGCCATGTTCTTCATCCACATCACGGCGCCCACAGCCATGATGAAAGCGCCGAAGGAGCCGATGAAAGGCCACGGGCTCGGGTTGACCAAGTGATAATCGTGATGCTTGGCGTGCGCCTCAGCCATGACCTAGATCTCCGGTGCCTCGTTCGAGCGTGGGGCCGGCGCCCTCACAGTTGTGACTTGTCGTTACCCTTACCCTTGTCGCCCTCGGCGTTGGCCAGCGGAGCGCCATCCTTGGAAGGGAACATGGTGTAAGACAGCGTGATCGTGGACAGATCGCGCAGATTGCGGTCCTTGGCGAGGGCGGGGTCGACATAAAAGACGACCGGAGCCTCGATGACCTCACCCGGCTGCAAAGTCTGCTCCGTAAAGCAGAAGCACTGGATTTTCACGAAATAGGCGCCCGCGAGATCCGGCTGAACATTGAAGCTCGCGATGCCCGTCGTGGGGCGGGTCGAGGTATTGGCGATCTTGTAGAAGACGGTCTTCGTCTCGCCGAGCTTGACGTCGACGGTGCGGACCTCCGGCTTGAATTGCCAGGAGACGCCCTGCGACGTGTTCGCGTCGAAACGGACGGACATGCCGCGGTCACTCACGGTATCGGCTGGCCCGGTTCCCACACGGGGCGTGCCGCCGAAGCCGGTGACGCGACAAAAAAGGTCATAAAGAGGAACGGCCGCAAACGACAGACCCGTCATCACAGCCACCACGCCGCAGCAGACGACGGCGGTCCGCCGCGCCGCACGCTGGGCCGCAACGCGACGCGCCTCTTTTTCCTCTGGCGTGTATGCGAGTACCGGCGCTGTGGTGCTGGGATCGGCGGGCGTGGTCATCAGCGTCCTCCCTCCATCACAGCGGCCGGTTCATGACGTTGGAACCGAGGCGCGCGAGCGTCATGACGTAGAACAGGATCACGAGCGCGCCGAGCGTCAGGGCGATGGCGATATTGCGGGTCCGCCGACGGCGCAACTCGGCCGGGCTCAGCACAATGCCGTCGTCTTCCTTGCTCGCCTTGCCAGCCAGACGTTTCGAGGCGGACGGCGTCTGCTTCGAGCCATTCTTTGCCGCGGACTTGGTATTGGCAGGCTTGGTATTGGCAGGCTTGGTATCTGCAGGCTTGGCACCGGCGCTCATGACAGGCTCCCCGCCACCCACTGCCAGAGCTCGACGACACGCGGGAGGTCCAGGCTCGCACGCCCACCAAGGCCGAACAGGTGCTCGACCAGAAGCGTTGCAAACAGAAGAAAGAGATAGACAATCGAGAAGGCGAACAGCTGATAGGCTGCGCGCGTGGCGACCGGTTCGACGCGATGCCGGTAAACCCGCCAGGCCAGCACGAACATGGCCGCGCCGCTGATCGCGGCGATCACCGCATAGACCGCGCCACCGAAGCCGAGGATGAAGGGCAGCATGCCGCAGGGCACGAGTATGAGCGTATACAGGAGGATCTGGAAACGCGTCGCATCCGGGCCAGCCACATTCGGCAGCATCGGGATCCCAGCCCGCGCGTAGTCCTCGGACTTCACCAGCGCGAGCGCCCAGAAATGCGGCGGCGTCCAGAGGAAGATGATGAGGAACAGCGCCAGCCCATCCAGGCTGACCTGCCCCGTGACGACCGCCTCACCGATCATCGGCGGGAATGCGCCCGCGGCCCCGCCGATCACGATGTTCTGGGGGGTCGAGCGCTTCAGCCACATCGAATAGACGACGGCGTAGAAGAAGATCGTGAAAGCGAGGAAGGCGGCGGCGAACCAGTTCGAGGCGAGCCCCAGCACGACCACCGAACCGCCCGCCAGCATCATCCCGAAGGATAGCGCTTCGCCCGGCATGATGCGTCCTGCCGGGATCGGCCGGTCGCGGGTCCGCGACATCACGGCGTCGATATCGGCGTCCCACCACATGTTGAGGCAACCGGACGCGCCGGCGCCGATTGCGATCGCCAGGATGGACACGAAACCGAGTACGGGATTGACGTGGCCAGGCGTCACGATCAGGCCGACCAGGGCCGTGAAGACGACAAGAGACATGACCCGCGGCTTGAGCAGGCTGACGAAATCACGGATCTCGCCCGTCGACATCGTCGAGAGCGCCGCACCATGCGTATCGCCTGAAACTGCAGCGCCACCGGCCTTCACGAACTCGTCCCTCACAACTGCCATATTGCCAAACCCGAGGGCCGGCACAGGCCGGCCCTGAGACCTCATCTTGTTTCAACGGTGCCGACTGCCCGGGCAGTCGGCGGGACCTTATCACACAGTGGGCATGCGGCGGCGAGTCCTCCCCGCCGCGCGTCCCATTTCGCTCAGTGGCTCGACCCCGTGATACGAGGCAAGGTCTCGAACTGATGGAAGGGAGGCGGCGACGACAGCGTCCATTCCAGCGTCGTCGCACCCTCGCCCCACGGATTATCCGCCGCGCGTTCCTTGCGGGCGAAGGCAACGAACACGCCATAGAAGAAGACGAGAAGGCTGAATGCGAAGATGTAGGAGCCAATCGACGCCACATAATGCCAACCCGCATAAGCGTTGGGATAGTCGACATAGTGGCGCGGCATGCCGGCGAGACCGAGGAAATGCATCGGGAAGAACAGGACGTTCGCGCCGATGAAGGCGAGCCAGAAGTGGAGCTTGCCGATCCAGTCCGGGCAGATGTAGCCCGTCATCTTCGGGAACCAGTAGTACCAGCTCGCGAAGATGCCGAAGACAGCGCCGAGCGACAGCACGTAGTGGAAATGCGCGACCACGTAGTAGGTGTTGTGCAGCTCGCGATCGATGCCGGCGTTGGCCAGCACGACGCCGGTGACGCCGCCGACCGTGAACAGGAACACGAAGCCGATGGCCCAGATCATCGGAGCGGTGAAGCGGATCGAACCGCCCCACATCGTCGCGATCCACGAGAAGATCTTGATACCCGTCGGCACCGCGATGACCATCGTCGCGAACACGAAGTAGCGCTGCGTGTCGAGCGACAGGCCAACCGTATACATGTGGTGCGCCCACACGATGAAACCGACGACGCCGATCGCCACCATGGCATAGGCCATGCCGAGATAGCCGAAGATTGGCTTGCGGGCGAAGGTCGAGATGATGTGGCTGATCGCGCCGAAGGCCGGCAGGATCATGATGTACACTTCCGGATGCCCGAAGAACCAGAACAGATGCTGGTACAGCACGGGATCACCACCTCCCGACGGATCGAAGAAGGTTGTCCCGAAGTTGCGGTCTGTCAGCAGCATGGTGATGGCGCCAGCGAGAACCGGCAGCGAGAGAAGCAGCAGGAACGCCGTCACCAGCACGGCCCAGGCGAAGAGCGGCATCTTGTGCAGCGTCATGCCCGGCGCGCGCATGTTGAGAATGGTGGTGATGAAATTGATAGCGCCGAGGATCGACGATGCGCCGGCCAGATGGAGAGCCAGGATGCCGAAATCAAGCGCCGGCCCGGGATGCCCCGAAACGGACAGCGGCGGATAGACCGTCCAGCCGCCGCCGAAGCCCGCCGTGCCCGGCGCGCCCTCCACGAACAGCGAGATCACAAGCAGGCTGAAGCCGGCTACCGTGAGCCAGTACGAAATGTTGTTCATGCGCGGGAAGGCCATGTCCGGCGCGCCGATCATGATCGGGACGAACCAGTTGCCGAACCCGCCGATCAACGCCGGCATGACCACGAAGAACACCATGATCAGGCCGTGGCCCGTAACCACGACGTTGTAGGCCTGACCGTTGGCAAATATCTGCAGCCCGGGCTCCTGCAGCTCGATACGCATCAGGATCGACAGGAACCCACCAATGATCCCACCGCCGAGAGCGAAGAGCAGGTAAAGCGTGCCGATGTCCTTGTGGTTGGTGGATAGCACCCACCGCCGCCATCCCGTTGGGTAGGCATGACCGTCGTGCGCCTGCGCCGCCGTCGAAGCCATTGAGCTTACTCCGTCCATCTTCTAGGGGGCGCCTCCCTTGGGGGCGCTCAGTCTCTCTTATTCCGCGCTCAGTACTTCAGTCCGCGAAGCCACCGCCAGGGGGGCCTTGCCGGTCGAAGCGAATTTCTGCTTCGCCTCCGTCAGCCACGCAGCGTACTGCTGCTCGCTGACGATGCGAATCGCGATCGGCATGAAGGCGTGGTTCTGGCCGCAGATCAGCGAGCACTGGCCATAGAAAATACCTTCCTTCTCGGCCTTGAACCACGTCTCGTTGAGGCGGCCGGGGATGGCGTCGATCTTGAGGCCGAATGAGGGCATCGCGAAGGCGTGGATCACATCAGCGGCAGTCACCTGGACGCGGACGGTCTTGCCGACAGGCAGAACGACCTCGTTGTCCACCGCGAGGAGACGCGGCTGGCCGTTGGCATCCATGTTGGAATCAAAGCTGAAGCCGCCGTTCTGATCCTCAGGATATTCATAGGACCAGTACCACTGATGGCCAGTCGCCTTGATGGTGATATCGGCCGGCGGCGTCACCAGCTGGAGGCGCAGCAGCCGGAAGGACGGCACCGCGATGACGACGAGAATGAGCACGGGGATAATGGTCCAGGCCACTTCCAGCAGCGCGTTGTGCGTCGTCTTCGATGGAACGGGGTTGCGCTTCTCGTTGAAGCGGTAGCCCACGTAAATGATCAGGCCGAGCACGAACAGAACGATGATGCTGATGATCCACAGCAACCCGTCGTGGAACCAGTGCATGAAATCGGCGACTTCGGTGACGGGAACCTGCAGCCCCATCTGCCACGGAGATGGCTGGCCGACACCCGCAAAGGCCGCTCCCGACTGCACGACAAGCGCAGCCGCAGCGGCTAGTGCGGCCAGGAACCGCAAACGAAAACTATCCATTCCCATCGGTCGTCCGAAGCTCCCATGGCCAGCGAAGCGTTGCACGCCGTCCCATCGGGCAAGGCCCCTTACGGCTCTTCCCCCATGAGCAGGCGTTACGCTTCTACGCCACCTACCTACTTGACCCAACTCAGAAATCACAAGAGCGCCTTCCGTGCAACGTCGTTCGGCGCGGCCATTCGTGCGGCATAAAAGCGCGAACATCGACAATGCTTGCAGACCTTAGTGTAGAACGCTTCAAAGCTTCACAAGCCTCTTCGCCATGCTCGCGTCACATTCCCCAGTGGTTGTGTTTCTTGACACCGCGCCAGCGGCGTGGTCGGAACACAGCACATGATTGCGGCTCCGGAGACACAGGCGATTCGCTCCGGAGGCGCGTTTTGGTCAGCTCAGCGCATCCCAGGGGGAACCGCTCCACATGCATCGCTGGAAAGCCCGCCTCATTCTGGCCAGTTTCGCGTTCCTCAGCTCTCTCCTCGGCATTGGTACGATGAATGCGGCGATGGCGCAGGGCGCGGTTCGCGGCAGCTATGGCGAATGGCAGATGCGCTGCGAGGTGCCACCCGGCGCCAAGAACGAGCAATGCGCCCTCGTCCAGAGCGTGGCCGCCGAAGACCGCCCGAATGTCACGCTGCTGGTCATCATCCTGAAGACCGCCGATAACAAAAGCCGGCTATTGCGCGTGGTCGCGCCGCTCGGTGTTCTGCTGCCCGCGGGGCTCGGCCTCAAGATCGACCAGACCGACGTCGGCCGCGCTGGTTTTGTCCGCTGCCTGACGACGGGGTGCGTCGCCGAGGTCGTCATGGACGACAATCTCACCAATCAGCTCCGAACCGGCAAGGCCGCGACCTTCATTGTCTTCCAGACGCCCGAAGAAGGCATCGGCATTCCGGTATCGCTGTCCGGCTTCGACAAAGGCCTGGAAAGCCTCCCCTGACGACGGCCGGCCGGGATAGCGGTGAGATCCGTTCCCGCCGCCGATCGCGTCTTTGAAGGGCTGGACGACGAGCCGCCTACAAGGTCCTGGCCAGTCGCGGCCAGGAGCGCCTGGGGAAACCGTGGCGGAGACGGTACCAGATGCGAACAACACCGCGGGCGCCTCGCCAGGCTAGCAACACGCTGCCTCCCGCGATCAATCGCACAGACGCCGGCAAACGCGTCCAGTAGCCATGCGCCTTCAACGCGCCCCGCATGAAGCGACTCTCGGGCAGGCGGACGGTTTGATATTGCTCCTTGAACTGGCGGGCTTCGCTTTCCGCGGTTGCCGCGGCGCAAATCGCCAGGAACCTGCCACGGTCGTGCAAGCTGCCGGCGGCACCACCGCGCATCATGTCATGGACGAGCATCGGGCGCGTTCTGGTATCGGCCTCGCATCGCGCGATCATCGATTCAGCCCGGCGGCGATAGTAGAAATAGACGCCGGTGGTCACGAGGCAACGCACGTCCGCCTGAGAAAGCCTGAGATAGAGATCCCAGTCCTCATAGGCGCGCAACTCCTCCCTATAAGGAAAGCGCTGCAGCAGCGTCTTCCTGAAGACGGCTGTCGCGGTCGAGAACCGGTTTTCGGTAAGGCCCGCGATGACCGCCTCGCCGGTGAAGATCGCGTAGTCGATAAAATTTGACGGCTCCCCCGGCAGCGGAATTTCATCGGCTTCCCTGAAATATCCCGCCTGGGGGACGACGAAGTCATGCTCGGGATTCCGCTCCAGAGCATCGACCGCGAGCGACAGAAAGCCGGGGTGCAGAAGATCGTCCGCATCAAGCGTCAGGATGTAATCTCCCGCCGCGTGGGCGACACCGACGTTGCGCGCGTTGGCCAAACCGCGATTACACTCCAGCGCGACGACCTTCAGCCGCGGATCCTCCTTCCGCCGCAGCTGCCCGATCATGAAACGGCTGTGCTCGTCGGTCGACGCGTCGTCGACAACGACGATCTCGAGGTTATCGTAGCTAAGATCGAGAACGCTGCGGATGGTTTCCGCCAAATAGGCGCCGAGATTGAAGTGAGGGATGACGACGGAGACGAGAGGCTCGCGGGTCGCGGCGTCTCGGGCAGTGACAGGAGACGGGTTCTCCCAGGGCCAGGGGTCCGTGGGCGGCTGCAAGGGCCGCAGGTGGAGGGACGGCGAGAGAATACGCTCCAGCGCGTTGGTGAGGCCCAGGGCCGTGCCGTCGAACTTCACGCAGTTCTCGCCGTCGATCCAGGGCGTATCAGGCCCGAAAGCCGGATTCGCTCCATTCAGCACCACGCGCGCGCCGAGAAGCGACGCCTCGTAAGCCGCGAGGCAGAAGGACTCGATATCGCTTGGCACGACGACCGTGCTTGCCGCGATCATTGCCTGACGTTGGCGGTCTCCCGGATTTGCGGCGGCATCGAAGCGAGGCCTGAGGTCTGATGGGATCAACGAGTCGATATAGCGGCGGTAATCCGGCTCGAAGGCGTGGGCGTTGAAGGCGGCCGAGCCGGTGTAGCCGGAATCGCGGCGCATGAAGCCTGCGACGCCCCGCACGAAGAGGTCCGGCCGCTTGACGGGTTGCACCTTGGACGTGAAGCGGATCGATTGGTTGGAAGCGGGCGGTATCGTCTCGCGCGCCGGCTCACGCCCGTCGAGCAGCACCGGCGGCGTGTGAATGACAAGACGCCGCTCCCAGTCCACCGCATCAAGCGCAAAGATCTCGCGCGTCATATCCGCGAAGGGTCGCAGCTGGCCAACCACGACATCGCAATCGCGCAGGCATTTGCGCTCGATATCCGCGAGATTGAGATCGCTGCGGGAGATCGCCCGCGCTTCAGCCTGTAGCAGGCCCCTGTGGGCGTTATGCAGGCGAACCGCGATGACGGCATCGTCCAGGAAGCGCCGCAACCGTTGCTCCTGGATGGTGGCGAAGCCAAGTCCACCCCAGTCCGGGAACTCGACATAGTCGAACGCGTGACGCGTGGCAGCCTCGGCCAGCGCCTGTTGCACAGCGACCGACCGCCAGTGATGCGGGCTATGTCCGTAGACCGTCTGAGGCGCCACATGCGCGCCGAGCGTCCGGGCCTGGCTGCCCGGCTCGTGCCGCGCCGTATCCACGCGCACCAGCCCAACGCCGGGAAAGAGCTCGGCAAAGCCATCCGTCGCACCATCGGCATCAACCAGGATGACGAGGGAGCGGTTGCGATCCTCGTCGCTCATGCTGAGAAGCATGTTGTGCAAAACCCGGCCTATCCCCCCCGGGGTGAACGGCGCAAGCTCGAAAGTCACGAATGCCAAGATACCCATCGCCTCAGAGCTCCAGGAATTCACGGTAACGGTCGATGGCGATGGCGTCGCTTTGTGCCTGGTAGTCACGCGTGAGTTGTTCACGCTCCGCCGGGGGAACGTCGAGCACGCGCTCTATGGCGGCTTTGACCTGTGTCGCCCCCGAGACGTCATCGACCTGGGTGAGACCGACATAGGGATGGTTTTCCAGCGCATCGAGGAAGAGCGGCCCGCGGATGCAGGGCCGGCCAACGCTCTGGGCCTCGAGATTGACGACCGGGTGACAATCGATCAGCGAGGCATTCAGACACATCTGCGACGCCGCCATGCGACGGAATGTGTCTTCCCGGCCGCAGAAGGTCAGATGCCGCAGCTTCGCGTCGAGAGGCGGTGGCAAAGCGAGATCCTCCGCATAAACCCAGATCTCATCGACCGCCGGCGATAAGGCCGCGCCGAGAATGTTCGTGGAAACGTTCTTGATCCAGCCGGCCCAGCCGGGAGCAAAGACCGTCGCGGGACGCGGATCACCGCGCAGATGGTCTGGAGCATCATGGCGCGGGGACAGATTGAAAAGCATTGGCCTGAACAGTCCGCGGACGGGAAAGTCGAACCCCGGCCGCATGAAATGCGCCTTGCGCAGGCAACCCTTTCGCAGGAGGTCGATAATGCCAAAAGCGTAATGACGCTCGCGGCTATTGATCCACTGGGTTGTCCCGCCGTGGTGCACGAGGAACATCCGATCAGCGAGCCCGTGACTCGCGAGGCTTTCCACGATGGCGGTCGTGTTGTCCGAGAATCCGTGGAAAACGATGCGCTGTAGCCCGGCCGCGAGGATAGCGTGCACGGTCTCCCGGAGAGCGCGCCCTTTCGCCGGGTCTGCCGACACAGCGAGCTTCCGACCCGGCAGCGCACCGGCAGCAGCCCGTATGCCGAACCACTCCTTGTGAAAGACGTGGAGAACGTGGTGGAAGCCAGGAATGTCATGGGCATAGCGGGTGTCAGACCGGGCGTTCCAGAGACTGAAAGGTGACGCACTATCCGTGACCAGCGCGCCCTGCTGGTTCGGCTGCGCATCCGCTTCGCGGGGCCTCTTCCGTCCGAGGGTAGCGCCCAGCGTCGCATCCAGCCGCTGGCGCGTGGCGCGCGCCTCCCTCATCTCGCCGATGAGGCGCTCGAGATGGGCATTGCGCTCGGAGAGATCATGAACGCGGGCCTGGGCCGCGCTATCGAAGCTTCCTGACGGATCGGGCAGCCCGTTCAGCAGGCTTCTGAGCTGATCCAAGGTGTTGGGAAGCGCCAGTACGTGAAGTTGGTCGAGATCAACTGGTCTTTCGCGCGGCTCGGAGGCTTTGCGATAGGTGAGACGCCCCTGCCTGCCCTCATCAGGTGGAGCAAGTATATAGACTCCATGCTGGTCGGTGACACCTTCGGTGACCGAGACATCCCACAATGCAGCGGCATAGTCCGCGAAGGCATGAACCCAGCAGCCCGCATGCCAGTTGTTCTGAAAGAGCGTGGCGGCCACGAGACGGTTCTCGATGAGGACGAGACGTCCCTCCCGTTCCAGCCGCGCCGCCATCTGGCTGATCAGCTCGCGTGCCTGGTCCTCGCTGTTGTGGATCAGGACCGAGATTGTAAAAATGATGTCAAAGCATTCGCCGGGAAAAGCAGCCTCGACTGTGTCCGCCACGCGAACGCGGTCTCGAATCACATCCGCCAGCGCCGGTGGCGGCGTGGCGAGCAGATCTGCGACCATGGCCGATGAAAAATCATAGCCGTGGTAGGCAATGCCCTCCAGGGTGCTTATGGGGCCCGCGAGTCGGCCAAACCCGCAACCGAAGTCGAGCACGCGAAGCGGCCTGTCGAGATTTCGCCGGCATCGCTCCTGCTCAAGATATGACAGGAGCCAATCTTCCTGTCGCCTATAAGCGCTATTGCCAGTCTCTATCCTGTAGGCCTGCTGCCGCTGATAATCGCGCCCAGCCTTTTCTTTCCAATATTTTCTATTGGCGATGTTCATGTCATCTATCACAATTATTTTTATGAAAAAAAGGAAAATAATTCTTTGATCAAATATTTATACACTATGAACGACATGCTCGCGACATGGCAAGATGTTTTTCAATATTCGTTCCTCACCCTGGAGAGAGCCGGGTGCCGCGCGGCAGGCCACGGGGTGGTTTGACCACAGCGCTCGCGTATGGCTCTTTGTTCGCATCCAACCTATGCAGGAACGCTGATGAACTGGCAGGGAGATCGTGAATGGTTGTGATGGCTCGAGACCGGCATCCTCTCAGGCCGGCCCTTCGGAGCGGTGCAATCGCTTTGGCAGTCGGCCTTGCCCTGGCGGGCTGCTCCTCCTCTTCCGGGACATCGGGTGGCGGCACTTCGGTCGGCAATTTTCTCCTCTATGGTGGTGCGACAGTCCCACCGGAGGCGGCCGTGCCAGAGTATGAAGTCGTCTGCCCCAAAGTCGACATCACCGAGGGCGGATCGGCTATCCGGGTCGGCGGCGAGAACGCGCGCTATCAGATCTCCATCACCGATGTCGCCCGTGAATGCACCATGACCGGCGATGGCGGCTATCAGCTGAAAGTCGGCGTCGAAGCGCTCGCGCTCCTCGGCTCTGGCGGCAATGTCGGCCGCGTCACCGCCCCAGTGCATTTCACGGTCAAGCGCGGCAATACCGTCCTTGCCAATCGCACGCGCACGACAGGCGTTGCTTTCGCCCCCGGCGAATCACAAGCCGCCTTTACGGTCGTCGAGGATGGTATCGCTGTTCCGCCCGGCGAAGGCGAGGTTACCATCATGGTTGGCCTTGGCAGTGCCCCGGCACAGGCTCGCGTGGGTCGCCGCTGAAGCAGCGCCAGAACCAGGGCGGGCTTTTTCGCCACCGGATCGCGGAGCTGCAAAGAATCAGTGTTCCTCCGCGCTTCGGGGAAGCACGATACGAAAGCGGAAACGCTCTCGGCAATCGCCGATTGACAGATCGGGCCGAGGCCTTATGACGGTCTCTGTCGTTCATCCCTGCGGAAGAGCCCGGACCTCAACTATGGTTCGGCGCCGAAGGCGCAACCACCCCGGAAACGCTCAGGCACAAGGGACCGCGCGGGATTTGACACTCTGGAAAGCGGGCCGCCCTCGTGGGCTGCCCCACCGACGGGGGTAATCGCTTGATGGCGCATGGCGCCGTCCAGGCGGGAAATCTCTCAGGTCCACAGACAGAGGGGGTGCGCATGGATCCGGTTTCCGTTGGGACCGGATGCCCTTTTGGGCAATTATAACCATGAGCGTCCCTTTGTTGTGGAAGGATCTGGAATGGCGGGCCAGTCGAACGACGATATCCCCTTGCGTACTCCGCTCTATGAGCGGCACGTTGCCCTTGGCGCCCGCATGGCGCCCTTTGCCGGCTATGAAATGCCGATCCAATACGGCAAGGGCATCCTGCACGAGCACCTTCATACCCGGGCGGCGGCTGGGTTGTTCGATGTCTCGCATATGGGCCAGGCGCTTCTCGTGGGGCCGGACCACGCGACGACCGCGGCGGCGCTTGAGGCCCTCGTTCCCGCGGACATCGCGGCGCTGGGGCTTGGTCGCCAGCGCTATACGCAGCTCCTCAACGAGCAGGGCGGTATTCTTGACGATCTCATGGTCTCGCGCGGGCCGGACCCGGCCGACGATGGCAAGCTTGTGCTCGTCGTCAACGCGGGCTGCAAGGAGTCCGATTACGTCCACCTCGATATGAACCTGTCGGACAGCGTGAAGCTCCAGCGCAACGACGACCGCGCGCTGCTGGCTCTCCAGGGGCCTCAGGCGGCCGCCGTCCTCACACGCTATGATGAAGCCGCCTCGGCGATGGGCTTCATGACCGTCGCATCCCTGACCATCGGCGGCATACCAGCGTTTGTTTCGCGCTCCGGCTATACCGGCGAGGATGGGTACGAGATCTCGGTCGCCAACAATGACGCGGTGGCGCTCTGGGATCTGCTCATGAGCCAACCCGAGGTTGAGCCCGTGGGTCTCGGCGCGCGGGATTCGTTGCGGCTGGAGGCCGGCCTCTGCCTCTACGGGCACGACATCAACCAGGAGACCTCGCCTGTCGAGGCCGGGCTGACCTGGTCTATCCAGAAGCGCCGCCGCAGCGATGGCGGCTTCCCCGGCTATCGGCGCATCGCGGGCGAGCTGGCGGAAGGGCCGCTGCGCCAACGCGTCGGCATCCTGCCCCAGGGCCGTGCGCCGGCGCGGGAGGGCACCCAGATCCTGGACGCCAGGGGCGAACTCATCGGCGAGGTCACCTCGGGCGGCTTCGGACCGACAGCGGAAGGCCCCATCGCCATGGGCTATGTTGTCCGCGACTTCGCCGCTGTGGGAACGGATATCCAGTTGTCCGTGCGCGGCAAGCTTCTTCCTGCCAGCATCGTTCCTCTTCCCTTTGTCGCTCATCGCTACAAACGCTGATCAACAGAAGACTTTCCGGAGACAGATATGACGACGCGTTATTCCAAGGACCATGAATATGTCCGCCTCGAGGGCGACACGGCGACGGTCGGCATCACCGACTACGCCCAGGAGCAGCTCGGCGATGTGGTTTTCATTGAACTGCCCGAAGTCGGCAAGGTCTTCGCCAAGGGTGACGATGCCGCGGTGGTGGAGAGCGTGAAGGCGGCGAGCGAAGTCTATGCGCCGCTCGCGGGTGAGGTGGTCTCCATCAATTCGGAGCTCGAAGAAGCCCCCGGGACCATCAACGAGGATCCTGCCGGCAAGGGATGGTTCTTCAAGATGAAGCTCGCCGATCCGACCGAGTTCGAAACTCTGATGAGCGAGAGCGATTACGAGGACTTCCTGAAGTCGATCAGCTGATCGCCCGGCAATTCATTGCCAGTGAGGTCATCTGTGATGACAGACAAACCCCGGCTTACGCCGGGGTTTTTTGTCAGGGCTGCATCCAAGCGCGGCAATTGCCAACCTGGCCATCTGCATCGTGACGCGCATCGCCCGACCTGCAAATGATGTCGGCCCATGAAAAAAGCCCAGCTCCGTTGGGCGGAGCCGGGCTTTCTGTTCAAGCCGGAGCGAGGCGCTCAGGCGCTATCAGTTGAGCTTCGAACGGAGGTCCGCAAGGCTCGATGCGAAGATCGACGCGCCCTTCTCACCCCGGACCGCATCCTTCAAGACCGTCTCGGATGCCTTCAGGGCAGCATCGATGGCAGCCGCCCGCACTTCGGCGGTGGCCTGGGCCTCAGCCTGGGCGATCTTCGCCTCAGCGGATGCCGTGCGGCGCGCCACGAAATCGCTCATGCGCTGGCTGGCCTCGGCGGCGACGCGCTCAGCTTCTACCTTGGCATTCGCAACGATATCGGCAGCTTCCTTTTCCGCCGCAGCCCGCTTCGCCTGGTATTCCTTAAGAAGAGCCTCGGCTTCCGCACGGAAGCGTGTAGCCTCGGCCAGCTCATCGGAAATGCGCTTGGCGCGCGCGTCCAGCCCGGCGACGATCGCACGACCGCCGCCCAGATAGATCGCCAGAACGAGAAAGAGAATGAACGCGACGGCAGCCCAGAAAGTAGCGTCCATGACCTTATCCCTTCATCGCTGTCTTGACGGCCGCGGAGACCTGCTCCTGAGGAGGCTTGTCCCCTAGCACGCGCTGAAGGATCGCGTCGGCCGCGTCCGTGGCGATGCCCTCGACATGGGTCAGCGCCGCCGACTTGGTCTCGGAAATCACCTTCTCGGCCGCAGCAAGCTTCTCGGCCAGGGCGGCGTCGAGCTCGCGGCGCCTGGCATCCGTCTCGGCCTGCAGACGCTGGTGCGTCTCGGCTGCGATCGCCTGCGAACGGGACTTCGCATCGGACAGTGCCGCCTCATAGGCGAGGCCAGCCGCTTCGGCTTCCTTCTTGGCGGCGATCGCCTCGTGAAGGTCGCCCTGAATCTTGTCGTGCCGCTGCGCAATAGTTCCGCCGATGCGCGGCAGAGCCACTTTCGCGAGGAACCAGTAAAGCAGAGCGAATGTCACCGCCAACCAGAACAGCTGGGACGCAAACGTCTCGGCTTGGAACGGCGGGAATGCGCCGCCGCCATGGGCTTCGGCTCCAGTCGTGACCGGTTCGGCCATTCGTCAACTCCGCATCGCGCGATGACCCCCGGAAACAAGTTCCGAAGGTCTGGTCGCCATCACTCGAATATCGCTTCGCCTCAGACGGCGAAGAGCAGCAGCAGCGCGACGAGAAGCGAGAAGATGCCAAGAGCTTCCGTCAGCGCGAAGCCGAGGAGCAGGGTCGGGCGCTGGCCATCGGCCGCAGACGGGTTGCGCAGCGCGCCGGCGAAGAACTGACCGAAGAGATTGCCGAGGCCAATGGCGGCGCCGGCCATACCGAGACACGCGAGACCCGCGCCGATGTACTTTGCTGCAACAGGATCCATCTTTAGTGCTCCTTGGGAGATGGCGGAAAAACCGGCCGGCGTATCAGTGGCCGGGATGCAGGGCGTCGTGCAGATAAATGCTTGTCAGCACGGCGAAGACATAGGCCTGCAGGACCGCGACGAGCACCTCAAGCGCAGTCAATGCGACAGTGAAGATGAGCGGCAGAGGCGACAGAATGGCGAGGAAGCCCTGGGCCAGCAGGATCGTGACGAAGCCCGCGAAGATCTTGAGGGCGATGTGTCCCGCCAGCATGTTGGCGAAAAGACGAACGGCAAGGCTGATCGGGCGGGACAGGAAGGAGACGACCTCGACCGCGACGAGCAGCGGCAGGAGCCAGCCGGGCACGCCCGACGGCACGAAGAGCTTGAGGAAGCCCATGCCATGCTTGGCGAAGCCATAGACGATCACCACACCGATGACGAGGAGCGACAGCGCGCCCGTGACGACGATCTGGCTGGTCACGGTGAAGGAGTACGGCAGCAAGCCCAGCACGTTCGCCATCAGAATGAAACTGAAGAGTGAGAACACGAAAGGCAGGAAGACCATGCCGTCCTTGCCGGCGGACTGTCGAACCGTATTGGCTACGAACTCGTAGGTCAGCTCGCCAAGATTCTGGAGCCGGCCCGGCACCATCGAGCGCTGGCTCGACGTGAGCAGCAGGAAGACGATGACGATCGCCACCGACGCAACCATGAAGGCCGCAGAATTGGTGAAGTGAATCGGCGACTCACTGATGTGGAAAAGCGGACCCGAAAGGGGCTTAATCTGGAACTGTTCGGTGGGACTGGCCATTGGCCGCTCGGCTCCCGCTTCCATGTCCGCGCCGGATAACCGACGCGCTCCGCCTAACCAAAGACCAGGATCGCTACTTCTTCGATCCCGACCCCACGAACCCGGCCGCGCGCATAACGTTCATCACGCCCGCCGCGAAACCGAGCAATAGAAGGATCATTAGTCCCCACGGCTTGGTGCCGAAGAACTGATCCACGCCCCACCCAAGGGCCGCCCCGACGATGACGCCGGACGCGAACTCCCCGGCAAGCCGCATGGCGCTTCCGATCGACGAGGCGTCAGCCTTGCCACCGGCACCACCCTCCCCCGAAGAGGATTGGCTTGCCTTCTCCGCCACAGCGAGCCTGTCACCAAGATCATGGAGCCGCTTGGCGAGCTCCTGATCCCTGGATCCTGCCGGGCCGTTCGTCCCGGATGGCGGCGGCTTATCACCTGCCATGGCAGATCCCTAGGAATGACGGCGCACAATGGCGCAGCTAGATGAGATCCATGTAGACAAACGTCAAGCCGGCACTCTTGTTAAGGGTGTCGGCGCGAAGTTCAAGGCTCCATGAACGCGGCGCACAATAGTGAGCGACCGGGAGAGTGTCAAGAATGCGGCGAAAAACGATAAGCCGTTGATACCATTGCGACAATTTCAACTTTTGCGAGACCCGGGAGAAATACTTTCCTCCCTCACCAACATTAGCTCGCCTCAAGGATGCGTTCAGCGACCTCAAGATCCACCGAGACCAGTTGGGAAACGCCGCGCTCGGCCATCGTCACGCCGAACAGCCGGTCCATCTGCGCCATGGTGATGGGATTGTGCGTGATGACGATGAAGCGTGTTTCCGTCTGCCGGGCCATGTCCCGCAAGAGCTGGCAATAGCGCTCGACATTGGCGTCATCGAGCGGCGCGTCCACCTCGTCCAGAACGCAGACAGGCGACGGGTTTGTGAGGAACACGGCGAAGATGAGGGCGGTCGCGGTCAGGGCCTGCTCGCCACCGGACAGGAGCGTCATCACCTGGGGCTTCTTGCCGGGCGGGCGCACGAGAATCTCCAGGCCCGCCTCCAGCGGATCGTCCGAATCAATCAGCGTCAGTTCGGCCGTGCCGCCCCCGAAAAGACTTGTGAACAAGCGCTGAAAATGGCCGTTCACAATGTCGAAGGCAGCCAGCAGGCGCTCCCGCCCCTCACGATTGAGGTTGCCTATCGCCTGGCGCAGGCGCCGAATCGCCTCCGTCAGGTCGCTGCGCTCGCCGCTGAGGCCGTCGCGCTTCTCCTCGGCCTCCGCCAATTCCAATTCGGCGCGCAGATTGACGGCGCCCAGCCGCTCACGATCCGCCTTGAGATCGACAAGCCTCGTTTCCACGGACTGCGCCTCCGGCAACCGCGAATCGAGGCCGACACCCGCCTGCTCATGCAAGGTGGCCGGTGAGGCCTCCAGCGTCTCGGCGACATCACGTGTCACCTCCGTGAGCTTGGCGCGAGCCGCCTCCAGGCGTGCCTCCGTTCCGGCGCGCGCCTCGCGGGCGGTCCCCAGTTCATCGAGTGCCGCCTTGGCGAGCCGGTCGGCCTCCACCAGCGCCGTCTCGGCCTCGGCAAGACGATCGGCCTCGGCCTGGCGCTTCTCCTCGGCCTCGGCGATCTCCGAAAGGAGCGCGCGGCGCCGCAACAGGAACGTGTCGGGCATGTCCGCGAGCTGTTCCAGCTCGGTCTCCGTGGCAGCGCGACGTTCGGCGAGTTCCTCGCTTGCCTCCGCGGCGCGCGTCGCACGCGCTGTCCAGGCGTCGATCTCGGCCGCGATCGCGGCGTGGCGTTGGCGGCGCAACTCGGCTTCGCGCTGCTGGCTCTGTGCCCTGGCCCTGATGTCAGCGGTCGCGCCACGCTGGGCGGCGACGATCGCCGCCGCGCTGTCGAGCCGGCCCTTGATCTCGGGCAGGGTATCGAGCGCGTCCAGTCCCGCCTCGATTTCCTCGATGCGGGCCTGCCCCTCCTCCTCCGCGGCACGAAGGCGGGTCCTTGCCTCGACAAGGCCGAGGCGGCGCGCCTCCGCCGCCGCCGCATGACGCTCAGCCGTCGTGAATGCCTCGCGTGCCCTGTCCATCTCGCGACGGGCGGCACGCTCCGCCTCGATCGCGGCCGCTTCCCGGCGGGCTGCCTCGGCGACACCCTCGCGCGCACCGCGCAATCCCTCGACCGCCTCATCCGCGGCGAGGCGCGCCTCGGCAGCCTCCACCTCGAGCTCGGCCAGGCGGTTGCGTTCGGCAAGGCGGCGTGCTGCAGGGGATGGCGCTTCGGCCGCAACGGTGAAGCCATCCCAGCGCCAGAGGTCGCCTTCGCGCGAGACAAGCCGTTGCCCGGGCTTCAGTGAAGGGCGCAGCCGTGCTCCGTCACGGCGCTCCACGACGCCGATCTGGCTCAGGCGACGGGCAAGCGCCGATGGTCCATCGACCCTGTCCGCCAGGGGCACCGCCCCGCCCGGAAGCGCCGGGTCTTCTCCCGCCATGGCGGAGACATCGGCCCAGTGCGAAGGCGCGGCGGAGGCGAGTGGAGCATCGAGATCCTCGCCGAGCGCGGCGGCAAGCGCGGCTTCGTAGCCTTTACTGACCGTGATGGCCTCTATGACACCCTGCCAGGGACCATCCGCCGGCGCCGCAACGAGCTTCGCGAGCGTCCGCGCCTCGGTGTCCAGACGCTGGGCGCGGCGCTCCATCTCAGCGGCGGGGCCGGCGACCTCGGCTTCGCGAGCGCGCGCCGTCTCAATAGTGACGCGTGCCTCCGCGACCCCTTCCTCGGCGAGAGAGGAACGCTCCTCGGCGAAAGCCAAGCCCTCGCGCAACGCCTCCAGGGCGTCCGCTCCACCCGCGCTGTCGTCCAACTCGGCCAGTTGGTCCTCGATCGCCCGTTGCTCATGCACGGCGCGCTCGACACGCGCCCGCTCGTCCCGCAATGACCGCTCGAAGGCCATGTGTTTGGCGCCGGTGTCCGCAAGCTCGGCCTGCAGGACGGCCAGCTCGCGCTCGGCGCCCGCCAGGCGTGCCTCCGCCGTCGCCAGTTCCGCCTTGAGAGCCTTGGCGGCGTCGCCTGTGTCGCCCGAGACAGCGCTGAGTTCGTCCTGTTCACCCCGCAGTTTCAGAAGCGTCATCGCGGCGTCGCTGCCGGAGGCCTGCTCGCGCGCCAGATCACGGTCGATCTCGACCAGCCGGCGCTCCAGCTCGGTCTGTCGCTCGCGCGAGCGCCGCTCCTCGCCGTCGAGATCGTTACGCGCAAGTGTCAAGCGCTGCAGGGCAGCGGCGGCCTCGACTTCCGCCTGTCGCAGCCCGGGAAGCGCGTGAGCGGCGATGGCCTGCGCCTTCGCGGCCTCAGCCTGTGCCTGGGTGCGTTCCGCGACGAGCCGCACCTCGGCGGCCAGCGCCTGCTCGGACTGCGCGACGGCGGAGCGCGCCTCGGTGAAGGCGATGAGCAGGATGAGCGCCTCAAGCTTGCGGATATCGGCGGAGAGCAGACGGTATCGTTGGGCCTGCCGCCCCTGCCGGCGCAACGCGTCGACCTGCGTCTCGATCTCGCGCATCACGTCATCGAGCCGCAACAGATTGTCTTCGGCCGCCTTCAGGCGCAGTTCTGCCTCGTGGCGGCGGGTATGCAGCCCCGCGACGCCGGCCGCATCCTCCAGAATACGGCGACGTGCCTGGGGTTTCGCCGCGATGATCTCGCCGATCTGCCCCTGGCGCACCATGGCATGGGAGCGCGCGCCGGTCGCAGCGTCAGCAAACAGTAGCTGCACATCGCGTGCGCGCACCTCGCGACCGTTGATGCGGTAGGAAGAGCCCGACTCACGCTCGATGCGGCGCGCGATTTCCAGATTGTCGGTGTCGTTGAAGGCGGCGGGTGCTGTCCGCGCGCTGTTATCGACGACGACCATCACCTCCGCGCTGTTGCGCGCCGGCCGGCCATTGGTGCCGGCAAAGATGACGTCATCCATGCCTGAGGCGCGCAACGACTTGTACGAGCTTTCGCCCATCACCCAGCGCAGCGCCTCGACGAGGTTCGACTTGCCGCAGCCGTTTGGGCCAACAACGCCCGTGAGCCCCGGCTCGATCAGGAATTCGGATGGCTCGACAAAGGACTTGAAGCCCGCGATCTTGAGGCGGGTGAGCTTCATGGCGCGACCATAACGAGTGTCTGCCGAACACCATGGGTTCGAGCGGACAACGATCGTGTTCCGGCTACAGCGTGAAAGGAGCCCGTCTTGCGGATTGGCGAACTCCACGACGGGTCATCACGTCCCGTCGAACAATCGGCGCGCCGCTCCAAACAGGTTGGAGCGCGCGCCGTGACATACGCCGCGTGATCCTTACCCACCGACGAGGGGGTTAAGAATCTGCTCCAGACGATCAACCGAAATCGCTCCGTTCTCGGCCTTCCCATTGATGAAGAAGGTGGGCGTGGCATTGACGCCAAGCTTGTTGGCGCCGTTATCCCTGACCCAGTTCACCGCATCATAGGTCTTCTGATCCTTCAAGCAGGCCTCGAAACTTTCCTGTGTGAAACCGGCTTGCTTGGCCAGCTGCAGCAAGGCGTCGAGCGGCTTGTCGGTGAAAGCCCAGTTGCGCTGCTGGTCGAACAGCAGGTCCGTCACGGCATAGTATTTGTCGTTGCCGGCGCAGCGGGCCAGCATGAAGCCCGCTGTCGCCAGCGGATCCAGCGGGAATTCCCGCAGGATGAAGCGCACCTTGCCGGTGTCGATATATTTCGACTTCAGCGTCGGATAGGTCGCCTCATGGAAATTCGCGCAATGCGAGCAGGTCAAGGAGGCATACTCAATGATGGTGACCTTGGCATCGGGCGAGCCAAGCACGACATCGCCGAGCGGCCCCTGCGCATTGAGATCTGTCGGCGACTGCGCCATGGCCGACTGCAGGGAAAGCCCCGGGAGACCCATGACACCTGCGGCGATGGTACCGACGAGGCAAGCAGCGAAAGTGCGACGGCTGAGCGTCATCGCGGTAGTCTCCTTGAATAGGGCGCCGCCCGCGGCGGCACGTTCGAGCTACAGGCAAGCCTGATCGAAAAGCATGCCTGTTCGGCGCACACCATAGATGCGGCAACGCATCTGGCAAGCGACCGTTCAGTCACGGTTACGTGCAATAGCGGCCTAAAGGCGGCGAAAGGTTGACTATCGCGACAGCACGGCTTGGCCGAGTCGCCGCAGGGCCTGCTGCAACCCTTCGTCCGCAACGTCGGCGACGTGGTCTTCGACGGCCCGCGCGGCTGCCGGAGATAGATCCCGCGGCGGCTCGGTAGCAACGGCCCTGCGCTGCAGCGGCCCCTGACGCAGGGAAAGACGCGCGACGCAGCGCCAGCCGAAGTGGCTGTTGACACGCTCGATGACGACGGGCGCCATATGCTGCAGCTCCAGCGCGAAGGCCCCCGTGACCCGCACGACGAGCGTCGCGGGCTCTGCCTCCTCGGCATAGCGCCGACGGGCTCCGCCCGGCCAATCAAGTCGGATAGGCTCAGCGTGGCCCGCCAGCCGGTCTCCGACGATTTCCGGCCAGGCCATGATGATATCCGCAGCCGCGAAGCCCTGTTTGGCGAGCACCGGCGCGATGCAGCCATCCACAAGATCCGCCAGCGGCTTGGCCAGAAGCCGCTGATGCGGACGCGCGAAGGCGCCTGCGACGCCACCGCTCGGCACGAATCGCTGGTTAGGCCGATAAGATCGCGTCATAGCTCAACCCAAAGGCTCATCCCGATGCCTCAACCCGCGACCCCAAAAGAAGACGGTCCCAAAGGGGCCGTTTGTTCGCTGTCGCAAATCCGTGACAGACGGACTTGCTCTAGCCTGGCCGCGAGCAGGCCGCTACAGATCACATCATGGTAGACACCGAAGCCGCCGCCGTGAAGTCCATCCGCAAATCGTCCCCGCGCGGGCGCTCATCGCGCGCCCGCCAGGGACAGGCCGATCTTCTCGCACCGGCGGCCGGCACGGGTTCCGTGGAGGCAGCGGCCCTACTCACGTGGTATGACCGCCACCGCCGCGACCTGCCCTGGCGGGCAAAGCCCGGCGAAACGGCCGATCCCTACCGCGTCTGGCTGTCGGAGATCATGCTGCAGCAGACCACCGTGACGGCGGTGAAGCCCTATTTCGAGCGGTTCCTGCAGCGCTTCCCGACTGTCGGCGACCTCGCGCGCGCGCCGCAGGAAGCCGTGATGCAGGCCTGGGCGGGACTTGGCTACTATTCCCGCGCCCGCAACCTGCATGCCTGCGCGCAGATGGTCGTGGCTCGCCATGGCGCGCGCTTCCCGGCCAATGTCGACCAGTTGCGCGCCCTGCCCGGCATCGGCGCCTATACGGCGGCGGCCGTGGGCGCCATCGCCTTCGATATCCCGGCCGCGGCGGTCGATGGCAACGTCGAGCGCGTGCTGGCGCGCCTCTATGCGGTGGAAGAGCCGCTGCCCAAGGCCAAACCCCTGTTCCAGGTGCTCGCACAGGCCCTTGTTCCTCACAGACGCGCAGGAGATTTCGCGCAGGCCTTCATGGACCTCGGCGCGACGATCTGCACGCCGAAGCGGCCGGCCTGCGTGTTGTGCCCCTGGTCGGCTCCGTGTGTGGCGCGCGCCGCCGGCACGGCGGAGACCTTTCCGCGCAAGGCCGCCAAGAAGGAGGGCACATTGCGCCTCGGCACGAGCTTCGTGGCGGTGCGCGGTGACGGCGCGGTGCTGCTGCGCACCCGTCCGCCGGAAGGCCTGCTCGGCGGCATGGCCGAACTGCCCGGCAGCCCATGGTCTCCTGAAGGCCCGGGCGGCGACATTCTCGCGCATGCGCCGTTGCAGGCGCGCTGGGCCCCGCTGAACGGCGTGGTGCGCCACGTCTTCACGCATTTCCCACTGGAACTGACGGTTCTGCGCGCCGACGTTCCGCAACGCACCCCCGCCCCCCGGGGCACGCGCTGGGTGGCGGCCGCGAAACTCGATACCGAAGCCCTGCCCAGCCTGATGCGCAAGGTACTCGCCAAGGCGCGAATAGAGGTCCGCCCTTCCTGAACGCGGCTTTATCTCACTATTCCGGCTATCGCCTTATCGCCGCGGTAAAATCTGGCGTCGATTATGAAGGGCCTTGGCGCCCGCCGGAGCGGGCCGGATGGACGAAAACCGATGCTGACCGCCGCGAACCGCCGCTCCCTCGTCGATGACGCCATCGACAGCATCCGTGCCCCGATAGAGGCCGGCACCTGGTCGATCGGTTCGCGCATCCCGACGGAGACTGAGCTCGCAAGCCTCCTGAAAGTCAGCCGCAACACGGTGCGCGAGGCCGTGCGAGCCCTCGCCCACAGCGGTATTCTCGAGGTTCGCCAGGGGGACGGCACCTATGTGCGAAGCCGGACGGATACTGCCACCCTGCTGCGAACGCTCGGAGAAACGAGCTTCGATGACCAGCTCGAGCTGTGGCGGATCATCAGCGAGGCCTTGGCGCGACTGGCGGCCGAACGGCGCGATTTCGAGGATGTCAGCCGCATCGCATCCGCCATCGATGAAATCTTCGCCTCCCCGTCAAAAAGCCCTGCCGCGGCGCCGAATTGGCATCGTTTTTACGATTCCATCGCCGATGCGGCCCACAATAAGGCCCTTTGGCTGCTTTATCGGGCCATTTTTTCATCCGTCAGTCTACTTTCTCGGCAGGGCGGAAATCTGTTAGAAGCGGGCTGCGATGCTGGTGCGGCGCGTCCCGCGCAGGATGATTATAGAGCGCTGCTCGACGCCATCGTCAGCCAGTCTCCGCAGGATGCCGCGCGGGCCGCGCGACATCTCGTCGATCATTCCTTTGCGGCCGTGGCCGGGCCTCCGGCGGAGGAACTTACTCCGCCGCCCTGAAAGTTGATGCAATGACGAAAGAGGTGGCGGGATCAACCGCGCCCGGTTTGCCCCAAGGACATGTCTTTCCGCAAGAACACGCCGCGCCGACGCTCGCGGACGAGCTTCTTCCAGAAGCAGAGCTGGTCGAGCCTCCCCAGGCTCCGGTGGCCGCCGCCGGCCTGCCCCGATGGTGGCTTGCAGTCGTCCTGGTGCTGGTTTCCCTCAACCTCAGACCGGCGCTCTCCAGCATCGGTTCGGTACTTGAGGAACTGATGCGCGACACCGGCGCGTCCACAACTTTCGTCAGCGTTCTCACTACCCTGCCCGTGCTCTGCCTCGGCGCATTCGGCCTCACCGCGCCACCGCTGGCGCGTCGCTTCGGCACCGAGAGGGTGGTGTTGGTCATCCTGCTCGTGATGGCCGCCGGACTTGCGCTACGGCTCTTTCCCTCATTCCTGCCGCTTCTCGGCAGTGCGATCATCGCCGGCGCATCGATCGGCATCATCGGCGTGCTGATGCCGGGTCTCGTGAAACGGGACTTCCCCAGACACGCCAGCTTGATGACCGGTGTCTACACGATGGCGCTGTGCGCCGGCGGCGCGCTTGGAGCCGGGGCGACCGTCCCACTCGCCAGAGCCTTCGACAGCTGGCCGGCGGCGCTCGCCTTCTGGGCCGTGCCCGCGGTGCTCGCGGCCATCCTGTGGTGGCCCTCTATACCCAAGCGGCTCGGCAATCAGGCAAAGCCGGTGCAATATGCCGTGACCGGCCTGTGGCGTGATCGCCTGGCGTGGCAGGTCACGCTCTTCACCGGCCTGCAATCGCTGCTCGCCTATATCGTCCTGGGCTGGCTCATCCAGATCCTGCGCGACCGCGGCCTTGATCCCCTGACGGCCGGGCTCACGGTCTCCGGATCGGTGCTCGCGCAGGTGCCGGCGGCGCTCATCGCCCCACTCCTGGCGGCACGACGGCGCGACCAGCGGGGCATGATCATCATCATCATGTCGATGGGTCTCGTCGGCATGCTCGGCTGCCTTTTCGCACCGCTCTCCAGCGTGGCTATCTGGGCCGCACTGCTGGGCATCGGTCAGGGTGGCAATTTCGCGCTCGCGCTCCTCACCATCGTGCTGCGATCACCGGATTCCCACGTTGCGGCACGCCTCTCGAGCATGGCGCAGAGCGTCGGTTACACGCTTGCCGCGACGGGACCCTTCGCGACGGGACTGCTGCACAGCTGGACCGGGTCCTGGGACAGCATCGCCCTGCTCTACCTCGGCGTGACGATCGCGGGCATGCTCTTTGGATTAGGAGCAGGCCGCGCGCGGCATGTGAATGTTAAGGTGACGCCCCTGCCGCAAAAGCCCGACGCGGCCCCTTTGTAAGGCGTCGCGGCCGGCGGTGGGGGAAAGGCCTACCGCGTATCCCGCCCGAGCAACATCTGGGCCTCACGCAGTTGATCCCGCGCGATCGAGAGTTCCGATCGCGCGGCGCGCGCGTCCCTCTCCGCCTTCGCTACCCGCTCTTGCAGGGCATCGCGCTCGGCGTCGAGGGCCTGTCGCTCCCGCTCCTGCATGACATGGAACTCCTGCGAAAGGTCCGGAAAGGTCTGGGCATCGACGAAGATAAGGTTCACGTCGGTCTTCGCCACGAGCACGTAGTTTTGTGACGCCAGATGGTCGATGATCGCCTGGGCATTGCCAGGGAGATGATGCTCGGACGGTTCCGCTTGGACGATATAGGGACGGAAGCGACCGAAATCGGTATCCTTCAGGACCCGCAGGTCCATGCCCTCAATGTCGATCGACACATAAATCGGTGGTTCGTTCGGAAAATGCCGTGCCAGGAGATCGTTGATCCGTACGGCAGGGACATCGATCTCGACCGCCAGGCCTCCTCCGACTCCCGGCCACTGCGTAACGAATGCCTGATCCAGCGAGCTGAGTTCGCTGGCCCGGGCAACCGCCAAACGCACGGTATCTTTATCCGCATCTGTGACCGCCGCATGCACGATCTCATCCTTTGGCCGGCCTGCGCGCAGGTCGTCCAGCAGGGCCGGATTGGCTTCCACGATGACACCGGTCATGCCCAGCTTGCGGCTGAGCAGAAAAGTCGCGCTGGTGGCGATCGGGTGATTGCCCCCAATCTCGCAATAACGCTGCATCGCTGGATCGAGCCCTATCCGCGCGCAGCGCGCCTCTATCAGCGCCGCGACGATCAGATCTTCCGCGCATTGGGCGAAATGCTCTGCAAGATAAGTCGGTAAATCGGGAGACCTCAACCCTACTGCAGCGGTCAGCTCATATGCAAAAACGTTGATACGCCTGCCGTACTCGATCGCCATCGCGCTTTCAGCCCTTAGACCCGACCCCGCATCTTGGCAATTAAACGACGGAAGGGATAGAGCTTTCGCCATGCCCAGCGAGGCCCGCGGAGCATCTGGTTAATCGTATGCAGCGTGGGTTCGTACTGACGGAGCTGATTGCTCAGCTGCTCGCCAAGCTGCTGGTTGAGCCAACGGATTTCATCCTGCTGCTGGTTCATGCGCTTCAGGAGAATATGCATCAATCCGATATGACCCGGACTGTCGCGAAGCAGGGGCCTGATCAGGCTATTCGTATAATATACACCGTAGATATCATGCTTTGTCTGGCCCTTCCCGACAGAATTTCCATACACATTATCTTCTGCAGAGAATGACCTTTGATGATAGTAGCACAAATTTTCGTTGATCGTGCCAATATCCCCCGCCATCATGATACGCAGATTATAGTCCCAGTCCCCCAAGACAGGCAAATGACGGTTGAATTCGCCGATACTATCCACGACGGAACGGCGGATGAGCAGGCAGATCGGGGGAATGGAATTGGTGTAGAGCATTCCCCCGAAATCTATCATTTCCCGCCAATATCCCCATTCCATGCGCGCTTCCTCTACGACCGTATCGCCTTCGATGCGCTCCATGACGACCTGGCATCGCGCCGCGACCGCTGCACAATGAGCATTGCCGGTATTATTGAGGAAGCCCACCGTTCGCATGAGAAAATGGGGATGCCAAGCGTCATCGTCGTCATGTACCGCGACGAAATCCCCCCGCGATGCGTGAAGTGCGGCGTTGGAAGCCGCCTCCATTCCCTTTGATGCCTCGTGATGGATGACCGTCAGACGATCACCGAAAGCGCCCGCATATTGCGCACAGATTTCATTAACAGGACCCGGCGCGCCGCCGTCGTTGACGAGGTAGAGATGCCAGTCCTGGTGGGTCTGGCTGAGCACACTGGCCAGGGCCCGAACCAGAAGAACGGGACGGTCCTTCGTACGCATAAGTATTGCGACGCGACCTCCAGGCCGCACCTCAATATTATCCATACTTGTTGGAAACAACTTGCTCATATGCAGGCCATTCTACCAAAACTGCCGGAGGACGCGTTCGCCAAGATGGGCGAGGTTACTGCGGGCGAATTCATTGACGGTGTGCCGGTCGGCCTCACCGCTGGTTGCACGCCAATGTCGTAACATTCCCAGGCGCCAACCCGTTCTTTGGAAGATCGCCATGCGCTCCTCGGGTGATCCGGGCAGACCGCTCGGAAAAACGGGACTGAATGCGGCGTGGTCGAAGGTTGAGCAATGTCCAAGCGTCGCGAGCATGTCGAGTTCGGCGCGGCTTGGCGACAGGATGACCGCCGCCAGTGCCGCCTTGGCGTTATCCACCGTGAGATCTTCGACGGTCAGGCCGCGATAGCTTCCGTTGTTGAAAAGCTCGGCAATACCTTCGACCACGCCATCCTGAAAATGGCGTGTCATTGACTGATACTGATGTTTTTCACCCGGGCTGTCGGCTAATGCTGGCTTCCAGCGATCACCTTCGCGTTGATAGCCCCTCACCGTTCCGTGGGGCCCCGAATGAAGTTCCTCAAGCAACTCTACGGCCCCATGGACCGCGGATTGTTCATTGAAGCTCTGGAACTCATTGGCGAATGCCGCTTCCATATAGCCAGCCGCAAAACGATTGGCCAACGCGGTCGGCCAGAGCCCATAATAAAACCCGGCAATTTCGAAGTCTTTCCGAACCGATCGCCCGATCTTGCGAAGCGACCGCTGCATCGTACCGTTCCAACCCATATCGATCATGGCTACCTTGCCATCCACGAACAGGCCTTCTTGTTCAAGATAGCCGAGGATAGCCTCGTAGGCCGGCCCGAGAATGCCGTGAATATCGCCCGCATGGCGCTGAAGAATCGAGCGGAAGGTCGCGACGTGCCCGGTTTTCCAGAGCAATGGCGTGTCCGGGGGGCCAATCTCCTGGCTCACCTCGGCGACAAGGCCGGGAATGGTGTCTAATCCTGCTCGTTTCAGCACGGTATCAAGGGTCACGATGCCGTCGCTGCTCGAAAGAAAGTCCGTAAGCTCCTCCGAAAGCCGCTTCGGCGTGCTGTCCAGATAGCCGCAGGCAAGGTTGAGCGGGCGCCGGGCAATATAGAGATAACTGTCCTTCGCCGGGTTGACATAGTCGAGGCCGGCGGCGTGCCAGGCCCGCTGGATGAGCCAGCCGTCCCGCGCGCAGAAATAGACACGATCGATCTTGTGCCGGCGCAACCGCTCGTCGAGCCAACGCACATAGGTCCCGACGATGAGGACGCCGAGCACCTCACCCAGTTGCCGCGCGGTTGCCGCATGGTCAAGCACCTTGCCCCCGTCTCTACGCGCCCCGAGCTCACTAAGCCGCTGGGCTCGCGAGAACGGCAGCAAGGCTGGCGTGAGCGGCGCGCCGACACGACGCTCCGACATGGCGCGGTTATAGAGCAGCGTCGTGACGCCGTAGTCGCGCGGCTTGGTGTAGTCAGCCCACCGATCGTCGCCGATATGCAGGATGCGCCGCTGCGGCGCGCCCACCACGGGCCATACCGCGCCGGTCGATTTCGTAACTTTGGCATGACCCGACACCAGAAGCTCGGACCAGCCCGCAAAGCCGTTCGCGACCAGCCTCTCTGCGACGAAGGCGACCGGGAGATACATGTCGGATACGAACATGAACGGGATTTCGCGGCGGCGCAGCTCCGCGATCAGCTCGAGCGTATCCGGAACTGCAACGAGAACCTCCGCCTCGACGGCCAATTCCAGCAGGCGACCGTCCGCCACGACCTGTGGATTGCCTTTCCAAAGGAGCGCGAAACGCTCGTAGATCTCATCGAAAGTAATATCTTCCGCGCCGTAGCTGCCATGATGAACCCGCGCCGCGCGCTCGGCATCTTCACGCGCGATCGCGAACCCAGCGGCCTCGACATTGAACTGATCAACAAGACGCCGTTCAACTTCCGCAAATACATCAACTGGGCTATCAACCAGCCGGGTCAGAACCGTATCGAATATATCAAATGAAACGATATCGACAGCCTGCGCCATATCAAGCGCAGACTTAATGAACCGAGTGTCACTCTGCCACGTTTGCAGAACGTCCCGCTGAAAAACCATTCCCCCACCTATACCAACTCTGCAAAAAACCTTGTGCGCAAGAAGGTGTCGCAGATCCCCGGACTACCGACAAAAAGACATTCTCCTGGCGCGGCAGCCAGCTTGCATAGGATAGTAACGAAATGGTGGCAAGTCGCCAGAACCGGTAACGGCGCTGCGTTGCCTTCCGCATCTCTGGCAGAGAGGCGCTTAATCGCTCCATGATTGCGAGCGCGGCCTTGGCCGGACCATGGTAAGCACGCGGCCTTAAGGTATATCGTCACCATCATTATATATGAGCTACACGATCGCCGAAGGCGGCAACAACGCTCGGACTTCGTCGCTTGTCGTGGCTATGCGGCCAAGGGCTATCCGCCGGATTGCCATATACTAAAGATATTGTGCATCTTGGGCGCGTGACGGCACCATCATATCCGCGATAGCCGGATCATCACCCTTTCAAATGACCGAGCCCGGGCTTGGCATCCGGCAAGGTCGCCCTCGCCGACAAAAAAAGCCGACCCTTTTGGGATCGGCTTGCGATGTGTCACAGGGGTGATTGCTCAAGCAGCCCTGGCGATCTCCGCCCGGATGGTCGTGCGCAGATCATCGAGCGGAACGCGGCGGCCGTTGCGGTCGAGGTGCCAGAACGTCCAGCCGTTGCACGATGGGAAGCCCTGGACGAGCGCACCGATCTTGTGAATCGATCCCACGGCCGGGCCCGCGCAAAGCGTGCCGTCGGCGCGTATGACCGCGTGATGGCGGCCCGCGTGATCCGTCACCGTCTCGCCCGGTGTGACGAGGCCGGCCTCGACAAGCGCCAGAAAAGGTACCCGCGGCTCTGTGCGTTTCGCCGGCGCCGCCGATATAACCGGACCGGAGAGCCGCTCGATGCCGGCGATCCGCTCACGCGCCGCGGCGGCGTAACCGGGATCACGCTCCAGCCCGATGAAATGACGGCCTAGACGCTTCGCGACCGCGCCCGTGGTGCCCGTTCCGAAGAAGGGATCGAGCACGACGTCGCCCGGATTGCTCGCGGCAAGAAGGACGCGTGCCAGCAAGGCTTCCGGCTTCTGCGTGGCATGGAGTTTCTGGCCGTTGGCGTCCTTCAGGCGCTCCTCGCCGGTGCACAACGGAAAATGCCAGTCCGAGCGCATCTGCACATCGTCGTTGCCCGCCTTCAGTGTCTCGTAATGGAAGGTGTAATTCTTGCTGTCCGCGCTGTGGGCCGCCCAGATGAGCGTCTCATGGGCGTTCGTGAAGCGCCGGCCACGGAAATTCGGCATCGGATTGGCTTTGCGCCAGACGATATCGTTGAGGATCCAATAGCCAAGGTCCTGCAGCGATGAGCCGACCCGGAAAATATTGTGATAGGAACCGATGACGAACAACGTGCCGTTCTTCTTGAGAACACGGCGGCAGGCCGCGAGCCAGGCACGGGTGAAGGCGTCATATTCGGTAAAGCTGTTAAATTTGTCCCAATCATCATCGACGGCATCGACGAGACTATTGTCCGGCCGGGTCAGCGCACCCTCAAGCTGCAGATTATAGGGAGGATCGGCGAAGACGAGGTCCACGCTGTTGGCCGGGAGGGAGTTCAGGGAGGCGACGCAATCGCCGACCAGGACCTGATCGACAGGAAGCGGATGAAATTCCGCCGATTCCACTGGCACCCTCGCCCCGGTACGCGAGACCTTACTCCGGGGCGAGGCTCCAGCGGCATGGTTAAAAGCAATACCCATGACGCGATAATCCGGTTACGCAACTGACAATCCGGATCATGCTGGGTTTAGGTAAAAATCAGGTTGAGCAGAAGTAATTCACAATGTGCCGTTTTGGGGCTGCAAATTTTGCAGGGTACCGGGCCGGCTTTGCGAAGCGTTCAACGCCCCGCCTTGAACGGCGCCATGCCGGCGCGGGCCAGCGCGTCGACGCGCTCGTTCTCGACATGGCCGGCGTGGCCCTTCACCCAATGCCAGGACACGGTGTGACGCGCCTGCGCCTCATCAAGTCGCCGCCACAGGTCCTCGTTCTTCACGGGCTTCTTGTCCGCCGTGCGCCAGCCGCGCGCCTTCCAGTTAGCGAGCCACTGGGTGATGCCTGACCGGACGTACTGGGAATCCGTGTAGAGATCGACGGTGCAGGCGCGCTTCAGAGATTCCAGAGCGGCGATCGCGGCCATCAACTCCATACGGTTGTTGGTGGTCATCGCCTCGCCGCCGGAAAGCTCCTTCTCGTGTCCCTTGTACGCGAGCACCGCACCCCAGCCGCCCGGACCCGGGTTCCCGGAGCAGGCGCCGTCGGTATGAATCACGACACGGTCGGCCGTCACCGGCGCAACCCGTAGTCGCGCGCGTCCGTCACGCGGCGATGGAAGGCGAGCTTGCGGTCATATTCCAGCGGGTCCTTGGGCTTCACCAGGGCCCCCGGCGGCACGTTCAGCCAGTCGACGAGCCTGGTCAGCATGAAGCGCAAGGCCGAACCACGGCATAGGATCGGCAGGGCCGCGACTTCCTCAGGCGTGAGCACGCGCTGGGACTCATATCCGTCGATGAGCGCCTGCCCCTTGGTCAGGTTGAAGGAACCGTCCGCCTCGAAACACCAGGCATTGAGGCAGATCGCGAGGTCATAGGCGAGCGCGTCGTTGCAGGCGAAATAAAAGTCGATCAGCCCGGAGAGCTTCGCTCCGATGAAGAAGACGTTGTCAGGGAAGAGATCCGCATGGATGACGCCCTGCGGCAAGCCTGTCGGCCAGTCACGCTCGAGTTCCGCGAGGGCTGTTGCGGTGCGTTCGGTCAAGCCGGCCGCCACACGATCCGCGCCCTCGCCCGCCTGCTCGAACAAAGGACGCCAGCCGGACAGGGACAGGTTGTTCGGCCGCCGGGTGGAGAAATCCGCGCCGGCCTTGTGAAAAGCAGCGAGCGCGCTGCCAACGGCACGGCAATGGGTGGCCGCCGGCCGCTTGACCCAGACGCCGTCCAGAAAGGTGACAATCGCCGCCGGCCGGCCGGCGAGCCTGCCCAGGGTTTCGCCGGATCGCATGCGCACGGGCTCCGGGCAGATGATGCCACGCCTGGCGAGATGGTCCATCAAGCCGATGAAGAACGGCAGGTCTTCCTGACGGACGCGCTTCTCGTAGAGCGTCAGAATATAAAAGCCGCGCTCGGTATGGAGCAGGAAGTTCGAGTTCTCGACCCCCTCGGCGATACCCTTCACAGCGCGTATCTGGCCAATGTCGTAGCCTGCGACGAAGGCTTCGAGCTCCTCGTCGCTCACTTCCGTATAAACCGCCATGGCCTACTCCGCCGCCTGGTCCCGCAAGGCCCGGGGCAGCGGGAAGAACACGCTTTCGTCCGCCATCGAGACCGTTTCCACCGTTACATCGAAACGTTCGGCGAAAGCATCGATAATTTCTTCAACGAGGATCTCGGGGGCGGAGGCGCCCGCGGTGACGCCCAGACTGCGAATGTTCGCGAACACGCTCCAGTCGATCTCGGTATTGCGCAGAACGAGCCGGGCGACGGGGCAACCGGCGCGCTCGGCGACTTCACGCAGACGCTGGGAGTTGGACGAATTCGGCGATCCCACCACGATCATCGCATCCACCTGGGGCGCCACACGTTTGACCGCCTCCTGGCGATTGGTCGTGGCGTAGCAGATGTCTTCCTTGTGTGGCGCGGCGATGCTGGGGAAACGCGCCCTCAGCGCATCGACCACCGCCTGGGTGTCATCCACCGACAAGGTCGTCTGGGTGACATAGGCGAGATTGTCGGGATCCGCGACGGCAATGGTCCCGACATCCTCGATCGTCTCGACGAGGGAGATTGTACCCGGCGGCAATTGCCCCATCGTCCCGACGACCTCGGGGTGGCCGGCATGCCCGATGAGCAGCACGTGCCGCCCCTTCTTGTGATGAACCTCAGCCTCACGATGGACTTTCGTCACGAGCGGACAGGTCGCGTCGATCCCGAAAAGACGACGCTTAACGGCTTCATCGGGCACGGATTTCGGCACGCCATGGGCGGAGAAGATGACGGGCGCCTCTGTATCAGGCACCTCGTCGAGCTCGTCCACGAAGATGGCGCCTTTGCGCTTCAAGCTTTCCACGACATATTTGTTGTGGACGATCTCGTGACGCACATAGACTGGCGGACCGTAGAGCGCGAGGGCCTTTTCAACGGCGTCGATGGCGCGAACGACCCCCGCACAGAACCCACGCGGCGCGCAGATCAGCACCGTCAGTGGCGGCTTTGCAACAGGAGCATCTAAGACAGCGGTCATCATCGGTTCCGGCTGAACATAGCTGGATGTGGCGGTAGCAGGCATGGCATGTCAAGCCGAGCGCGATTCAATAGGTCGAATATCATGTCTCAGGTGAAGCTCGCGATCTTCGATATGGACGATGTCCTCTGCATCTATGATCGCGCAGCCCGCATCGATGCGCTCGCCGCCCTCAGCGGCCGCCCCGCAGACTATATCCTCTCCGCGATTTGGGAATCCGGTTTTGAGGCGCGGTCAGACGCAGGGGATTTCGACTCGGCCCGCTATCTGGCCGGCTTCGGGGCGCGTCTCGGCTACCCGCTGACCCGCGCGGATTGGGTCAACGCGCGAAGGCTCGCCATGCGCCCCTGCCCCGAGGTGCTGGCCATGGTGGAGGCGGTGAAGACGCGCGTGCCGGTGGCGCTGCTCACCAACAACGGCTTTCTCGTCGCGGAGGAAATCGGCACTCTCTTTCCCGCCCTCCCCGCGCTGTTCGGCGAGCGCCTGTTCGTATCCGCCATGTTCGGCTTGAAGAAACCCGATCCCGAAATCTTTCGCGCTCTGGCGGCGCGTGTCGGCGTCGCGCCGCGCGAGGCATTCTTCGTCGACGACAAACCTCGCAATGTGCGCGGCGCGGAGCTGGCGGGACTGACAGGACATGTCTTCGGATCCCCGCAGGGGCTTGCCACCGCCCTGGCACGCCATGGTTTGATCGACAGCGCCCTCCCCCCGCCTTAGTTCATGGCGACACAAGATCACCGACGCCTCGATCGAGGCGTCGTACGCATCCCGGCAGTGGCTCGGTCCATCTCTTTCCTTCGAGCTCGCAGAGCAACCCATGAACGACAGCGCCTCCCATGCCAGCTACCTGCTGCCGGTCCTCGTCTTTTGCGGCGCGGCCGTCGTGGCCGTGCCGATCTTCCGGCGCATCGGCCTTGGCGCTGTGCTTGGATATCTCTGTGCCGGCGTCTTTATCGGTCCGGATGGCCTGGCGCTGATCGGTGAGCCAGAGACGGTTGCCGGCGTCGCCGAGATCGGGGTCGTGCTCCTGCTCTTCATCGTGGGGCTGGAACTCAACCTGTCGCGGCTCTTCGCCATGCGCCGCGACATCTTCGGGCTAGGGCTGACGCAGCTCCTGATGACGGGCGGCGTCGCGATGCTGGCGCTGACCGCTGCTGGCATTCCCATGCGCGGCAGTGTCGTCACCGGCCTCGCACTCGCCCTGTCGGCGACCGCCATCGCCCTGCAGACTTTGGAGGAGCGCGGCGAGCTTCATGCCGCCTATGGCGAGCGCAGCTTCGCGATCCTCCTGTTCCAGGACCTGTCGATCGTCCCAATCCTCGCGCTCGTGCCCCTGCTCGCCACGACGACGGCACTCAGCGCCGGCGGTGGCAGCATCGTTGCCACGCTCTTCGAGATCGCCCGCGCGCTGATCGCGGTGGCCGCGGTCGTGCTCATCGGCCGCTATCTGCTCAACCCGTTCTTCCGGCTGCTCGCCTCCAGTGGCGCGCGTGAAGTCATGACCGCCGCTGCCTTGCTCGTCGTTCTCGGCGCCGCCTTCATCATGGAGAAAGTCGGGCTGTCGATGGCCATGGGCGCCTTCCTCGCTGGCGTGCTCCTGGCGGAATCGAACTTCCGCCACCAGCTGGAGGCCGATATCGAGCCTTTTCGCGGCGTGCTGCTGGGCCTCTTCTTCATGAGCGTCGGCATGTCGATCGACATCGATGTGGTGATCGCGCATGTCGGGCTGCTGGCGCTTGCGGTGCCCGCTCTCGTCCTCGCTAAAACGCTGATCGGCGCCGTCGCGGGCCGCATCTTCGGCAGCACCTGGCGCGACAGCCTCAGGATGGGGGCGCTGCTGGGGCCGGCGGGCGAATTCTCATTCGTCATATTTCCCCTTGCGGGATCACGCGGACTGCTGGACGGGGACCAGGTCCAGATCGTGACGGCGATGGCCGCGTTGACGATGCTGATCGGTCCGATCTTCGCCAAGATCGTGGACAGGGCACTGGAGCGCACGCGCCCCGCGGAGGAGGCCGGAGCGACAGATCTCGACGCGCTTGCGGACGCGACCGGCAAGGTCATCGTCATCGGCTTCGGCCGGTTCGGGCAGGTCGTGAACCAGATCCTCCTCGCGCAGCGGATCGACGTGACCGTCATCGATCATGATGTGGACCGCATCCGCGAGGCATCACGCTTCGGCTTCAGGGTCTATTATGGCGATGGAACGCGGCTCGACGTGCTGCGCGCGTCAGGGGCCGCGCAGGCGACCGTGATTTGTGTCTGCGTGGACAGCCCTGAGACCGCGACGACGATCGTGGAACTTCTGCGCGCGGAATTTCCCGGCGCGGCCGTCTATGCCCGAGCGATCGATCGCGCCCATGCCATCACGCTGATGCAGCAGGAGGTGGACTATCAGCTGCGCGAGACATTCGAATCCGCGCTGACCCTGGGGCGGGCCGCGTTGGAGGAACTCGGCTATCGTCGGGAGGACGCGATCGCGGTGCAGGATGATGTGCGGCGGCGCGACGTCGCACGGCTGATGCTACAGAAGAGCGAAGGCTTCCTGGGAGGGGCAGACCTGCTTCACCACGGCCTGGCAGCGGTCGTCACACCGGAGCCACTGACGGAACCTCCGACGTCCTCTCAAGGCCTCAGCGCCGAAACGCGGGACATTCTCGCCGAGGGGGAGGCCGCACGATAGCTCCGATGATGGGAGGTATTCGATCGGAGACGGTCGAAACTCCGGCCTGCGCGCTGAAAAGAAAAGGGCCACTGACTGAAATCAATGGCCCTTGTGGTCACCTGAAGTCATGGGACTATGTCGTCCCGGGCATTGTCGCGATGCGTTCATGCGCGGCGCATGGCTTTGCGAACGCGCTTCTCCGCACGCTCGGCGAGAATAATAGAGGGGTCGCTATGGAGCGGCTGGGACAAGGCGCCGGCCACATCGCTGCGCGATAAACCGATATCGTGCAGAGCGCGCTCGTCGAATTCCGTCAGCTGCCACACCTCGCGCCGGTGACGCAGAGCCCGCGCGATGCGCGCGATCTGGAAGGCGACCATCCATCCAAGCCTCTGGACCCTGGCGCCCCAGACCGAAGCGGAGACGACCCGACCACTCTTCCGGCCATGCACCAAGCTACTGTTTTCACTGCATAAAGCTTCTTCCATCGAACCGATCCTTTTGCCTTTAGAGGCGAGCAGACACGGGCGCGCGCCATCACGCTCCGAAACGAAGCGCAAGATGGCCGCAGCCGTTCGATCCCTCTTTCTGGATGCAAGGGCACTATAGCCCAAGCGGACGAATCACTACAGAGAATGTTTTTCATTGAAATCATCACGAAATATGATTGGATATCGCATCATTGAAATCGCGCGGGGATGCCATGTCCCATCTTCTGGACTCCGATCAACTCAAGACATTCGTGGCGATCGCCGATACGGGCTCGTTCACGCGGGCGGCGGAGCTCGTCCACAAGACTCAGTCGGCAGTTTCGATGCAGATGAAGCGGCTCGAGGAGCGGCTAGGCCTCGCCGTTTTCGAGCGTGACGGACGACACTCCCGGTTGACCGAGGATGGCGAGCGTCTTCTTGATTACGCGCGCCGCATCATCCAGCTCAACCGCGAGTGTCTGGCCAGCTTCGGCGAGGCCGACCTTGCCGGCCGCGTGCGCCTTGGCCTGCCGGATGACTATGCCGACCGCTATCTGCCGGAGATCCTGGCTCGTTTCTCCCGTTCGAATCCGAAGGTGGAGGTCACTGTCGTCTGCGAGCCCACCCCTATCCTGCTGGAGCGCATCCAGGCCGGGGATCTCGACCTCGCGATCATCACGCATATCGAAAGCCGGCCACATCTGGCCGAGGTGGTGCGCGTGGAGCAGCTCCTGTGGGTCACGTCCACCCGGCATTGCACCCATGAGGAAACGCCGATACCCCTCGCATTGGGACGCTCGACATGCAACTGGCGCCAGAGCGCGACAGAAGCGCTCGACAGCGCGGGCAAAAACTATCGTATCCTGTATTCGAGCTGGAACTCGACCGCTGTCGGCGCGGCCGTCATGGCGGGACTCGCGGTAGCCGTATTGCCGGAAAGCGCCGTTCGTCCAGGCATGCGCGTGCTCGGCCCGTCGGATGGCTTCCCCGCGCTTCCCTCCTGCAAGATCGGCCTCGTGCGCAACAACCGCGCCTCGTCGGCGCTCAGCGCGGCCCTTGCCGAGCACATCATCCAAAGCCTCGACAACCTCCGCCGCGACCGCCAGTTCATCGAACTGGCGGCCGAGTAGCCAAGGCTTCGGCCGCGAGGCGACGCGATCGTCTTTAAGCGCGCCACAATGCATTGTCTTGGGATTTGGAGGCGTTTTCTCGGCCGGATCGTCCAGCCGGCCTGGAAGCGGCTCAGCGCAGCGAGCTGGAAGCGGTCTCGATCAGCCTTAGAATGCTAGGACCGATAATCGAGAGATTGGCAATGATGCCGACCACGACGAAGGCAGCGATGACCCCGTATTCGATCGTCGTGGCCGCCTTCTCGTTCCGCAGATACGCTTTGAACATGCCTGTCTCCCGTCGTGGAGAGAGCATTGGCGGCAAGCCCTGTCGAAGACGTTAAATCCAAACCAGCGGCCCGGCTTATCGCGGCTCAGGGTGTATGAGCGGTAAAGACAGGACGAGCTCTGCCGGTCTGAATTGAAACCGAGGCGGCAAACGTCTCGGCAAACGTCTTGGCAAACGACTTGGCAAACGTCTTGGCAAACGACTTGGCAAACGACTTGGCGAAGGACTCGGCTAAGGCGCTGGCAAGCGGCGCGCCCTGTCCGAGGCGCCGCTTGACATAAAATCAGTTCTTGTCCATTTAGTTGTATCATACAACCAAACGGACAAAGGCCCAGGCATGTCTCCTCTTTCGGCGCTGCATTCCATCGATGCCATACGCGCCGCATCGCGTCAGCTCGTGCGCGAATTTGGCTTCATGGGAGGCGCCTTCGCCGGCACTGATCTCTCTCCCTCGGCGGTTCATGCGCTGATCGAACTCGATGGAGGTGGGATCACGGCCCGGGATCTCGCGGAGCGCCTTCATCTCGAAAAATCAAGTATCAGCAGAATGCTGCGCAAGCTGGTCGCCTCCGGCCACGTCAGGGAGGAAGCAGGCGATGACGATGGCCGCGTCAAGATGCTGTCTTTGACGGCTTCCGGAAAAGAGCGCGTTGACGCCATTCATGCTTTCGCGCGCGGTCAGGTCGTTGATGCGCTTGGCCGCCTGAGACCGGGGCAGGAGCACACTGTCCTCGAAGGGCTAAGCCTCTACGCCAACGCGCTCGCCGCTCAGGCCAACGGTGAAGCCGGAATTCCAGCCTCAGACATCGGCAGGGGATACCGCCCGGGCCTTATCGCCCGCCTCACGCAGATGCACGCCCTCTACTATGCGCGGGTCGCAGGCTTCGGCCAGAGGTTCGAATCCGTCGTCGCGAGCGGCGCCGCTGAATTCTGCGGCCGTCTGGAGAGCCCCCGGAACGCGATCTGGACCGCCGTGCTCGATGGGACCATCATCGGCACGGTTGCCATTGACGGTGAAGATCTGGGCGGTGATATCGCGCATCTCAGGTGGTTCATTGTCGATGACACGGTGCGCAACAGTGGCGTCGGGCGAAGGCTGCTTGGGGCAGCGCTCGCCTTCGTCGACGAGCAAGGCTTCGCCGAGACGCATCTGTGGACGTTCAGCGGCCTCGAGGCCGCGCGGCACCTCTACGAGAAACACGGCTTTGTTTGTGCCGAGGAATGGACCGGCGCCCAGTGGGGCCAGGAAGTTCTCGAACAGCGTTTCGTGCGGGTCCGCCTGTGACAGACCGCCATGACAGACCCTGGTCTGCGCGAGGTCCGTTTCGCGGTGAGGTCAGTAAACGTAGGTCTTAAAAACCGGCTCGACGGTCTCACGCCAGGTGTCGGCATAGCGCGCGAGCATGCGCTGGGCGGCATTTTCGCCCGTGGCGACAACCTCATCCACTATATCGAGGAAATGAGCCTCATCGCGGCCCTGGACGTCGCGGCGACCGCGCCGGACAAGGCCCGCGCGTGACAGCTGAAGCACCTCGCGCGCCACCTCGCGCAGCGGACGCCCCGCAACGGTTGCGGCCAGCCCCTGAGCAGGCACATCACGACGCAGGGTCTCGCGATCCGCGTTGCTCCAGTTCTTCACGAGCTGCCACGCGGCGTCACGCGCGACCTCATCATAGAGCAGGCCCACCCAGAAGGCGGGCAGCGCACAGAGGAAAGGTGTCGAGCCGGTGTCGGCCCCGCGCATTTCCAGATAGCGCTTCAGGCGTACCTCGGGAAACAGCGTGGAGAGGTGATTGGCCCAGTCCGACAGCGTCGCGCGCTCGCCCGGCAGGGCAGCCAGGCGCCCCGCCATCAAGTCCTTGAACGACGCGCCGGTCACATCGTGGTAGGTGTCGCCGCGCTTGACGAAATACATTGGAACGTCGAGCGCCCAGTCCACATAGCGCTCATAGCCCATGCCTTCCTCGAAAGCGAAGGGCAGCATGCCGGTGCGATCGGCGTCGGTATCGAGCCAGATGCGCGAGCGCATGGACTGGAAGCCGTTGGGACGGCCCTCAGTGAAGGGCGAATTGGCGAACAATGCGGTTGCCAGCGGCTGCAACGCGAGGCCGATGCGCAGCTTCTGAACCATATCCGCCTCTGAAGCGAAATCGAGGTTCACCTGAACGGTCGCCGTCCGGAACATCATGTCGAGGCCGTGCTGACCGACTTTCGGCATATAGCGGCGCATGATCTCATAGCGCCCCTTCGGCATCACCGGCGTCTCGTCCAGGCTCCACAGCGGACTCATGCCGAGCGTGAGAAAGCCGATGCCAAGGGGTTCCGCCACCTCGCGCACCTGGGCGAGATGGGCCTGGGTTTCGCAGGACATCTGGTGCAGCGTCGTCAGGGGAGCGCCCGACAGCTCGAACTGCCCGCCGGGTTCGAGCGAGATGGCCCCGCCGCCTGTCACGTCCTCGAGGCCAATGGGATGGTCGCCTTCCATGATCGGCCGCCAGCCGAGCAGACCCTGCATCCCGTCGAGCAAGGCCCTGATGCCGCGCGGGCCATCATAGGGCACCGGCCGGTTGTCCTTGACATAAAACGGGACCTTCTCGTGCTCCGTACCGATGCGCCATTGCTCGGCAGGCTTGGCGCCCTCCGCGATATAGGCAATCAGCTCATCGCGAGAGGCAATCGGCGACGCGTTCGAGGAATCCCGGGCCATACAAAGACTTCCCTGCGGCCCGGCATCGGGCATGATGACAATTGCTGGAGTAGATAGAGTGCTGAACGCAGCTCGGCAATGGACTATGGGATCGCGAAATCCGAGCGAGGTTGGGCGTGGCGCTATCCAGCCCGTGGCGCAAGGTCCCGCCAGTCGCCGACAACGCCCTGGACAAGAGCCAGCGCTGCGACGGCCGCCGTGTCGGCGCGCAGAATGCGCGGTCCGAGCGCCAGCCGCAGCACACCAGGGTGGGCGGACAAGAAGCGGCGCTCGTTCTCGTCGAAGCCGCCTTCAGGCCCGATGAGGACCGCGACCTCGCCTGCCGCGTCCAGCCTGGCAAGGGCCGCGATCGGGTCGGGCTCTGGCGCTTCCTCGTCGCAGAAAATGAGCCGGCAGGTTGGCGGTAGTTTTGCCACTGCCTCGGCAAGACGCATCTGCGCCCTGACCTCCGGCACGGAGAGGATGCCGCACTGCTCCGCCGCCTCGATGACATTGGCCACGAGACGGTCATGATTGATGCGCGTGACCTGCGTATGCTGCGTCACGACCGGCGTCAGGCTCGCGACGCCCATCTCCACCGCTTTCTGCACCATATAGTCCAGCCGGGCCTGCTTGAGCGGCGCGAAAAGGTAGTGAATCCGGCCCAGCGTCGTCTGTTCCCGGGTTTGCGTGCGGATTTGAAGCGCCAGTCCCCTTCGCCCCGATGTCTCGACATCGGCGCGCCACTCGCCGTCGCGGCCATTGAAGACGAGGACGGGTTGTCCGGCCTTCAGGCGCAGCACATTGCCGAGGTAGTTCGCCTGCGCCTTGTCGAGTTCCACGACCACATCGGCCCCGAGGCCGGCGTCCAGGAAGAGGCGTGCCGCCCGGGCCGAGCGGTGCGAGGATGGAAGAGCGGTTCCGTTCACGTCATTGACCGTCATGCAATTGGAGCTTTTGGTGTGGGTGATTCGGCTGTGCCAAGGCCCGCCAGCATCATCCCGAGGCAGTGATCACGACATTGTAAGGCGGGTAAAGCCGCCGGCAGCGTTTTTTTGATGCGGGCCCGCGCGGGGCAGATCCGCTCGAAAACGGCCACAATCCTGCAGCATCTGTGGCGGTGGACGGAAAGAGCAGGTAAAGGCAATTCAGTGGTTTGCCTTTGCGGCTTGGTTTGTCCATAGACCAATGCAAGCCGTTTCTTTCGCGTTCGTGCGGATGCCGCGGTGCATCATTCGGGGTGGGGATTACGCATCTTCAGGTCAATCTCTTTTTGGAGAGCGCGGCCCAGGGGTGGCAATCTTCCCTATTGCGAATTAAACTTATCGTTAATGGTGGCAATCGAGGGTTGGTTGATGAAACGGTTGGATGGTTTGCGGGTTCGTCACCTGGCTCTTTTCGCTGGGCTGATGCTCGCGCCGTTCATGGGCCCTGCGGTTTCTCCTGCCGCGGCGCAGGCATCCGGTTGCGAGCAGATCAAGACATACCTCGATCAGCGCAAGGCGCTCGTCGAGCGTCTGAACAAGCTTGGAAAGAAGCCTGACGCGAAATCGGCCTGCTCCCTGTTGACGAATCTCGCCAGCAATGGCTCGACCACATTGAAATGGGTCGATTCCAACAAGGACTGGTGCCAGATCCCGGACGACTTCGTGAATGGCTTCAAGGCCGACAACTCACGGGTCACCAAGTTCCGTGGGCAGGCTTGCAACGCGGCAGCCCAACAGGCCACCATGCAGAAGCGGGCCCAGCAGCAGCAACAGTCGAACTCGCCTTTCAACGTTCCGCCGGGCGGCGACGTCCTGACAGGCCCCATGCGTATCCCCCAAGGCGCGCTCTGATCCTGCGGACGTTCGGCAGCAACGGAGCCGGGGAATGCCCCGGCGATCGCCTCACCGGCCAATCTTTCTCGGACGCCCTCCGCCGCGCTTTCCGCCCCGATATGGGCACGGAGGCGGTTCAGCCCGCGCAGATATGATCGCTCAATGATCGACAGTATCGACCGTCCCCTGCCCGACGCTCCCCCCGGCAACTGGGTCGATCGATACGCCCCGCAGGCTTGGCGTCCCTATCTGCGCCTGGCGCGCATGGACCGGCCAATCGGCTTGTGGTTGCTCCTGCTGCCCTGCTGGTGGTCAGCGGCGTTGGCCGCCGGCGCGCTCGGACGGCCGGGTCCCGACCCCTGGCATCTCGTGCTGTTCCTGATCGGCGCGACGGCCATGCGTGGCGCTGGAAGCACCTACAATGACATCGTCGATCGCGACCTCGACGCGATGGTGGCTCGCACGCGCCATCGCCCCCTGCCGTCAGGACAAGTGACGCCACGGCAGGCGCTGGTGCTTCTCGTCGCGCTCTGTCTGATCGGACTGGCCGTCCTACTGCAATTCAATGGCTTCGCCATCATGGTCGGGCTCGCATCGCTGATCATCGTTGCGATCTATCCGTTCATGAAGCGGGTGACATCGATGCCGCAGCTCGTGCTCGGCCTCGCCTTCGCCTGGGGCGGCCTGATGGGTTGGGCTGCTCTCGCCGGACGGCTCGATCCACCGGCCCTCCTGATCTACGGAGCGGCGATCGCCTGGACTGTGGGCTATGACACGATCTATGCCCTCCAGGATATCGAGGACGATCCGATCGCCGGGATCAAATCCTCGGCACGGCTGTTCGGCGCCCACGCCCGACTGGGGATTGGCCTCTGCTACGGGGTGGCCGTGCTGCTTGCTCTCGCGGCCGTAGTTCTGGCGCAGGCTGGCGTCGTCGCCTATTGCGGTCTCGCGGCTTTCGCCGGCCATCTCGCGTGGCAGCTCTCCCGCATCCGCCTGGGAGATGAGGCAGGCGCGCTCAGACTCTTCAAATCAAACCGCGACGCGGGCCTCCTCCTGTTCGCCGGCCTGACGCTCGACGCCATCCTGCGAAATTTCTGAGCGCGATCAGCGCCAGACGACCGGTCGCTCCGGCAGAGATGCCGTTTTGCGGCGCACGAGGAAGCGGGGCCGGCGGCCGGAGAGCAAGGCATGGCGCCGACCGGCTCTGAAGGCGCCAAGCCGCACGGCGCCGACATGATCGTAGAGCCGTTCATAGGCGTCGCTTCTTGCACCGAGCGGCAGGAGCAATGGCAGGCCGGCGGCCTTCGCATAGGCCTGCCATTGGGCCACGATATCGATCGCATCATAGAAGCCGACGACATCCTGCCGGCTTCCGTCCACGACGATCAGGGCGAAACGCTCCTCCAGCCCACCGCCAAGCATGCCACTGCCAAGCATGCCACCGCCCAACATGCCACCGCCCAGCGGCTTGAAGACAAGTCCCCAATGCCGGGACACGTCGGCGCGTGCGCCGCGTCCCTCGTACGCCGCCGTGCGCTGAAAGGACGCCATCGCAGGCTTAGGCTGTTTGGTCTGCTTGGGCCCGCCGCCCTGCTTGGGCTTCTCGGAGGGCTTGGGCTTCTCGGACGGCTCGGGCTTTCTGACCTCTTTGGACATAGCCGCCCCGGTTTCAGGCTGCATTGCGCAGTTGTCGCCGGGTCGGCTTTCCCGATGGGGTGGGACGCCTGGCATTATCTGACACCTTCTGCTTGACGAGCTCTGGCTTTCTTAAACGAAGCTCTCGCATCGACACGGCCATCATGCAGACATCGGCGCCATATCCGGTTAAAGTGTTCGGTTAAGATCGTGTAACTGCGCGAAACGCCAAATGATGCTCAACGAAACCTTTCCATCTGAGCCAATGGCTCGCCGCAATACATACCGCGATGACCGTGATCTCGGCGATGATTATGAGCGGCACGCCCGCGCCGCAAAATCGCTGATGGGAGCCTGTGCCCGGCTGTTTCACACTGTTGCGCCCGGAACTGTTGCCCGGATACTGACGCGGGCGTAGAAGGCCCTTAACACAAGCGTTCTCATCCACCGTTCGGGGCCGATGCCGCTTTCCCTCACTGAGCCGACCCAATTGCGAGCTTTCCTGCGCATGACCGCCGAGGAGGCCGGCCGCGCGGCGATGGCCCATTTCCGCGAGGGCCTGGCAACGACGGCCCGCACCTGGGCGAAGATGGGCGGGTCGCCGGTCACGGAAGCGGACATCGCCGTCGACAGGCTTCTTCGCCGGCGGCTGACGGCCGCCTTGCCCGAGGCTGGTTGGCTTTCCGAAGAGACGACCGATGACCTGGCGCGGCTTAGCCAGCGGATCATGTGGGTGGTCGACCCGATCGACGGCACGCGCGCCTTCGCGGCGGGTGACCCGCGCTGGGCCGTCGCCATCGCCCTGATGGTGGAAAACCGGCCGATCGCCGGGATCGTGCACGCGCCGGCGCTCGGTTCGAGCTATGAGGCGATCCGCGGCCACGGGGCCACCCACAACGGGCGCCCCATGCATGCGCCGCGACGCAGCGCCGATGAGGGCCTGCGCATCGCCGGCCCGAAACCCGAGCTCGAGCGCGTCGCCCGGCATGTGTCCGGCACGCTGCCGCAGCCGAAAATTCCGTCCCTGGCGCTGCGCCTGACCTTCGTGGCCGATGGCAGCCTCGATCTGGGCATCGCCTCATCCGATGCGCATGACTGGGATATCGCCGCGTCCGACATTGTTCTGTCCGAAGCCGGCGCCATACTGACGGAGGCGGACGGCCGCCAACCCGTCTATAACAAACCCCGGCCAACCCATGGCATACTTGTCGCAGCAACGCCTCAGCTGCACGGGCAAGCTCTGGCGGCCATTGCAGCGCCTCGGCGGCCGGGCCCCACAACCTGAGCCAGAGCGCTTTACGCGGAGCTAGACCATGAGCGAGAACGGCAGCAAACAACTTCTCCACCTCGTCTTCGGCGGCGAGTTGGAGCATCTGGACGGATATGACTTCCGCGATCTGTCGAAACTCGACATCGTCGGTATCTATCCCGACTACAGGAGCGCCCATGTCGCGTGGAAGGCCAAGGCGCAATCGACCGTCGATAATGCCCATATGCGCTATTTCATCGTGCACCTGCACCGGCTTCTGACGCCGGACGCTGTCTGATCGCGGGACCCCAGCGGACATAATGGCCAAGCCCCTCAAGCGGTTGCTGCGATCGCGCCCGGTACAGTCCCTGCTCGGGCACCTGCTTGCGGGCTATCTCCGGCTTGTCCAGCGCACCAACACTTTCATCTGGGACCTCGATGGCAGCGCCGATGCCGCCTACGCCCGTATCGGCCCCCTGCCGGTCATCGTGGCCATGTGGCATGGGCAGCATTTCATGATCCCCTTTGCCAAGAGGCCGCAGGACCGGGCGGCCGCCCTCGTCTCAAGGCATGGCGACGGAGAATTCAACGCCATCGCGCTGGCCCGCCTCGGCATCCGCGCCATTCGCGGTTCCGGCGCACGCGGCACGAAGGTCCGCGAAAAGGGAGGCGCCGCGGCCTTGCGGAGCCTGCTCAAGACCCTGGCCGATGGCGAGATGGTGGTGCTGACCGCCGACATCCCCAAGGTCTCCCGTGTCTGCGGAGACGGGATCGTGATGCTCAGCCGGCTCTCCGGCCGGCCTGTCGTGCCGGTGGCCGTCGTCACGAGCCGGCGCATCGATTTTCGCAGCTGGGACCGTGCGTCGATCGGCCTGCCCTTCGGCCGGGGCGCCATCGCCGTCGGCGAGCCCATCACCGTCCCGCGCGACGCCGACCCTGAAACACTGGAGGCCTGCCGTCTCAGGATTGAGAAGGAACTCGATGCGGTGCATGCGCGCGCCTATGGCCGCATCGGTGCTGTGGATCCAGGCGCGCGTTCCATGGCGGCTGACACAAAAAGCCATGCCGCCTGATATTTTCACCGCTATTCAGTACGTTACATTCACGTGTTGTCGATCGGCCCATTCTGCACTTGCAATGCCTGCCTAGAGGCTGTTGACGGTCAGAGATGACTTGAACCGCACAGGGGCTACTACTGTTGAACACGGTCGGCGGCCTCACCAGCATCTCCGCGAGAAGGCGCGGCCTTCCCAAAGCCGCTCGGCCCTATTTATTTAGCCATATTTTGACGATTGTGTCGTGGATGAAGGTGACGTGAGACACTGGATAGGCACCCCCTTGAGCCGTTTGGCAGGAGCCCCCCTCGCATGAGCATGCGTGACAGCTTTTTGCTTCGGCTTTACGGGACGATCATGGCGGCACTCGAGCCCGTCGCGGCGCTCGTTCTGCGGTGGCGCCAGAAACGTGGCAAGGAAGACCCGACGCGCCTTGCCGAACGACGGGGCTTTCCCGGCCGGTCAAGACCCGACGGGCGCATCGCCTGGGTTCACGGCGCCAGCGTCGGCGAGATCGTCTCTCTTCTGCCTGTCATGGAGCGCCTCACGCGCCGGGGGTTCACCGTACTCGTCACATCGGGCACCGTCACCTCCGCCAAGATGATCACCCGGCGTCTGCCGCCGCGCGCGCTGCATCAGTTCATGCCGCTCGACGTGCCGCGCTATGTCAGGCGCTTCCTCAACCACTGGGAGCCCGATCTCGTCCTCATCGCGGAATCGGAACTGTGGCCGAACATGATCAGCGAGGTGCATGAGCGCGGCATCCCTCTCATTCTGGTCAATGCCCGGCTCTCAGAACGCGCGCTGCGCCGCTGGCGGCGTTTTCCGAAGAGCGCTCGCTATCTCCTGCAAAGTTTCGACCTGTGCCTGGCGCAGTCGAAGGCCGACGCCGAGCGCCTGGCGACGCTCGGCGCGCCCCGCGTCAACATCGCCGGCAATCTCAAGTTCGACGTGCCGGCGCCGCCCGCCGACGCATCCTCTCTGGCGACCCTCACGGGCCTCATCGGCGACCGGCCGGTCTGGGTCGCGGCCAGCACCCACGGCGGCGAGGAGGAGATGGTCGCCGCCGCGCACCGGATGCTGCTCGCCCACCAGCCGGACCTCCTGACGATCATCGCCCCCCGCCATCCCGATCGGGGCGAGGCCGTCGCCGAGATTGTCCGGCGGGCCGGGCTCACCGTGGCGCAACGTTCCCACGGGCTGCTGCCCGACCGGCATACCGACATCTATGTCGCCGATACGATCGGCGAGCTCGGACTGTTCTATCGCCTCGCGACGGTCGCGTTCATCGGGCGCTCGCTCGTGCCCCTCGGCGGACAGAACCCCATTGAGCCCGCCAAGCTGGGTACGGCCATCCTCCACGGTCCCTACGTGCATAATTTCGCGGATGTCTACGCGGCCATAGACCGTCGCGACGGCGCCTTGCCGATCTCCGACGAGGAAAGCCTCGCACGCGCGCTTTCGCTCTTGTTCTCGGATGCCGCGCGCACCCGCTCGATGGCACGGGCGGCGGCGGCGACGGTTGAGGAGCTCGGTGGCGCCGTGGAGCGCACCATGAACGCGATCGAGCCCTATATCCTGCAAATGCACCTGGAAGCCCGGGCATGATCGTCGAGGCCTCACGGCACCACCCCCGCCGGATGACGGCCAACTGATGCGCACGCCGTCGTTCTGGTGGCGTTCGCGGCCCACGCTCCTCGCCCGCCTTCTGCAGCCCATCGGCCTGATCTATGGCGCGATTACAGCGCGTCGCATGGGACGTTCCGGCGCGAAGCCACCCTGTCCCGTCATCTGCATCGGCAATCTGACGGCCGGCGGCGCCGGCAAGACACCCGTTGCCATCGCCGTCGCGGATCTGCTCAGCGCGCGCCAGGAAACGCCCTATGTGCTGAGCCGCGGTTACGGCGGGCACCTTCCCGGCCCGGTTATCGTCACACCCGGCCCCCATGACGCGGAGGCCGTCGGCGACGAGCCTCTGATCATCGCCCGGCACGTGCCCGTAGTGGTTTCGCGTGACCGGCCGGCTGGCGCCGCGCTCGCCAAAGCCGAGGGCGCGTCGGTCATCGTGATGGACGACGGGCTGCAAAACCCCTCGTTGGCCAAGACGGTGACTTTCGCCGTTGTCGATGGCACGGCCGGCTTCGGCAACCAGCTCTGTGTTCCGGCCGGCCCCCTGCGCGCCGCCCTGCCCGTTCAACTACCCCATGTCGACGCCTTCATCATGGTCGGTCGTGGCCCGGCCCGCGCGGCCGTCACGGACATTGCCCGCCATCGCCCCATCTTCACCGGGGAGCTTGTGCCCGACGCAGAGGCCGCTTCCGGTTTATGCGGAAAGCGCGTCGCGGCCTTCGCCGGGATCGGCAGGCCGGAGAAATTTTTCGCGACGCTGCGGTCCATCGGCGCGGAGGTCGTCGACGAAGCGCCGTTCGGTGACCACCAGCCCTATACCCCGGCGGACTTGAAGGCCCTGGCGGCCCGCGCCCTGGCTCTGGACGCCCTGCTCGTGACAACGGAGAAAGATGTCGCGCGCCTCGGCGACGATATCGGCCATCTGCCCGGCCTCGCAGTGTTGCCCGTGCGCTTCGTGCCCGATGACGAAACGGGCCTGGCCGCCTTCATATCGGGCTGGCTGCGCAAAACGAAGAAGGGCCGGCAGCGCGCCCGCTAGAGCATTTTCAAGCGAAGTGGAAACCGGTTCGCGTGAAGAAAATGCTCAAAAACAAAGACCTAGAGCATTGTCCGACGACCTTGAAGCGTCTGCCCAACCGGCGTCATCCCCGGCCTGGTGCCGGGGATCCCGATCGGAAAAGCGCGAGCCACAGGGATCGGGATGGCCGGGACAAAGCCCGGCCATGACGGACGATGTTCAGCGTTTTCATCAGATCAGAGAACCCGCTAAACCGCACGCAGCACCTTGTGGCGCTGCAGTACGGCCTCCGGCGAGGCATAGGCCTCCTGCCGGTCGACACTCCAGTAGCGAAGCCTGTCGAGGGGAATGCGCTCGCCAGTGACCGAGCAGACCACATAGCTGCCCGGCTTCAGCACGCGAAAATCCGCGTCGAGATACTGGAGGCTCGCTTCGCCATTCCCGTTGAAGCGATAGTCATGCCGGTTCATGGTTACGCCCTTGCTACATAGGTCGCGCGATCAGGTGTCGAACAGGCTGCTCTGCGTGTCCGGGCCAGCCTTTGCCGCCGCCTCACCCGTCTTCCGGGCCGCGCTGCGGCCACCGCGGGCCCCTCCACGCGCTCCCGTTCCGGATGCCTCCGCGCCGTCAACCGCAACTGCGCCGAAATCACCATCGGACAGCATGATCGTCAAAGGCATGCCCACCGTGACCGCGCTCGCGCTGCGGACGGGATGACGCGCCTCGTCCAGCACAAGCGCATAGCCCCTGGCAAGCACGCCCTTATGGCCCAGACTGTCGATCAGTTTCCAGACGCTTTCAAGCGCCTTGCGGCGGCGCGCCACGATTTCAGGTGCCATTTCGCCAAGGCGGGCACCCGCGAGAGCGAGCCGATCTCGGCCCCGATCAAGCCTGTGCCGGAGGCCCCGGCGCGACAGCTTGCCGGCCACGCGCATGAAGGCCTGGGCATGGCGATGGCTGTTGGCCGCGAAACAGCGGTCGAGCTGCTGCCCCGCCCGCGCCAGCCGCGCGCGCGCCTGTTCGAGTTGCAGATGGGGCGACAGGCGCAGGAGACGCTGGGCGAGCGCGCCGAGCGCAACTTCATGCCGGCGCGCGTTGACACGCAAGCCATGGACAAGCTTGCCGGCGGCTAGATCGAGCCGCTGGCGCGGCGCGGCGACGAGATCTTCCGGCCGGCGCAAGGCCCGCGTCAGGCTCCGCAATTCGGTCCGCCGACGCTCCCCGAGCCGCGCCATCGCCTCGCCATGCCGGCGGCCGAGATCGGCGAGACGCAGCGCGAGCTCGCGGCGCACGGGCACGACCTTCTCCGCAGCACCGGTTGGCGTCGGGCAGCGCAGATCGGCCGCGTAGTCGATGAGCGTCCAGTCCGTCTCATGGCCCACAGCCGAGACGAGGGGAATGTCGCTGTCAGCGGCGGCACGCACGACCGCCTCGTCATTGAACGACCACAGGTCCTCCAGCGAGCCGCCGCCACGCGCGACGATGATGACGTCGGGCCGGGGAATGGCGCCGCCGGCGGGAAGCGCGTTGAAGCCGCTGATCGCGGCAGCCACCTCCGCCGCGCTGGTTTCGCCCTGCACACGCACGGGCCAGACGAGCACATGGCTCGGGAAACGATCCTCCAGCCGATGGAGAATATCGCGGATGACGGCGCCCGTCGGCGAGGTGACGACGCCGATAACGGTGGGCAGGAAGGGCAGGAGCTGCTTGCGCGCCTCGTCGAACAGCCCCTCCGCCGCGAGCTTGCGGCGGCGTTCCTCCAGGATGGCCATGAGCGCGCCGACGCCGGCGGGCTCGATGGTCTCGATGATGATCTGATATTTCGAGGAGCCGGGGAAGGTCGTGATGCGGCCGGTGACGACCACCTCCAGCCCTTCCTGCGGCTTGATCTTGAGCCTGTTGAAGACGCCCTTCCAGATCACCGCTTCGAGCTTGGCGCCCTCGTCCTTCAGCGCGAAGTAGCAATGGCCCGAGGAATGCGGTCCGCGATAGCCGGAGACCTCGCCCTTGAGCCGGACATGGCCGAAGGCATCCTCAAGCGTCCGCTTCAAGGCGCCGGACAGGCCCGAGACCGTCCATTCCTGGGTGTTCGTCGCGAAACCTTCACCCGCGAAGCTGTAACCCGTCATGCTGTCGCTCATGGCGGCACGATACCGGCTGGCGACACGCGATCAAGCGGAAAGGCGGATCGTCTTGGCCGAGCTCCGTTCAGGCCGCGAGCGCTTATGCGATGAGCGCACCGTTAGGCTATACAAGCCTATGCGACATCTCCCCTATCAGGCGACACTTGGGGCCACCCCGCGCTTGCGTTCGCGATGGAACATGTAAAGCACGGACGCGATAACAATGGCGGCGCCGAGCAGCATGTGGACCGTCGGCAGATCCCCGAACAGCAGCGCGCCGACGATCAGCGCCCAGACGAGCTTGGTGTATTGCATCGGCGCGACGCTCGAGGCCGGCGCCAGTCGCAGTGATTCGAGAAACAGGAACTGCGCCGCGACATTCAGAAGGCCGCCCACGACCACGAGGCCGATATCAAAAGCCGAAGGCGGGGAAAACCAGAGGAAGGTGCCGGGAATGCCGGCCATCAGCTGGCCGGCGAGCACTGCCCCCACCATCATGTTGCGGCTTTCGGTGGCGCCGATCGACCGCATGATCAGCACCACGCCCGTGGACACAAAGATGCTGATGAAGGCCGCAATATGGCCCATGTTGACCGCCGCGTATCCCGGCCGGACCATGATGAGAATGCCGATCAGGCCCGCAATCACGGCCGCCCAGCGCCGAATACCGACCTCCTCCCGCAAGATAAGAACAGATGCCATGGTCACCAAAAGAGGCGATGCGAAAGTTATCGCGTAGACATCGGCAAGAGGAAGCAAGGAAAAGGCATAAAGGCCCGCCGTCGATCCGATCCCGGCGAGAAGGCCGCGCAACGCCAGAAGCTTGGGATTACGGATGTGCCGATCATGAACAAGCCCGCTTCGCTTGGCGATATAACCACCACGCATGAAGACGAGAAGCACAACGACGGACGCCACGCAGGCCTGCATCGTAATGATCTGAAAGACCGGATGACGGGTCGAAAGAAGCTTTACGACCGTATCGCAGCCTGCGAAGACGAGATTGGCGAGCACGGCATAGAGCATTCCGCGCGCATGCGTTGACAGTATCACGGCGATAGCTGGAGACGGCTCTCGCCGCTCACCTCTGGACGTTCCCTGGACGCCCTATCATGCACGCTCCGCGCCTTTTGGGTTATTACAATTCGGCATGGCAGCCCAGCGCCAGGGGACCGCGTTAACGATCTGTTCATCAAGATTTTTCCGTGGGGCGAAACACGTCTGACAGCTCCGCGTCGCCGGCGTCACTCAGCCGGCGAGGCGCACATCCACCGTCTTCCCGCGTTAAACAATGCGTCGCCCCGAGGGGCTGACGACCGATCGCGCGATAGGGTCAAATGCTTATTCCCGAGATGAATGAACCGTCCCGTTACGCCCTTGATTTTTGCAACTGCCTTGCTTGCGCTGATGGCCTATGAATAGACAGGCAACGGGGATGTTTGCGCGTCGTGCCAGTACACTATGACAGGGTGCCTGTAATTTGACTTTTCTTGATCCGGCCAATCTCATTTGGCTGACGCATGGCGCGGTTATCGCGGGGATTTCCATCCACGTGATCATGAAACGTCCGGCCACGGGCGTCGCGCTTGCATGGCTGCTTCTGATCGCGCTCCTGCCTTTCGTTGGTCCGCTGCTTTATTTCCTCATCGGCAATCGCCGCATCAGCGGTCGCCGCTCACGCGGGTTTCAGCATCTGCGTCAGGTCTATGAGAGTGACGCGGACCAGACCGACGGCGACATCGCGCCCGAGATCGACTGGTCAGACCTTCCGCCGAGCGCCAATGGCATCCACCATCTCGGCCTGCTCACCGCCGGCAGCAGCCTGACGAAGGACAACGCTTTCGAACTCCTGTCCGGCACCGATGAAATTCTCGACCGGATCACCCGGGACATCGACGGCGCCAAAACCAGCATCCTGATGGAGTTCTATATCTGGAACGCCGGCGGGAAGGCGGACGAAGTCCTCGCGGCACTCGTCCGGGCGGCAGGGCGTGGGGTGAGCTGCCGCGTCCTCATCGATGCGCTGGGCGCGCGGCCCTGGTGGAAAACGGGTCAACCCCAGCGGCTGCGTGAGGCCGGCGTTGAACTGCGCGAGGCATTGCCCGTCGGGCTCCTGCGCAGCGCCGTCGGCCGCACGGATCTCAGGCTCCACCGCAAGGTGGTGGTGATCGACCAGGCCATCGCCTGGACAGGCAGCATGAATCTCGTCGATCCGGCCTTCTTCAAGCAGGATGCCGGCGTCGGTGAATGGGTCGATGCCATGGTGCGCCTCGAAGGCGGCGTGGTGACCTCGCTGGCTGCTGTGATGGTCGGGGACTGGTCGCTGGAGACCGGCGACAAGCCCCTCATTCTCACGCCCCGACGGCAGATGGTTCTGACACCCGCGACGACGGCGGACGCGCTCGCCGGCGATGGGGGCAATGAGGAGATCAAGCCGGACGCCGAGGGGCCGGGTGCCGCGATGCAGGTTGTCGCATCCGGTCCCGGCGAAACGGGTGACGGGCTTCTGTTGATGTTGCTCGCGCTCGTGAGCGCCGCCACATCCGAACTCGTCCTGACCACGCCGTATTTCGTGCCCGACGAGTCATTGCTACGAGCATTGCGCGCAGCATCCGGCCGTGGCGTGAAAGTTTCGCTCATCCTTCCCGAGCGGGTCGATTCGCTGCTCAGCCGCTACGCCAGTCGATCCTACTATGATGAACTGCTCGAAATGGGCGTGAATGTCTACCTTTACAAAGGCGGACTTCTTCACACCAAGTCGATTACAGCCGACGGCGCGCTATCCATGTTCGGAACAGTCAATCTGGACATGCGCAGCTTATGGCTCAACTACGAAGTCGCGCTGTTCGTCTATGATCAAGATTTCGCGAGGACATTGCGCCGCCTGCAGGAAACCTACATTTCGGATTCGCAGCTGCTCGAACGGAGCAGCTGGTCCGCGAGGCCCTTCCTGGAGCGGTTTGTCGAGAATGTCCTGCGTCTGTCCGGCCCTCTCCTGTAACGGTCCGTCACGGAGGCATGCGTCTTGATCAAGCGCGTCTGCCTCCTGATCCTCATTCTGTTCCTCATTCCGCTCGCCACCCATGCGGCGTGGTGGCACGAGAGGGGCTGGCCGCGCTCCTGGTCGGACGCGGACTGGACCTCAGCGCGCATCTTGCCGGAATCGACCGCCGAGCCCGAGGCAGTGGTCCATGTGCTCGCCGCCCGCGTCGGGCGCTGGCGGGGCATCGTGGCGCATCACAGCTGGATCGTGCTGAAGCACGCGGGTGCCACGCGTTACCAACGCTACGATGTCGTGGGCTGGGGCAATCCGGTCAGGACCAACCACCGCGAAGCCGACGCCCGCTGGTTCGGCAACGAGCCCAGCATTCTGTTCTCGATGCGCGGACCGGACGCGCAGGCGCTCATTCCGCGCATCGAGGCGGCGATCGCCGCCTATCCCCATGCCGCCTTCGGCAGCTATGCGGCATGGCCCGGTCCGAACTCCAATACCTTCGTGTCGTATCTGGCGACGCGCGTGCCGCAGCTGGCCGGCGCGCTGCTGCCAACCGCGCTCGGCAAGGACTTTCGCGCTGACGGCTGGTTCAACGGCAGCCTGTTCGCGGGGCTTGCGCCGAGCCGCAGCGGGCTGCAGCTGTCCCTACTGGGCGCCCTTGGCGTCACCGTCGCCTGGATCGAGGGCATCGAGATCAATTTTCTCGGGCTCGTCGCCGGTCTCGACATCCGCCGCCCGGCCCTGAAACTGCCCGGCTGGGGGCGCATCGGCCTGTCGCCAGCCTGACCCCCTATTGGCCGGATCCTTCCCGGCCTGTTTCGTTTGGCCTGACACCTCAGGCCGAGGTCAGCCGCTGTTGGATTTCATCGGTCAAGGCGGTGATTTCCTGCGCGCCCTTGCCGGCGGGCTCGGTTTCCTGGACGCTGAGCCCCCGCCCGATGCTCGCCGCGAAGGCTACCCGGTTGCCGAGGCTGGCGGCGGCCGTGTCCCTGCCGAGCGCCTGGATGGCTTCCATGATCTCACCTGTCAGGCCGGCACGTTGCACGACTCGGTTGAGCACGATGAGCGAGGGCGTGCCCTCACGCGCGATGTTCTGCAAGGTCGGGTCGGTCGCCCACAGATCGATCTGCGTGGGCTGCACGGGCACGACCACGAGGTCGGCCGCCTCGATCGCCGACCGGGACTCCACGTCGGACTTCGGCGGCGTGTCGACGATGACGATGTCATGATTACGCGCCAAGCTGCGGGCCTCCCGCCTCGCGCCCCAGCCGCTGGCGGTGCCGAAACTGATGTCGATGGCATCAGGCCCGAAATGGGTCTCGCGACGCTCGAACCACTGGCCGAGGCTTCCCTGCGGGTCCACGTCAAGGATGGCGACCGCCTTGCCGAGGCGGGCAAAGGCAACGGCGAGATGCGCTGCAAGCGTCGTCTTGCCGGAACCGCCCTTCTGCTGGGCGAGCGTAATGATTCGGCCATCCATCGCCAAAAACCCTCCGCCCGCGAAAGTTGCATCGCGCTCGTGGTTCGGCAACGGAAATATGAGCCCGGGGCGGTATCGGCGCGATGACGGCCGCGTGAGCCTTGTCGCTGCCTCCCTGACGGGTTAGACCGCGAGGACCGGCATGTGAGGACGGCGAAGGCCGCCCGCGCATCGCACCAGCTCTGGCATACGATCATCGAAGAGATCCTTGAGATGAACATACTCCTCATCGGCTCCGGCGGGCGCGAGCACGCTCTCGCATGGAAGATCTCCGCGAGCCCGCTGTGCGACCGGCTGTTCACCGCGCCCGGCAACCCCGGCACGGCCCAGTGCGGCGAGAATGTCGCCCTCGACACGACGGATCATGCGGCGGTCATCGCCTTCTGCGACGCCCAGGCCATCGATCTCGTGGTGGTCGGACCGGAGGCGCCCCTCGTGGCCGGCTTGGTGGATGACCTGACGGCGGCCGGCATCCGGGCCTTCGGGCCGACGAAAGCGGCGGCCCAGCTTGAAGGCTCGAAAGCCTTCACCAAGGAGCTCTGCGTCGAGGCCGACATCCCGACCGCGGCCTTTGCGCGGTTTACGGACGAAGCCGCCGCCAGGGCCTATGTCGCCGAGAAGGGCGCTCCCATCGTCATCAAGGCCGATGGCCTCGCCGCCGGCAAGGGCGTCGTGGTGGCCATGAGCCTGGTGGAGGCCAATGAAGCGCTCGCCATGATGTTCGCTGGCGGGCTCGGCGACGCCGGCGCGGAAGTCGTGATCGAGGAATGCCTCGTCGGCGAGGAGGCGAGCTTCTTCGCGCTGTCCGACGGCACCCATGTGGTGGCGCTGGCCTCGGCACAGGATCACAAGCGCGCCTTCGACGGCGATGAAGGCCCCAACACCGGCGGCATGGGCGCCTACTCCCCGGCCCCTGTCCTCACGCCCGCGCTGGAAGCCGAAGTGATGGAGCGCATCATCCGTCCGACCGTCGCGGCGATGAAGGCGCGCGGCACCCCCTACAAAGGCGTGCTCTATGCGGGGCTGATGCTCACCGCCGACGGGCCCAAGCTCATCGAATACAACGCGCGCTTCGGGGATCCCGAGTGCCAGGTGCTGATGCCGCGCATGAAGACTGATCTCGTGGCCGCACTGCTCGCCACGGTGGACGAGGAACTCGGCAGTTTCGACGTACGCTGGTGGGACGACGCCGCGCTCACGGTGGTCATGGCGGCGAACGGCTATCCCGGCGCCTACCAGCGTGGCAGCGAGATCGGGGGAATCGAGGCCGCCGATGCCATCGAGAACGTGATTGTCTTCCATGCCGGCACGGCGCAGGACGGGCCGCGCTACCTCGCCAATGGCGGGCGGGTGCTGAACATCACCGGCCTCGGCCCCTCGATCACCGAGGCCCAGCGCCTCGCCTACAAGGCGGTGGCGGCGATTGACTGGCCGGAAGGCTTCTGTCGCGGCGACATCGGATGGCGCGTGGTGGGGCGGGACAAGGCGTGAGGCAAACCGTTTCCTGACGCATCGTCCTTGCGGGGAGCAAGACAATGGCGCGCGGCGTGGTGACACGAGCAGAGACACCGGACGATACCATCGCCACGCGGATCAGCCGGATCCTCGCGGACCGGATCGTCTCCGGCGCCATCGAACCGGGCTCACGGCTGAGACAGGATCATATCGCCGCGGAATTCGGCACCAGCCATGTGCCCGTGCGCGAGGCTTTCCGTCGGCTCGAAGCCCAGGGCCTCGCCATCAGCGAGCCGCGTCGGGGCGTCCGTGTCGCGTCCTTCTCCCTGGAGGAGGTTAAGGAGGTCGCGGAGATGCGCGCGGCGCTCGAAGGCCTCGCCCTGCGCCATGCCGCGCCGCATCTGACAGCGGCCATTCTCGAGGCGGCCGAGGCCGCCACGAAGGCCGGCGATCTCTCCCGCGACGTGCGTTCCTGGGAGGAGGCCAACCGTCGCTTCCACCGGCTGATCCTGACCCCCTGCGGCATGCCGCGCCTGCTTGCGGCCATCGACGATCTGCATGCGGCGAGCGCGCGTTTCCTTTTCGCGAGCTGGCAGACCCAGTGGGAAGCCCGGACGGACCACGATCACCGCGCCATCCTCGCCGCCCTGCGCCAGGGCGACACCGACACTGCCTGCGGATTGCTGGCGCGCCATGTGCGCTGGATCGGCCAGCGCCCGATCGACGGCCCTGCCGGCCAAAGACGCAAGGCCTTTGTTGTCGGCTGACGGCTAGGGCCCTCTGGGCACTTAGGCAGCAAAATCTTGGCTATCCAAATTATCTATAATTTCGAAGATCGCGACCTCGACCGGCGCCTTTGCGCCTATAGCACGCGCCGCTCGCTTGCGTCCGGCCGCCATTTGTGGATTCATTCGTAGATCGAATCTCAATTTTATCTATAATCTGGAGAGCTGCGCATGACTGATCTTTCCACGTCGGACGCCCCGTCGCCGCTGTTGCTGCAAGGCCGCTCGTTTCCGATCCGGCTCGGGGCCGTCGTCCTGGGCACCGTGTTTCTCGCCATCTCCTCGCAGATCGCGGTTCCGATGGTGCCCGTGCCAGTGACGATGCAGACCTTTGCCGTCACCATCATCGGCGCGATTTTCGGCTGGCGCATGGGCGCCATCACCGTGCTCGCCTGGCTCGCCGAGGCCTTGGTCGGCCTGCCTGTCCTGTCGGGGGGCTCGAGCGGCATCGCACCGTTCGTGGGGCCGACGGCCGGCTATCTCCTGGCCTTTCCTTTCATGGCCGCGGGCGTCGGCTTCTGCGCCGAGCGCGGATGGCTCGGGCGCCACTGGCTCCTGGCCTTCACGGCGATGCTCGGCGCCAATCTCTTCGCCCTGGTGCTGGGCACCGCATGGCTCGCCGGAATGCTCGGCCTGAGCAAGGCCATCGCCGTCGGCGCGGTGCCTTTTCTCGTCGGCGCGGTGCTGAAGTCGGCCTTGGCGGCGGCGCTCGTCACGGCGGGAGGCCATATCGCCAGGGCGCGTCGCGGGTGACGGTCCGGCTCCGCCCGCACCACCTCCTGTGCATGCTGACCTATGCCGGCCGCGGTTATTCCGCGGCCTTCACCGCCAATCTCGACGCGGTCACTGAGCGCCTCAGATCAGAGGATATCCTGATCGTGGCCGGTCCCGACGACATCTGCGCGCCGCTCCTGACCGGGCCTGAGGTTGAAGATGCGCATTGCTTGGCCGCACGTGTCGAGGCCCGCGACAGCGCAGCGGCGCGCGCCGTCGCATCCCTGCTGCATCGCCCGGTTTCCTCAGGCGAGCGCCTCATGATCGGCCAGACTGAGCGGGAGCGCTTGCGGGCGGCCTTCAAGGCCGGAACATCGCGCGCGGCCTGTACTGGCTGCAACTGGGCGACCTTCTGCAGCGAAATTGCCGCCTCGGATTTCGCCGGCACCCGGTTGGTGTGAGTAGCGTCAGGTGAGCGGGATCGCCACGATCTCCCGGAAGGCCGGCCGCTCGTTCAGCCGGGCGAACCACGCCGCGAGATGCGGCAGCTCAGGGCGTTCGATCGGCACGCCGAGCCACCCATAGGCATGTGGCCCGAGCGCGATGTCGGCGACGCCGAAGGTCGCTCCAGAAAGATAGGGCTGTTTGGCGAGGGCCGCATCGACGATCGCGAACAACTTGGCACAACCGGCGAGCCCGCGTTCGAGTTCGGCATTGTCCCGCTCCGCGGGCGAGCGCCGCACGAGATTCCAGAGTACGCAACGGAAAGGCTCGATCAGTCCGCCAAGCGTCCAATCCATCCACTTTTCCATGGACGCGCGCCCGGCTGGATCGGCTGGGTAAAGCGAGCCGTCGCCATACCGCGCCGCGAGATAGCGCACGATCGTGTGCGATTCCCACAGGATGAGGTCGCCGTCCTTCAAGGTGGGGACGAGGCCGTTCGGGTTCATCGCGCGATAGTCTGGATCACCGACGACGCCAAAGGCACCGCCCGCATCGATTCGCTGAAAGGCGAGGTCGAGCTCTCTTGCGCACCACAGGGCCTTCTTCACATTCGTGGAATTGGCCCGTCCCCAGATCGTCAGCATTGTCCGCCACTCCTTCGTGCTTGGCGCGGCAGTGAAGAGTGCCCGCGGGGCAAGGTCAAGGCGTGAACGCATGCCCTCACCCTGTTCCTCTCCAGCCAAGTCCAGGGTGTCATCCTCGGCGGCGCGCAGCGCAAAAAGCGGTGTCGTCATTCCCGGCGCGGGCGTAAGCCCGCGGGAAGGAAAACCATGAACACCAGCGGATCTCGAGGAACGGCAGTGTTCATGGATCCTCTTCCCGGCGCTGCGCGCCGCCGAGGATGACACGCTGAGTTTCCCCGTTAGACCGTCATGGGCGCATCGACCGCCCCAATCAACTCACGCCGCCTTGGCGCTCTTCTGGTAGTCCTTCACGTCGGTGAAGGTGATGTCCGGCCAGCGGTCCTGCTCGTATTTCAGTGAGAAGGCGTTGGAGGCAAGGAACACCGGATCGCCGTCGAGGTCATTGGCGATCGAGGATCCATGGGCGTTGAGAAAACGCTCGTGCTCCACCTTGTCCTTCGCCTCGATCCAGCGACAGATGGAGAAGCGCGTCGGCTCATAGTCGATCGGCAGGCCGTATTCGGCCTGGAGCCGGTCCTTCAGCACGTCGAGCTGCAGCGCGCCGACGACGCCGACGATGGCGCCGGAGCCGTCATGCGGCAGGAAGAGCTGCACGACGCCCTCCTCCGCCATCTGCTGCAGCGCCTCGCGCAGTTTCTTGGCCTTCATCGCATCGTTGAGCTTGATGCGGCGCAGGATCTCCGGCGCAAAGCTCGGCACGCCACGGAACACAATGTCCTCACCCTCGGTCAGCGTGTCGCCGATGCGGAGCGTGCCGTGGTTCGGCAGCCCGACCACGTCGCCGGCGAAGGCCTCGTCCACGATGCCGCGCTCCCGCGCGAAGAAGAACTGCGGCGCGGACACCGTGATCGGCTTGCCCGTGCGCACGAGCTTGGCCTTCATGCCGCGCGCCAGCTTGCCCGAGCATACGCGGATGAAGGCGATGCGATCGCGGTGGTTCGGGTCCATGTTCGCCTGGATCTTAAAGACGAAACCCGTCATGCGCGGCTCGCTGGCCTCGACCATCCGCTGGTCGGCCTCCTGGTCACGCGGGGCGGGCGCCATTTCGGCGATAGCGTCGATGAGATCGCGCACGCCGAAATTGCGCAGCGCGCTGCCGAAGAACACCGGGGTCAGGTGTCCCTCACGAAAGGCCTGAAGGTCGAAAGGCTTGCAGGCCTCGAACGCGAGCCCCGCCTCCTCGCGCCAGGCCCCGATTTCATGAGCCGGCAAGAGCGTGTCGATGAACGGATCATCGGGCCCGGACACCGGTGTCGGGGCCTCGTCGGTGTCGATGCGCCGCATAACGTTGTTGCGGATATCGAGCGTGCCCGCAAAGCTGCGGCCGGATCCCACCGGCCAGGTGACGGGCGCGGTGTCGAGCGCCAGCGTCTTCTCGATCTCGTCGAGCAGCTCGAAGGGGTCGCGGGTCTCACGATCCATCTTGTTGATGAAGGTGATGATCGGGATATCGCGCAGGCGGCAGACCTCGAACAGCTTCTTGGTGCGCGCCTCGATGCCCTTGGCCGCGTCGATCACCATAATGGCGGAGTCGACGGCGCTCAGCGTCCGGTAGGTATCCTCCGAGAAGTCCTCGTGGCCCGGGGTGTCGAGCAGGTTGAAGACCCGGTCCGCATATTCGAAGGTCATCACCGAAGTCACGACCGAGATGCCGCGCTGGCGCTCGATGGCCATCCAGTCGGACCGTGTCTGGGCGCCGCTGCGCTTGGCGCGCACCTCGCCCGCCATCTGAATGGCGCCGCCGAACATCAGGAGCTTTTCGGTGAGCGTCGTCTTGCCCGCGTCCGGATGCGAGATGATGGCAAAGGTGCGCCGGCGCGCCACCGGGGACGTCTCAGTCATGACTTTATCTATGATCTTGGCAACAAGGGCCGCCGCGCGGCATTGCCGAGAGGCGTAGGGCCTCAGCGTCCAGAGATCAAGCAAAGATCGGAATCAGCCCGGCGAGGCAGCCCGGAGGCGCGGCGGCCCCGCGAAATGCGGCCCGTGCACTTTTGCCCGATGTTCCGGCCTTGCGGGAACCGAGACGGAGCTGCATGAATTGCCACGAGAGTGAGCCCGAGGACCGACCCATGCCAGATCTCGCTGATCTCTTTCCCGGTTTCCAATCCCACTGGATCGATGTGGACATGGGCCGCATCTTCGCCCGCTCGGGTGGCTCCGGCCCTCCGCTCGTGCTGCTGCATGGCTTTCCCCAGACCCATGTCTGCTGGCACCGCGTGGCGCCGCGGCTCGCCGAGCATTTCACCGTCGTCGCTATGGACCTGCGCGGTTATGGCTGGTCGACGGCGCCTGAAAGCGACCCGGCCCATGAGGTCTATTCCAAGCGCGCGATGGGCCAAGATGTCGTCGCGGTCATGAGCGAGCTGGGCCATGCGCGTTTCGCCCTGATGGGGCACGATCGCGGCGCGCGCGTCGGCTATCGGCTGGCGCTCGACGATCCCGGCCGTCTGACAGCGCTCGCCCTGCTCGATATCGTCCCGACGATGGTGCAATGGCAGCGCATGGCGCGGGACGAAAGCGTCGCTCCGCACTGGCGTTTTCTGGCGGAGCCCGCGCCCCATCCGGAGACCGAGATCCTGAAGAACCCGCAGCGCTACTTCGACGGGCTCCTGGCGGCCTGGTCGGGCACGGGCGACCTCAGCGCCTTCGATCCGCGCGCGCTCGCCCATTATCGCGCCGCCAGCAACGAGCCGAACCGCATCCATGCCTTCTGTGAGGACTATCGCGCCGGCGCAGGGCCCGATCGCGAACAGGACGAGACCGATCTTGACGCCGGGAAGACGTTCGCCTGCCCGAGCCTTCTCGTATGTGGCGAGAGTTACCTCTCCGGCGGGGCGGGACCGGCACTGGCCGCGTGGCACAAGACCTTCGCGCCCGGCATGACCGGAACAGGCGTCCCGGCGGGCCATTTCGTGGCCGAGGAGGCGCCAGCGGCGGTGCTCGATGCCGTTCTTCCCTTTCTTTCAGGTGGCCAATGACCACTATCCGCGATGCGACAGTCGACGATCTTCGGACGATCATCCAGATGCTTGCGGACGACCAGCTCGGCAAGGCGCGCGAGATCCTGCCGGACGCCGCCATTCCCGCCGGCTATGTCGCGGCCTTCACGGCCATCACTCGGGATCCCAACAACCGGCTCATCGTCATGGAGGACGAAGGTCAGGTCGTCGGCTGCTGCCAGCTGACCTTCATTCCCGGCCTGAGCTACCGGGGGTCGACGCGTGGCCAGATAGAGGGCGTGCGGATTGCCGAGAGCCACCGCAACAAGGGTCTCGGCCGCGAGCTCATCACCCACGCCATCAGCGCCTGCCGCGCCAAGGGCTGCCGCTTCGTGCAGCTGACCAGCAATACTGTGCGCACCGATGCCCGCCGGTTCTACGAGCGCCTCGGCTTCGTCGCGAGCCATGTCGGCATGAAGCTCGACCTGGGCTGATTGCTCTGTGTCGTTACGCATCAGGCGCGCGGGATCGAGGCGGGAATCCATGAACGTTGCCGGCCACTTATGGGGATGCGGCGTGTTGTGCTATCATGGCTCCTGACAGGAGAGGACCATGAGCACCACCCGCCGCGCGACCATCACGATCGAGGTCGATGCCGACCTGCTCGATGAGCTGCGCGCATCAGTCGGCGGCGACCGCGAAGTCGGGGATCTCCTGGAGAAAGCCGTCGAAGAGCTGGCGTCATCATTCGCGCGCGCACCAAAGATGGCCTCGCGTGAAAGCGTGCTTGAGGCGTATGAACAGAGCGTGCAGCAGTACGGCACGCTCTACGAACGCCTCGCGAAATGACACGCTACATATCGCTGGAGCTTGCGATCGAGCTACACGACCGGCAATTGGAACAGTTCGGGGGCGCACGAGGAATTCGCGACAATGGAGCGCTCGAAGCGGCGTTAGCGCGGCCGTTGCACGGCTACTATTCCGATCTTGTGGAGGAAGCGGCAGCTCTTTGGGAAAGCATAGCCCAGAACCATCCCTTCATCGATGGGAACAAGCGAGCTGCTTTCGCCATAACGCACGTCTTTCTTCTGCTCAACGGGCTGAAGCTCACCGCGAGCTCTGACGACACCTACGCCTTCATCATCGGCCTCTACGAAGCCAAGGCTTTCAGGTATGACGCTCTCCTCGCATGGCTGCGCGCGAATACCGCGTCCTGACGCTGCGGGGATGACAGCAGGGCCTGCCTGCGGTAGGACGCAGGGAAACGTGGGCGATCCGCGTTTCCGATTGTCATCACGGCGCCATTCCATGTCAGACCAAGCTAAAGCCCAGAAGCTCCTCGCCCGCCTGCCGCGCGGTTTCGGCGACCGTGGCCCCACGGACGTGGCGGCGACCGAGCATATGCTCGCCAAGATCCGCGAGACCTATGAGCTCTACGGCTTCGAGGCGGTGGAAACGCCCTTCATCGAGTTCACCGACGCGCTGGGCAAGTTCCTGCCCGACCAGGACCGGCCGAATGAGGGCGTGTTCTCCTTCCAGGACGACGATGAGCAGTGGCTCTCGCTGCGCTATGACCTGACAGCTCCGCTCGCCCGCTATGTGGCCGAGAATTTCGACGTGCTGCCGAAACCCTACCGGAGCTATCGCGGCGGCTGGGTGTTCCGCAACGAGAAGCCCGGCCCCGGCCGCTTCCGCCAGTTCATGCAGTTCGACGCCGACACGGTGGGCGCGGCCTCGGTCGCGGCCGATGCCGAGATCTGCATGATGGCGGCCGACACGCTCGAGCATGTCGGTATCCAGCGCGGCGACTATGTCATCAAGGTCAACAACCGCAAGGTGCTCGACGGCGTGCTGGAAGCGATCGGCCTCGGCGGCGAGGCGCATGTCGGCCAGCGACTGACCGTGCTGCGCGCCATCGACAAGCTCGACAAGGTCGGCGCCGACGGCGTGCGCGATCTCCTCGGCAAGGGACGCATGGACCCCTCCGGCGATTTCACCAAGGGCGCGGGCATCGAGGCGGACGCTATCGAGCGTGTCCTCGCCTTCACAGCCGCGCGGGGCGCTGACGCCGTCGCCACCTGCGACAATCTCGATGCGGTCGTCGCCGGCTCAGCGCGTGGCGCCGAGGGCGTCGCCGAGCTGCGTGAGATCGCCGCCCTGATTGCCGCCGCCGGCTATGACGACGGGCGCATCCTCATCGATCCCTCCGTCGTGCGTGGCCTCGAATATTACACCGGCCCCGTCTACGAGGCCGAGCTCACCTTTACCGTCCAGAACGATGAAGGCCAGACGGTGCGTTTTGGCTCGGTCGCTGGCGGCGGGCGTTATGACGGCCTCGTCTCGCGCTTCCGGGGCGAGCCGGTTCCGGCGACCGGCTTCTCCATCGGCGTGTCGCGGTTGCTTGCGGCGCTCAAGGCTGTCGGCAGCCCGCTCGTGTCGGCGGCCGCCAGTCGCGGCCCCGTGGTTGTCCTGGTGATGGACCGTACCGAGATCGGCCACTATCAGAAGCTGGTGGCCACCTTGCGCCAGGCCGGCATCCGGGCCGAGCTCTATCTCGGCTCATCCGGCATGAAGGCGCAGATGAAATATGCCGACCGGCGCGGCAGCCAATGCGTGGTCATCCAGGGTTCGGACGAGCGCGCCAAGGGCGAGGTGACGATCAAGGACCTCATCCTCGGCGCCGAACTCGCCGGCGCCGGCAAGGACCGCGAGGATTATCTCGCCCGCCAGGCCGAAGCGCAGTTCGCCGTGCCGGAGGCCGAAATCGTCGCCGCCGTGACGAAGGTGCTCGCCCGCCACGGCTGACGCGAAGCGTTCTTTTCGCGTCCCGCGCCAGCCGCCATTCACCCTTCCGCGAGAATTGGGTCGCGCGTGGCAGGCGCGCTTGCTAAAGACGCCTGCAATGAAGGTGAATGGGTTTCGTCATGCTTGAACTCGATCAAGCGAATGCGCTTGGCGCGCTGTTCGCACGGGCCGGCTACAGCCGGGTCGAGCCGGCTGTCCTGCAGCCGGTTGATGTCTTCCTCGACCTCTCGGGCGAAGACATCCGCCGGCATATGTTCGTCACCCAGGACGCCGCGGGCCGGGAGCTGTGCCTCCGCCCGGACTACACCATCCCTGTCAGCCGCGACTATCTCGCCTCGTCCGAGGCAGGCAGCCGCGCCTCCTTCAGCTATCTCGGCCCGGTCTTCCGGCTACGCGCCGGCACATCGGGCGAGTTTCCGCAAGCCGGCGTCGAGGCCTTCGGCCGGGCGGACGCGGAAGCGGCGGACGCGGAAATCATGGCGCTGGCGCTTGAGGCGCTGGCCTCTCTCGGCATCACCCATCCGGTCATCCGCATGGGCGACGTCGGGCTCCTGACCGCGCTTCTCGATAAGCTCGATCTCGCGCCACCGGTGCGCCGCCGCGTCCTGCGCGCCGTCGTCCAGGGCCGGCTCGAAGCTGTTATCAACGGCGAGGATGGAAACGGCCGCAACGGCCAGGACCACGCGGGCCTGCTCGCGGCCATCGAGGGCCAGGATCCGCAGGCGGCCCGCGCCTTCGTCGAGGATGTGATGGCGATCGCCGGCGTCACCAGCGTCGGCGGCCGCTCGGCCGGGGAGATCGCCGAGCGCTTCCTGGCGCGCGCCTCCAGCCGCCATGCGCGGATCGACGACGAGATCCGCGACCTCCTGACGCGCTATCTCGCCATATCCGGTGATCCCGACGCGGCGATCGGCCAGATACGCGGGCTCATGCACGATGCCGGGCTCGACCTCGACGCCGCGCTCGATCAGTGCGAAGCGCGCACGGGCTTCATGGCCGCGCGCGGGCTCGATGTGGGCAGCTTCGTCTTCGCGGCCGACTTCGCCCGCAACCTCGATTATTATACCGGCCTCATTTTCGAGGCCCACGATCCCGGCAGGCCGGAGACGAAGCCTATCGTCGGCGGCGGCCGCTATGACGGCTTGCTCAGCCATCTCGGCGCCAAAGAACCGATACCGGCGGTCGGCTTCGCCATCTGGCTCGATCGGCTCAGCGCCCCACTTCGACCCATCACCGCGGGAGATCGGACATGACGGCGCCGCTCGTTCTGGCCGTACCGTCCAAGGGGCGGTTGCAGGAAAATACAGCGCGGTTCTTCGCCCAGGCGGGCCTCGAATTCGTGCAGCCGCGCGGCGCGCGCAACTACCGCGCCCTGATTTCCGGCGTGCCTAATGCGGAGGTGCTCTTCCTGTCCGCCGCAGAGATCGTGACGCAGCTCGCGGCCGGCACGGCCCATCTCGGCGTCACCGGCGAAGATCTGATCCGCGAGGAAATCTCCGACGCCGATACTGTGGTGGAATTGCTCACCCCTCTTGGGTTCGGCCAGGCCAATGTGGTCGTCGCCGTGCCGCAAGCGTGGATCGATGTGCGCAGCATGGCCGACCTCGATGATGTGGCGGCGGACCTGCGCCACCGCCACGGCCGACGCCTGCGCGTGGCGACCAAGTATATCAACCTCACCCGGCGCTTCTTCGCCGAGCACGGCATCGCCGACTATCGCATCGTCGAGAGCTTCGGCGCGACTGAAGGCGCGCCGGCGTCCGGCACGGCCGAACTCATCGTCGATATCACCACGACGGGCACGACGCTGGCCGCCAACGCCCTGAAGATCGTCGACGACGGCGTCATCTTGCGTTCAGAGGCCAATCTCGTCGCATCGGTGACGGCGGAATGGAGCCCGGAGGCGCAGGCGGCCGCCCGCACCATCCTCTCACGCATCGCGGCCGAGGAAGAAGCCCGGACATCGCGACAGTTGCGGGCCGTGCTGCCGGATTTCGACGCGGCGCTGCGCGCGGAGATCGAAGGTCGCCTCGGCTGCCGGCTCCCTTTCGGCGGACCGGATGAACGCGGACTCGTGACGATCCATGCGCCCGTCAAGAACGTGTTCGCGGTCGTCGACCTTCTTTCCGCCAACGGCGCCGACCCTGTGACGGTACAGCGCGTGGATTCCGTTTTCCGCGCCGCCAACACCCTCTCCGACCGGCTGTTCGCGCGGCTCAACTGACGGCTCCACTCACGAACTTGTTTCAGACTGTCCTTGCCAAATGCCACGCCTTCGCCACGGAGGTGTGGCATCTCGCGGCATGAATGGGCCAGCCATCGATTTTGCCTCTGGCGGATGGCGCCCGATATGGTTAACAACGCGCGGGGGAAACGTGAAATGCGGCGACTGTCACTCTATTCTCGGGGCGAGGTGAACCGTTGATGACGGACACGTGATCGGAACGACGAACCTGATCATTTCCAATGGGATAGAGTTTCAGATCACCGGAAACTGGCTTTCCCTGTGCGGTATCATGCTCTAAGGTCCGGCTGAGATCGGTTGGAAGAATCCATGAAATTTCGCTACGCTCTGATTGCCATTTGTCTTCTTTCTGTTGTGCCCGCCCACGCCCAGCAGGGCGGCGGCGCCAATAGTGGGAAGCCTCAGCAAACGCAGCAACAGCAGCCTCGACGCGAGAAGCAGTTTCCCCTCGGGGCATCCTGGGTGGCCGTCACCCTGAATGACAAGCCTCTTCCGCGTGGCGCCGAGCGTCCTTCCTTCACCGTTGACCAGACCCTGCGCATGCGCGGTTTCGGCGGCTGCAATACCTTTTCGGCCACCGCCTATCCCCTGCGTGGCCAGACCTTCGCCGTTGGTCCGTTCGCCCTCACCAAGCGTTCATGCAGCAAGGAGATCGAGGCCGCGGAACGGGCGTTCTTCATCGCCCTGCGGACGGCCCAGCAGTGGGACATCGTCGGCGGGCAGCTTGTCTTGCGCGGCCAGGCCGGCGTGGTGAAGGCTGAGAGATCGCTCTGAGGCTGACCAAGGTTCGAGTATAGCCCGCGCCGCTCATTCTGGGATGAGCGCAAGCTCGTGGCTTGGATCCGAAACCAATACGGTGCGCGCCTGGCTATGCGGTCGCACGCGGCACATTCTTGGTGCAGCGGCAAGGTTCTGGATTCCTAACAGAGGCTTCGCCGTTTCCCGGGTGACACGGAGGCTCCCTCATAACGGCGGGCCATCGGAATGGCGCGCCAAGGCTGCACCGGGATGACCCAAGCGCATCGACAGCACCGGCCTGAGATCTGCCTTAACCCTGTCTGCATCGATCCTGATTTTTCGTGCATTTGACGGTGAACCCTCTCCTTGACTCCTGTGGAGGAGATGCTTATCTCGGTGGCGCGTTGGCACTCATCTTGAATGAGTGCTAACAAGCCCAACAATTCAGCCCCCCATGCATGGTGGGTCTGCCGAGAGGAATAGATTCATGGCTTTCCGTCCCCTGCACGACCGCGTGGTCGTTCGCCGTCTCGACAGCGAAGAGAAGACCAAGGGCGGCATCATCATTCCGGACACCGCGAAGGAAAAGCCGCAAGAAGGCGAGATCGTGGCCGTGGGCTCCGGCGCTCGCGATGACAACGGCAAGCTCGTTGCCCTCGACGTCAAGAAGGGCGACCGCGTCCTGTTTGGCAAGTGGTCTGGAACCGAGGTCAAGATCGATGGCCAGGACCTCCTGATCATGAAGGAATCCGACATCATGGGCGTGATCGGCTAATCGCATCAGCGATCGGCGGCTGTTTTCTCGCCGCCTCGAGCCAAAACGTCTTTCCCAACATTCAGGTTTGCTCAGGAGCTATCCATGGCTGCCAAAGAAGTAAAATTTTCGTCCGACGCCCGCGAGAAGATGCTGCGCGGTGTGGACATCCTCGCCAATGCCGTAAAGGTGACGCTCGGTCCGAAGGGCCGTAACGTCGTCATCGAGAAGTCCTTCGGCGCGCCGCGCATCACGAAGGACGGCGTGACGGTCGCCAAGGAAATCGAACTCGACGACAAGTTCGAGAACATGGGCGCCCAGATGGTGCGCGAAGTCGCCTCCAAGACCAACGACCTGGCTGGCGACGGCACGACCACCGCGACCGTTCTCGCCCAGGCGATCGTGAAGGAAGGCGCCAAGGCGGTTGCCGCCGGCATGAACCCGATGGACCTGAAGCGCGGCATCGATCTCGCCACGGTCGAGGCCATCAAGGACATCGAGAAGCGCGCCAAGAAGGTGAAGTCTTCCGAGGAAGTCGCCCAGGTCGGCACGATCTCATCGAACGGCGACACGGCCATCGGCGAGATGATCGCCCACGCGATGCAGAAGGTCGGTAACGAGGGTGTCATCACCGTCGAGGAAGCCAAGACCGCCGAGACCGAGCTCGACGTCGTCGAAGGCATGCAGTTCGACCGCGGCTATCTCTCCCCGTATTTCATCACGAATGCGGAAAAGATGATCGCCGAGCTCGAGGATCCCTACATCCTCATCCATGAGAAGAAGCTCTCGTCGCTCCAGGCCATGCTGCCGGTCCTCGAGGCCGTCGTGCAGTCCGGCAAGCCGCTCGTCATCATTGCTGAGGACGTCGAAGGCGAGGCTCTCGCCACGCTCGTCGTCAACAAGCTCCGTGGTGGCCTGAAGGTTGCCGCCGTCAAGGCCCCTGGCTTCGGCGACCGTCGCAAGGCCATGCTCGAGGACATCGCGATCCTCACCGCGGGCCAGGTCATCTCCGAAGACATCGGCATCAAGCTTGAGAACGTGACCCTTCAGATGCTCGGCCGCGCCAAGCGCATCCGCATCGAGAAGGAAAACACCACGATCATCGACGGCTCGGGCAAGAAGAAGGACATCGAAGCCCGCGTTGGCCAGATCAAGGCGCAGATCGAGGAGACCACCTCGGACTACGACCGTGAGAAGCTCCAGGAGCGTCTCGCCAAGCTCGCGGGCGGCGTTGCCGTGATCCGCGTTGGCGGCGCCACCGAAATCGAGGTCAAGGAAAAGAAGGACCGCGTCGACGACGCCCTCAACGCCACCCGCGCGGCTGTCGAGGAAGGCATCGTCCCCGGCGGCGGCACCGCACTCCTGCGCGCCAAGGCTGCTGTTGCCAAGCTCAAGGACGAGAACGCCGACGTCCAGGCTGGCATCAACATCGTGCTCAAGGCCCTCGAAGCGCCGATCCGCCAGATCGTCGAGAACGCAGGCGTCGAAGGTTCGATCGTTGTCGGCAAGATCACCGAGAACAAGTCCTCGACCTACGGCTTCAACGCCCAGACCGAGCAGTATGTCGACATGCTGGAAGCCGGCATCGTCGATCCTGCCAAGGTCGTGCGCACGGCTCTCCAGGACGCGGCCTCGGTTGCCGGCCTCCTCGTCACGACCGAGGCGATGGTTGCCGAACTGCCGAAGGAAAAGCCCGCCATGCCGATGGGCGGCGGCGGCGGCATGGGCGGCATGGACTTCTAAGGGCGTCCTGTTTCTTCATCAGTCAGCTTGGACAGGCCAACCTGTCCAAGCTGACAGGACTTTTCGAGAAAGCGCGGCCCCGGCCGCGCTTTTTTGTCGCGATCACCATACGAAACCACCTGGCCGCCCCGAGAAATCCGGGGCTCGCGAAGAAATGTCTATCGCGGGCCGGTGCTTACAAGATCACGAAAGCGGTCGCTTGGGACCAACGCAGCTCTCCAAGAGAACGGATATCACCGACCGTGCGCGGAAACCGCAATATGGAAAGCGCGCCACCCGAAACGTTGCTCTAAAATATATGTATAACGGCACCACAAATTATCAAGTTTGAGGTAATAATGGCGCCTAATCGCAGTAAAATATCCAGCCACACCGATTTTATTGGAGATACACCCGTTTTCGTGGCGAGCGATGATGGAATATCGATACCGACGGGCGAATTTGAACTCATTGAACTCCATGCTGGAGACCATTTAGTTCCGCTACATGGGCTCGTTAATACTCTCGGGGGCGAAGGCTCTGACAAGTTCATAGCGACGAGTGATACTAGCTATGCCTGGATTGATTACTTTAACGAAGGAGACACACTCAATCTCCACGCCTTCGGCTTTACCGAGAAAGAGCAGATCGTTGCAGTTGCCAAAGGTTACCATAAAGACGATGTCCTATGGTGCGAAGACGACGGTGAGAATTCAGAGAGTGATCCGGCTATCGGCGAGGAATGGCCAAAAGAATATGACTTTGAATATACTGCTGTCACGCTCGCTCTCCCCAATGGAGGCTACGTGATAATTAATGATATGACACTCGCGCATTTCAAAGAAAACGTCGAAGCAATCGTGGACCTGACACCGTCGCAGGCAGACTTGCCTTAGCATCCCGGATGAAGGCGCGGCCGACGATCCCGATTACAAATCCTTAACGCACCCGCAATCCAATCGAGAGTGCACGTCGCACATTGTCGCCTTCCGATCTTCGCGCTAGCTATTGCGTGGGTCGGGTCGCGACGGCGGCATGCCGAAGGGCATGGCGGATAGCGCGATTTGGGCGAGTACTATGTTCGGGCATCGCGCAGCCGCGCCAAACACGGGGATATCGGCCGTGCATTTCTGCACATGGCCGGCACACGCATGATCGACGGATTAAAGAGCTTCCTCCTCGCCATCTGGCACCTCACCAAGCCCTATTTCAACTCCCGTGACATCGGGGAGATCCGGGTCTGGCCCTTCGGCACATTCCGCGCGCAGGAGCGCTGGATCGGCCTGTTCATGCTGGCGACCGTCGTGCTGCTCGCTCTCGGCGGCGTGGCGCTCAACGTTGTTCTGTCCTACTGGAACAACAATTTCTACAACGCCCTGCAGGCCAAGGACGAGGGAACCTTCTGGAGCCTGCTGGGGCTGTTCTGCATCCTCGCGACAGTCTGGATCACCCGCGCCGTCATTGCTTATGTGGTGCGCTCCTATCTCGTCATCCGCTGGCGGCGGGTGATGACGGATCTCTATCTCGACCGCTGGATGCGCAACAATGCCCACTACCGCATGCGCTTCCTCGGGCAGAAGGCCGACAACCCGGATCAGCGTATCCAGGAGGACATCGACCAGTTCGTCACCACGACGCTGACGCTGTTCCTCGGCCTCCTCACCTCGGTCGTCACGCTGTTTTCCTTCGCCTTCATCCTCTGGAACCTCTCCTCCAGGATGACCTTGCCCTTCACGGACATCACGATTCCGGGCTTCCTGTTCTGGGTTGCGCTGATCTATTCGGTGGCCGGCACGGTCGGCGCGCATTATTTCGGCCGGAAGCTGATCCATCTCAACTTCATGCAGCAGCGCTACGAGGCCGATTTCCGCTTCGGCATGGCGCGCGTGCGTGAGTATGGCGAGCAGATCGCGCTGATGGAGGGCGACCAGGCCGAGCGCAGCCGGCTGGGCCGGCTGTTCAGCTTCGTCGTGAAGAACTTCCTGCAGCTCGTGGGCGTGCAGAAGATCCTTACCGCCTTCACGTCCGGTTATGGACAGGCGGCCGTCGTCTTCCCCTTCCTGCTGACCGCGCACAACTACTTTTCGGGACGCGTGACCTTCGGCGACCTGATGCAGACGAACCAGGCCTTCGGTCAGGTGCAGGATGCCCTCTCCTTCTTCGTGGATGCCTATTCCACGGTGGCCGCCTACAAGGCGATCGTCGATCGTCTCACCGGCTTCGACGAAACGATGGAGCGGGCGACGAGCGTCGGCAGCGATACCCACTTGCTCACCCGCAGCAAAGCCGCCAACGGCGACCTCGTCGTCGATGGCGCGACCCTCTCGACACCAACGGGGGAGACCATTCTCACCGTGCCGCATCTCGCATTGGAGGAAGGCCGCGAGACGCTGATCGCCGGCCCGTCGGGATCGGGCAAATCGACGCTCTTCCGGGCGATCGCCGGCATCTGGCCCTATGCGGAAGGCAAGCTCGCCGTTCCAGCGGACAAGAAGCTCATGCTCCTGCCGCAACAGCCCTATATCCCGCTCGGCACCCTGCGCGAAGCCGTCACCTATCCTGCGCAGGAGGGGGCGTTCGACGACGCGGCCATCCGCGAGGCGCTCACCGCCGTGCAGCTGTCGCATCTCATTCCGCAGCTCGATGAGTCCCATGCCTGGCAGCAGCGCCTGTCAGGCGGCGAGCAGCAGCGTCTCGCCATCGCCCGCGCGCTCCTCGCCAAGCCCGACTGGCTGCTTCTCGATGAGGCAACCGCCGCCCTGGACGAGCCGCTGGAGAAGGCCGTCTACGCCGTGATCGCGGAGAAGCTGCCGGATACCACGGTCGTGTCGATCGGCCATCGTTCCACGTTGAACGCGCTACACGACCGGCGGATCATCATGGAGCGGCGCGCGGATGGCATCTTCAGCCCGGTCGCGACAGGCCAGCCGATGAGTTCGGCCCCCGCGTGACCGGGAAACCTGCCTGATCCAGAGATAACGTCGGGCGCGTTTAGATGAAATTCATCAAAAACGCGTCCTTCTCTGGGACATGGTAGCGTTTCGTCCGCGCAGGCTGGTCAACGCTCGGGACGACGAGGCTTGGAACGAGGCCTGGAAGACGAGGCTTGGAATAAGACGGCATGACGATCATTCTGACCTTTGCCGTCAATTCCATCCTCAATTTTCTGCTCGGGCTGCTGGTCGCCAAATTCCTCGGTCCCGCCGAGTTCGGGCGCTATGCCATCGCCGCGGCTATCGCGACGGTCGTCAATACGGTGGGCCTCGATTGGCTGCGCCTCTCCGCCACCCGCTTCTATTCCGAGCGGACGCGGCAGGAGGAATCCGCCGTGCGCTCCACCCTGGAGACAACGTTCGCCATCATGGCGCTGGCGATCGTTCTCGGTGCCGGTGTCGTCATTCTGTCGGGGATCGATACCGGTTTCACCCCGGGACTGATCGCCGCCACGGCCGCGATGTGCATCGCCATCGGCATCTTTGATTTTCATACGGCGCTCGCCCGTGCACGCTTCCTGGAACGGGGCTACGCGCATCTCGTCATCGTCAAGAACGTCGCGCTGTTCATCCTGATGGTCGGCAGCGCCATGCTGTTCGAAAATGCCACGATCGTCGCGCTCGGCTTCGCCGCAGGCTCCCTTATCGCCATTGTCGTCGGTCGCGTAGCGCTCAGGGACCCCGGGCTCAGCCCGCGCGAGGCTCAGTCCGCATTGGCGCGGAGCTTTCTCGCCTATGGCCTGCCGCTGGTCGGGGCGAACGCCATCTTCCAGCTGATGACGATCCTCAATCGCGGCGCGGTCGCTTCGCACTACGGCTTCGCCGAAGCCGGCTATTTCTCGCTCGCCGCCGACCTCGGCATCCGCATCTTCGCGGTCGCGGGCTCGGCGGTGGACATCCTCCTGTTCCAGCTCGCCGTGCGCACGGACGAAACCCATGGCCGGGAGGCCGCGAACCAGCAGGTGTCGCGCAATCTCGTCATCATCCTGGCTTTCCTCGCGCCGCTTGCAGCAGGCTATTTCGTGCTGCTGCCGCCTTTCCAAAGCCTGTTCGTCCCATCCGATTTCCAGGGGCCGTTCGCGCGTTATTCGCTCGTGCTCATCCCGGCGCTCCTCTCTTTCTCGCTGCTGCAGTTCGCACTCAACCCGATCTTCCAGATCGAGAAGCGCACGCGACCGGTCATCATCGCCGCCGGCTTCGGCCTTGTGGTCAATCTCGCGCTGATGGCAATCCTGCCCGCGCTCTACGGGCCGATCGGCTTCGCGCTCGCGCAGATGGGCGGCATGCTCGCAGCGCTCGGCCTCACCTTCATGCTCGCCCTGCCGTTGATGACGGGGCGCCCGCCGGTAAAGGATGTCCTGGTAATACTCGGCGCCACCGCCCTCGTGGCCGCGGCCGTCTGGCCGATGCGCTCCATCGACAGCGCACTCGTCGCGCTTGTTGTCGCCCCAGTCGTCGGCGGTGTGATCTACGGCGCCCTGATCCTGGGACTGGACGTGGCCGGCCTTCGCGCCGCTGTCCTTCAGCGGCTCAAAACAAAGCTGTCCTGATGTAAATGTTGATTGCGCGCATCAGCGCAAGAATACTCTAACCCTGTTGGCAATTTCACGCCCCTATTACGGCGGGAGAAGGTAAGTCAGTAAGGGCGGATTCACCACTCGGCCCGCTATCCTTGTCCAAACGGACATCCGAAACGAGGACAGCCGATGCGCCATCGCCAGTTTCTGCCAGCCGTCGCGCTGACATTGAGCCTCTTTGTGCCGTCTATCGCCTCTGCCCAGCAGGGAGGCTATCCCGCGTCAAACGGCAATCTCGGCGGTGGTTTCCTGGAATTCCTGGCGACGGGCGGCCGACAAGGCGGCACCCAGGCGCCAGAGTACTTCTATCAGCCCGCCCCCCCACCCGGCTCCGGCTCGAGAGCCGGTCGTGCCGCCCATGGCGACCAATACCTGCCTGTCCAACGCGACCCGCTGACCGACGCACTGAATGGTCCGGCACGTGGTGACTACTACGGCTCACGCCAGGGCGGAGGCTATGACGGGCGGTATCAAGGGCGCCGGATGCGAACGGCGAATGTGCCACCGGACGCCATCGACTCCCGCCGCAGCTACGCGCCGCAGGCGGAGGTCGCGAGCCGCCTTCAGCGCCAGGAAGTCGCCTATGACGGCAAGGAGAAGGCCGGCACCATCATTGTCGACACCCGCACCCGCTATCTCTATCTCGTCCAGCCAGGCGGCCGGGCGATGCGCTATGGCATCGGCGTCGGCCGCGAGGGTTTCACCTGGAAGGGTCGCGAGACGGTGAGCATGATGCGTGAATGGCCATCATGGCGGCCACCAGCCGAGATGCGCAAGCGTCGGCCCGACCTGCCGCGCTACATGGAGGGGGGGCCAAACAATCCGCTCGGTGCCCGGGCGCTCTATCTCGGCAACACCTTGTTCCGCATCCATGGCACGAACGAGCCGCATACCATAGGCCGCGCCGTTTCGTCCGGATGCATACGGATGATGAACAATGATGTCATCGACCTCTACAACCGGGTCGGCGTCGGCACACGCGTGGTCGTGAGCTAAGCTCAATCGATATTCGGCGTTTTCAGCTGTCATGGCCGGCTTGTCCGGCCATCCCGATGAATTGAGGTGCCGTTCTGGTCGGGATCACCGGGACCCGGCTGTCGCCGAATTCCTGATCAATGTCCGAAATCGGATAGATCCGATTTCGGACAACCCTGTGATGACGACGGAATCTTCCGGGCCATTCTTGAATGCACTGGCGCCAAAGGCCGGTCATGGCGACAGGCGGTCTTCCGCCCCTTGAGACCTAAAGCCAGTCCGATGTGTCGCCGCCGTTGTCGTATCCGGCATCGTAGTCGTCATCGCCGGAGTCAGACTCGTCGTAGTTTGCCTCTTGCACCTGCGGGCTATCGTCCTTCGTATCCGTCGCCGAAGCCGGATCGGCCTGCGGCGTCGATGCGGCCGAGGCGGTGTCCGAAGTGCCCGTCTGGCCGTGAGAGCCAAGGCCGAAAGCGCTGGCCAGCAAGTTGCCAGCGACGAGACCGCCAGCGACGCCGGCGGCTGTGGTCAGCGCCGAGGACAGAAATCCGCCGCCACCCATCCGCTGTCCCCAGGGACCATTCGCACCAGCACCGAAGCCCGGTGCGTTCGCGCCGCCCCACGGGCCGGATGGCGGCTGGGCGCCTTGAAAATCCGCGCCCATGGGGCTCGCACCGCCACGGGCCGCGGCCTCTGGCGCTACTGGCGCCGCGCTGGGGCGTGCCGGAGCGGCGGGCGCGCCGCCGCCGAACAGTCCAGAGAGAAACCCGCCCGCCTGCTGGGCTTGCGGCGCGTTGCGCGCTTCCGCGAGCTCCGCCTCGAGCGCAGCGATACGCTGGTTGAGATTGGCGAGTGCCTGTTCCTGCACATGCACGACCTGGGCCATGACATAGGGAGCACTCGGCTGCGCGGCGACACGCTCGCGAATGAAGGCTTCCGCCTCGGGATCGCGCGGCTGGCCGTCGGCCTGCCTCAGGCGGTCGAATATACCGCCGATCACATCCTTCTCCTGCTCGTTCATCGCGAACGTCCCTCATGTCTTACACGCGGGTCAATCCCGCCGAATCGTGGAATTCTATACCGGTAAGACGTGACGAAATTCGGACCGAACCGAAAGGATGGAACAAGGGGCGGCGCGTGGAAGGCCCCGCCCCGTTCACACTCACGCGACCGCGCGGATGACGGCCCTCAGCTTGTCGGCGATCTCGCCGATCTGGCTTTCCGTGATGATCAGCGGAGGCGACAGGGCGATGGTGTCGCCGGCCGTGCGGAACATCAGGCCATGTTCGTGGAATGCACGGTCCAACGCCTCATAGCCTCGGGTGCCCGGCGCACCATCCCGCGGCTTGAGGTCGACCGCACCGACGAGACCGATCGAACGGATGTCCTCGACATTAGGCTCGCCCTTCAGCGCGTGGATGGCATCAGCCCAGATGGGCTCGAGCTCGCGCGCCCGCTCGAACAATCCCTCGTCTCTATAGATGTCGAGCGTGGCAAGGCTCGCGGCGCAGGCCAGCGGATGCGCCGAATAGGTGTAGCCGTGCGTCAGCTCGATGGCATGCATCGGGCCGCCCTGCATGAAGGCTTCATAGATGCCCTTGCGCACGAAGCAGCCCCCCATCGGCACCGTGCCGGAGGTAACACCTTTCGCGAAGGTCATGATATCCGGGACAACACCGAAGCGCTCGGCCGCGAAGCTTGCGCCCAAACGGCCAAAACCGGTGATGACCTCGTCGAAGATCAACAGGATGCCGTGCTTGTCGCAAATCTCACGCAGGCGCTTGAGATAGCCTTGCGGCGGCGGCAGCGCCCCTGTCGAACCCGCCATGGGCTCGACGATGACGGCCGCGATGGTCGAGGCATCGTGAAGCGCGACCAGACGTTCCAGGTCATCCGCGAGATGGGCGCCCCACTCCGGCTCGCCACGGGAGAAGGCCTGCTTTTCACGATTATAGGTGTGGCTGATGTGATCAACGCCCGCCAGCAGGTTGCCGTAGAGCTTGCGGTTGGCGACGATGCCGCCGACCGCGGTGCCACCGAAGCCGACACCGTGGTAGCCGCGTTCGCGTCCGATGAGGCGCGACTTCGAGCCCTTGCCCTGCACGTTCCAGTAGGCCAACGCGATCTTCAACGCCGTGTCGACCGCTTCGGAGCCGGAATTGGCGAAGAACACATGGTCGAGATCGCCAGGCGCGAGCGCCGCGAGACGGGCAGCCAGGGTGAACGCCTTGGGATGGCCGAATTGGAAGCTCGGCGCGTAGTCGAGCTCGGCAGCCTGCTTCTGGATGGCATCGATAATCGCATCGCGATTATGGCCGGCGTTGCAGCACCATAGGCCCGATGAGCCGTCGATGATCCTGCTGCCGTCATTGGCGATGTAGTGAATGTCCTTTGAACTTACGACCAGGCGCGGCTTGGCCTTGAACGACCGGTTCGCCGTGAAGGGCATCCAGAAGGCTTCAAGGTCGTTCGGGGTGGAGGACGCCGAGCGACCGGCGTGATCGTAGGCAGAAGACATGAAAAGGCTCCGTGGGTGACGTAACCACCGCTAAACACCCGCCGTCAGGGTTCGCACAGCCGTTCGGCAGGCCGGGAGAGGCGGGGCTAACCCCTTCATGACACCGGCATGGAGGAACTTCAAACGCGATTTTGCCCAAGACCACGTCGACCTTGCCTATGGCACCGGCGGCCCAGATGTATTAGGCGTGACAAATTCCAACACTATGCTGCAGCGACGAAAGCCACACCGGCTTCCTCTTGCTCATCATGGAATTTTATACTGAAGCGTCGGTGCAGAAGGAGATATTATGTCAGACGCGGTGGGGCCCATTCCGGTGATCGAGGGCTTGTCGTCGGTCGCGGATCGCTATGACGTCATTCTGTGCGATATCTGGGGGGTTCTCCATGACGGCGTGCGCGCTTTCGCCGCAACCGGCGACGCGCTGAACCGTTTCCGTGCCAAAGGCGGGACCGTCATCCTCATTTCCAACGCGCCGCGCCCGGGGCCGGAAGTGCTGCCGCTCCTTGACGGCCTCGGGGTCCGCCGTGACGCTTATGACGACATCATCACCTCCGGTGACGTCGCCCGCCGCAGCATCGCCCAGCATGGCAATGATCCGCTCTTCCACCTCGGGCCGGAGAGGGACCTGCCGCTTTTCCAGGGCCTCCATGCACGCCTCGTGCCGGTTGAGGATGCGCGTTACGTCGTATGCACCGGCCTGTTCGACGACAACCACGAGACGCCCGAACACTACCGCGATCAGTTTGAGGCGATGCAGGCCCGCAACCTGGCGATGATCTGCGCCAATCCCGACCTCGTCGTCGAGCGTGGCCATCATCTCATCTACTGCGCCGGGGCGCTGGCGGCGCTCTATGAAGCGCTTGGCGGCACGGTCACCTATGCTGGCAAGCCACATCGGCCGATCTATGATGCCGCTTTCGAGCTCGCATCGAAAGTCCGTCGGGCGCCGATCGACGCAAACCGTGTTCTGGCCGTCGGCGATGCGATCCGCACGGATGTCGCGGGCGCCGCGGCGATGGGGATTGATGCGCTCTTTGTCAGCCGCGGCATCCACGCCCGCGAGTTCGCTGATCCGACCGGCACGCTCGATACCGGTGCGCTGGGCCGCTGGATTGTGGAACAAAGCCACCATCCCGCGATGATGATCGATATGGTGCGCTGGTCAGCGGCGTAGGGCGCAACGGAAAGCGCCCTCATTTGCGGGCGTTTTCCGCCGAATCTCGCCACGTCCGAGACGGTGACCCTGCGCCCCGCCCGGTCCCCCCTCTTCCGAAGTTGTAATGAATTTTTGAGACAGCGGCGGAAAAGACTAGCCTTGCTAAGGATTCAGGCGCGGCCTGAAATCCACTTCCACGCCGTCAACCTATACCGCAGGTTGCTTCGATCTTTGCTTTCAATATCTGCGCGTTGAAAGGTTTGACAATATAGTTGTCGACACCCGCGCGCTTGGCCGCAATGACGCTCTCCGTCTTGGATTCGGCCGTCACCATGATGAAACGCATGCTGTCGAAAGCCGGATTGGCCCGGACAAGCTGGACAAGCTCAAAGCCGCTCATCGGCTCCATGTTCCAATCGGAAATGACCAGTCCGTACTGCTTGAGCTTAAGCTTGGCCAAAGCGCTTTCACCGTTCGGCGCCTCGTCAATGTCGTGAAAGCCAATCTGCTCAAGGAGATTTCGAACAATGCGGACCATCGTCTGGAAATCATCGACGATGAGAATCGGCATTGCAAAGTCAAGCATCACGGCCAGCTCCAAATGGATTCGTCATGCGGAATGGAACAATCCAAACCAAACCGGGGACCGAACGAGAAGCGCAATTCTTCTCGCACGCGCCAGCGCATTGAACGGATCACAGCCCCCAGCGCGGTTAATAGCCAAATGGCCGTAGGACGCAACCGAATCTTTACTCCGCGCACAAGCATCAAACGGCTCGCTAGCGAGCCTTCCCGACGATATAGCCGACAGAGGTGGGAATGTGGCTTGAACGCGGATGTCTTGCGGCGACCTGCCGCTTGACCACGGTATGGGCATGGGGGCAGGGTTCGACGCTGGCCGGCACTCATTGTCCAAGATTGATCGCGACTGCACCATGACCCAAGATACACCATTTCTCGTGACGCGATCGAGCACATTACCGGCGGGTCTCGCCAGCCCGATTCTCGCCATCGGCAACTTTGACGGCATCCATCGCGGCCACCAGGCTGTCATCCGCACGGCGGTTGAGTTGGCACAAGACCGAGGCCGCCCGGCCAGCGCCCTCACATTTGATCCTCACCCCAGCCTGTACTTCGCGCCGCAACGCCCGACCTTCGCGCTGACCCCCCTGCCCCTCAAGAAGCGGCTGATGGCCCATTTCGGCCTCTCCGGCGCGATCGTCCTTCCCTTCGATCACAACCTCGCGGCCACCACCGCCGAGGAATTCGTCGACCGGTTGCTGATCGGTGAAATCGGCGCGGCCGGCATCGTCATCGGCGGGGATTTCCATTTCGGACGTGGCCGTGAAGGCTCGCCTGACTTCCTGAGCAAGCGCGCCGCCCACCATGGCATTCCGGTCATCATGGTAACGGCAGTCGGCGACGGCGAGGATCACAACATGAGGGTGTCATCCACCGCCATCCGCGAGGCCCTGGCGCGCGGCGACATAAGCTCCGCCAACAAGATGCTCGGCTACCGCTGGCTGGTCAGCGGCACGGTCGTGCACGGCGACAAGCGCGGCCGGCTTCTCGGCTTCCCCACCGCGAACGTTCATCTCTGGAAAGACTTCGGCCTGCGTTACGGCATCTATGCTGTCCGTGTGCGGCATGCCGACACCGTGTTTGACGGCGTCGCCAGCTTCGGACGTCGCCCGACCTTCGACAACGGACCTCCACTGCTCGAAGTTCATCTCTTCTCTTTTGCCGGTAATCTTTATGACGCGCTGATCGATGTCGAATTCGTAGCGTGGCTGCGCGGTGAGGAGCGTTTCGACGATGTCGACGCGCTGATCGCCCAGATGAACCGGGATTCAGAGGATGCCCGAGGCCATATCGCCCATCCGGACGCGGCGATTCCATCGCTGATAGCCTCACTGGCGGCGCCCGACCTGACAGACCGCTCCGCCTGCCACTCACCTTATTCCGCCTAGTGGCATCCAGCGGAACGGTGATGGCGGCTTTTTCGCGCCCCTCAGGCGGAACCAGGGGGCGCCCTTCATAAGCTCCGCAGTGGCATCCCGTGGTATTTCTCCACAATTTTTTAATCATGTTCGGTAAGATAAGGCTATCCTTGTAACGGACGGTCGCTTTGCCAATGCCCCTGACCAAAATTGTAAAGGCCACGCCCGGCGAGCTTATGGTCCGTTTTGGCATTCTTTTCGTTGCATTCGCGGCTGTGATGGCAATTGCGCGTCGTATCGAGAGCGACTTGTCCATCGATTCAATGATCGTGATCCTGCCAGTCGCGGCTGTGCTCGCTCTGATTTCGCTTGTTCTGCATTTCCCCGCCGCCCCTGGCCTCAGTACCCTGGGCGCCAGGCTGATCTCGCTCAGCGACGGCGACCTGACGAGCCCCGTGCCGGACGCCGCGAAATCCAGTGAGGAAATGCGGCTGTCGCAAGCCGTGGAGCGGGTGCGCCAGGAATTGGTCTCCACCAAGGCTGCGCTCACAAAACTGACCGAGGCGCAGGCCGCCGCGACACGCGAACAGCGCATCAGCATCGATCCGCGCGGCGTCGAGCGCCTGACACGATTGGCGAATGCCGTCGCCGAGGCGGCCCGCTCCATCGATTCGTCCTCGAAGGAAACGAGCGACATCTGCGAAACGACCATCGCACGCATCCGCGAGAGCGTGCGTTCCGCCCATCTCTCCACGCATGGGGTGCAGACCGCGGCCGCCGCCGCCGTGGAGCTGACGAGCTCGATCAATGAGATCGGCCGCCAGCTCTCGCAAGGCTCCGACATTGCCGCCCGCGCCGTGCGCGAGGCCGAGGGCACAAGCGCACTCGTCGGCGCGCTGGACCGTTCCAGCGCCAAGATCGGCGAGGTCGTCACGCTCATCACGGCCATCGCCGAGCAGACCAACCTCCTGGCGCTCAATGCGACGATTGAGGCCGCGCGCGCCGGCGAAGCAGGTCGCGGCTTCGCCATCGTCGCGCAGGAAGTGAAGGCTCTCGCCAGCCAGACCGCGCGCGCCACCGAGGACATCCGTGGACAGATCAACTCGATGCAATCGGCGACCTCGCAGGCCGTCGCAGCGATCGGATCCATCACCGGAACCATCGCATCCATCGACCGGATGACCATGATCATCGCCGATGCGGTCGGCCAGCAGAGTGCCGCGACGCAGGAAATCGCGCGCTCCATCGAGACGGCCGCGGCTGGAGCCGGCGAGCGCAGCGATACGCTCGCTCTGGTTGAGCGCACCGCCGAGGACACTACGCGCACCCGTGACAGCCTGGCGCGCGGGGTCGCCAAGCTGCGCACGGATCTCGACAGCTTCAGGTCGCATTGCGAACGGCTGCTCGCCCCTTCACAGGGTGCCTGAGACCCGACGGCGCCGCGTTGCCGCCGCGCACCTTGGCATGCCGCCGGACCTGGACAACCGAGCTTTCGGATAGCCTTTCATACGGTCTTTATTCCGGCCGGGGCTGCTGCTAGAAGACCTTGCATGGACAGGTTTCTTGCTATGCGGCGAATTAAGAGCCCGGCTTTCGCCTGAGCGCACGGCTTCTGGAGCATCCGTCTCCCGGGCCGCGCCTCGCGAAGGTCCGGGTTATCATGGGCTCGAAGCGCCCATTCGCTATGATTTTCATGCTCAGCGCCCATGCAGTCCTGCAACGGGCGCGTTCTTCAACCGGCCAGGCTCATGACCGATTCACCTGTTTCACCCGCTGACCAATCTTCCTCTTCCGCGCAGCGGGACTATTCCGAGACGCTTTTCCTGCCGCAGACGGATTTCCCGATGCGTGCCGGGCTACCTCAGCGCGAGCCCGAATTTCTCGATCGTTGGAAGCGTATCGGCCTTTACAAGAAGTTGCGCGGGGCCGGTAAGGACCGCAAGCGTTTCGTCCTGCACGACGGCCCTCCCTACGCGAACGGCAACATCCACATCGGCCACGCGCTAAACAAGATCCTGAAGGATCTCGTCGCGCGCTCGCAGCAGATGCTGGACCATGACGCGAATTATGTACCCGGCTGGGATTGTCACGGCCTGCCGATCGAATGGAAGGTCGAGGAACAGTATCGCGCCAAGGGCCGCGACAAGGATGACGTGCCGATCATCGAATTCCGCCGCGAGTGCCGCGCCTTTGCCCAACACTGGCTCGACGTGCAGCGCGAGGAGTTCAAGCGGCTCGGCGTCGAGGGCGACTGGGATCACCCCTACGCCACCATGACCTTCGATGCCGAGGCTCAGATCGCCCGCGAGGTCATGAAATTCGCGGCGAGCGGCCAGCTCTATCGCGGCTCGAAGCCGGTGATGTGGTCGATCGTCGAGCGGACGGCGCTGGCCGAGGCCGAGGTCGAGTATCAGGAGCACACGTCCTCCACGATCTTCACGAAGTTCCCGGTTGTCGCGAGCGCCGATCCCGTGCTCGTCGGAGCATCGGTGATCATCTGGACCACGACGCCCTGGACGATCCCCGCGAACCGCGCCATCGCCTTCTCGAAAAGCATCTCCTACGGCCTCTACGAGGTCACAGCCGCGCCCGAGGGCAATTGGGCGAAGGTAGGAGACCGTTATATCCTCGCCGACAAATTGGCCGCCGACGTGCTGAACGCCGCCAAGGTCGAGGCCTATGAACGTCGCGCGGAAATCAGCGCGGAAATGCTCGCCGGGATCCATGCCGCGCATCCGTTGCGCGGCCAGGGCTACGAGTTCGACGTGCCGCTCGTTGCCGCCGACTATGTGACGGACGATGCGGGCACTGGCTTCGTGCATACGGCGCCGGGTCACGGCGCTGACGACTACATCACCTTCATCAACAACCGCGCCGTCTTCGAGCGCGCCGGCACGTCGGCGGTGCCGCATACGGTGGGGCCGGATGGCGCTTATTATAGCCATGTGCCGCTGTTCGCCGGCGCGCGCGTGCTCGACGACAAGGGCAAGGAAGGCGACGCCAACAAGCGGGTCATCGAGGCACTCGTGGCCGCGAACGCCCTGATCGCGCGTGGGCGCCTGAAGCACCAGTATCCCCATTCCTGGCGCTCCAAGGCGCCGCTCATCTTCCGCAACACGCCGCAATGGTTCATCGCCATGGACAAGGATATCGCGGGTCAGGGCGACACCCTGCGCCAGCGTGCCCTGACGGCGATCGCCGCGACGGAGTGGGTGCCGGAGACGGGCGAGAACCGTATCAACGGCATGATCCAGAACAGGCCGGACTGGGTGATCTCGCGTCAGCGCGCCTGGGGCGTGCCGATCGCCATCTTCATGCGTGAGGACGCCGCCGGCAATGTCGTCGGCCTCGCGCCGGGGCCGGATTTCGAGGCGAACCAGGAACTGTCCGACCGCGTTGCAGCCGCCTTCGTCGCGGAAGGGGCAGACGCCTGGTTCGCGGCCGATCCGCGCCGGTTCCTCGACGGGCTCGTCGACAACCCGCAAGAGTGGTCGCCCGTCAACGACATCCTCGATGTGTGGTTCGAATCGGGCTCGACCCATGCCTTCACGCTTGAAGTGCGGCCTGAATTGAAGGCGCGCCGCGCGGTCGACGGCGGGCATGACAAGGTCATGTATCTCGAGGGCTCCGACCAGCATCGCGGCTGGTTCCACTCCTCGCTTCTGGAGAGCTGCGGGACGCGCGGACGCGCGCCTTTCGACATCGTGCTGACGCACGGCTTCACGCTCGACGAGCAGGGCCGCAAGATGTCGAAGTCGCTCGGCAACACGGTCGCCCCGCAGGATGTCATCCGCACCGCCGGCGCCGATATCCTGCGCCTCTGGACCGCGTCGGTGGATTATTCCGATGACCAGCGCATCGGTCCTGAGATCATCAAGAGCGTCGTCGACCACTATCGCAAGCTGCGCAACACCATCCGCTGGATGCTCGGCACGCTTCACCACTTCAAGGGGCATGACCTTGTCCAGGTTAGCCAGATGCCGGAGCTCGAGCGGCTGATCCTGCACCGCCTCGCCGAGCTCGACGAAGAAGTCCGCAAGGCTTATGCGGCCTTCGACTACAAGCGTGTCGTCGCGGCGCTTTCGGTCTTCATGACGTCCGATCTGTCGGCGTTCTATTTCGACGTGCGCAAGGATGCGCTGTACTGCGATCCGGCCAACAGTCTGACGCGGCGCAGCGCGCTGACTGTTATCGACCAGGTGTTTCGCTGCGTCACGACCTGGCTCGCGCCGATCCTGGTCTTCACCACCGAGGAGGCGTGGCTGGCACGGTTCCCCTCGGAGGAAGATTCGGTCCATCTCGAACTCTTCCCGCAGATCCCGCCGGACTGGCGCCATGACAGCCTGAAGGCCAAGTGGGACAAGATCCGCCGCGTCCGCCGCGTGATCACGGGGGCGCTGGAGATCGAGCGCGCGCAGAAGCGCATCGGCTCCAGCCTCGATGCCGCGCCCATCGTCTTCATCGAGGACCCGGAGTTGATGACGGCTCTCAAGGGCATCGATCTCGCGGAAGTCGCAATCACATCAGCAATCCAGGTCATCTCCGGCGTCGGTCCCGCGGACGGCTTCCGCCTCGACGATGTGGCCGGTGTTGTCGTGGTCCCCGGGCTTGCCGCGGGGCGCAAATGCGCCCGCTCCTGGAAGATCTCGCCGGACGTCGGCAGCGATCCCGAATATCCCGACGTCACGCCGCGCGACGCCGACGCGCTGCGCCTTTGGGACGCGGCCCACAAGCGCGCATGAGCATGCCGCCCGCCCGTCTCGGGGCTCTCCTGGCCGGCCTGACCTTCGTCGTCGATCAGGCGTCGAAGCTCTGGCTCTACCACGTCGTGGACATCGGCGCCCGGCCGCCCATCGCGGTCACGCCGTTCTTCGACCTCATGCTGGTCTGGAACAGGGGCGTCTCCTACGGCCTGTTCCAGCAGGAGGGGCCTATCGGCCCATGGGTGCTTGTGATCCTGTCGCTGGCAGCCGCCGTGGGATTGAGCATCTGGCTGCGGCGCATCAAGACGGGGCTTATGGCGGTCGCCATCGGCCTCATCATCGGCGGGGCGCTTGGCAATGCCGTTGATCGGGCCGCCTATGGCGCGGTGCTCGATTTTGCGCATCTTCATGCCTTCGGCTATAGTTGGTATGTCTTCAACGTTGCCGATGCGGCGATTGTCGCGGGCGTCATCGGCATTCTTTATGATGCCCTGTTCCTGGAGCATCGGCGCAACAACGCCTCGAGCTCGCAGGCATCCGGTCCAGACACGACCTCTTGAAGAAACGCCCCTCGCTCGGGCTTCTCGATAAGCGGTTCGGCTGGTATGAAGGGACTGAGAGCTGCCTGTCACAGTACTGACGGGTTATTTAGGGGAGATGTGGCCCGATCACGGTGTTTGTTATGATTTTTGCTGGGCGGCGCCTCACTGTTGCCGCATCATGTCAACAACACTGATCAAGCGCTGCCGACATGAGAGTAGGACTGACATCATGACGCGTCTCGACGTAAGGACCTGGGGACTGCCGGTCGCCGCCTTGATGCTTGGGCTCATGGCCAGTGCGGCGCCTGCCGCGGCGCAGGACACATCTGGCGTCTTCATGAAGGACGTCCTGGGCAGGCTCGGCATTATCGATGAGGATCGCGCCCCGATCGAATATCGTGAGCGCGCGCCTCTCGTCATCCCGCCGGGTGCCGGCAATCTCCCACCGCCACGCGCCGCGGCGAACGCTCGCGATGGCAACTGGCCGAATGATCCCGACGTCGCCGCCGCCCGCCGCGCGCAACGCGAGGCCCGTCAGCCGGTTCCTGTTCGCAATGACAGCTATGACGGACGTGCGCTCAGTGTGGACCAGATCCGTGCGGGCCGCCGGGTCGGCTCTGGCGCGTATGCTCCGGGAGAGCGCGCCAGAAGCTGCATGGGTGACAACTGCCGCGAGGAACTCCTCGTCAATCCCGACGTGCTTCGCAACAACGGGCACCCCATGGAGCAGAAATCCAACCTCGCCTACGGGAAGGAGCCGGGCCGTGGCTCACTCGCGGAACCGCCCAAGGGTTATCGCGTACCCTCGTCGAACGCGCCGCTCGGCGACGGCAAGGCATCGCCCATCGTTCGCGAATCGCCCGGTGATATCGAGCGTGAGTTCATCCGGCAGCAGGCGGGCAGCCGCTAACCGTATCGCTCGATAACGCGACGTCGCGATCGCGCTTGATTGAAATTGACACCGACGAAGCTTAGCTTTCAGCAACGCTCCTCTTTCCGGAGGGGCGTTGTCTGGCGTTGGATCGCGGCTTTGACACCATCGCGCGATCCTGTGTTGTACCCCCAAACGGGATCGCGCTACGGTAGTGCGGTTCACGTCCTCATCCTGAAGAGCTGCTGATGCCCTCAACACCGCTCGCCGGCCTTAACCCCGCTGTTTCCCCTTCGGCTACGGGTGGCGGCCCGCAGGTGTCCTCCTTCACCCTCGACAATGGGCTTGAAGTCGTCGTCATCCCGGATCGGCGCGTTCCGGTGGTCACCCACATGGTCTGGTATCGCAACGGTTCGGCCGATGATCCGCCGCTGAAATCCGGCATCGCCCATTTTCTTGAGCATCTGATGTTCAAGGGCACGGCCACGCATCCCGCCGGAGAGTTCTCACAGGTGGTGGCGAGCCTCGGCGGACAGGAGAACGCGTTCACCTCCTATGACTACACCGCCTATTTCCAGCGGGTGGCGAAGGAGCATCTCGGCACCATGATGCGTTTCGAGGCAGACCGGATGAACGGCCTCGCCTTTGACGAGGACGTGGTCGGCCCCGAGCGCGATGTGGTGCTGGAGGAGCGGCGCATGCGGGTGGAGACCGATCCCGGCGCTCAGCTCGCCGAGGCGCTTTCGGCCTCGCTGTTCGTACATCACCCCTATGGCACGCCCATCATTGGCTGGATGCACGAAATCGAGGGGCTGACCCGCGACGACGCGCTCGATTATTACAAGCGGTTCTACACGCCGGAAAATGCCATTCTGGTCGTCGCCGGCGACGTCGAGGCGGAGGATGTGCGAGCGCTGGCCGAGGACACCTACGGCACGGTGCCGGCCCGCGGCGCCCCCCCCGAGCGCCGCCGCCCGCGCGAGCCCCTGCTCAATGCCTCGCGGCGCGTGACGGTGACCGACGAAAAAGTCGAGCAGCCCTATCTGCAGCAGAGCTATCTCGTACCGTCGTCACGCAGCCAGGAAGGACGCGAGAGCTACGCGCTCGAGCTTCTGGCCGAGATCCTCGGTGGCGGCCAGACCTCGGCGCTGTATCGCGGCCTCGTGCTCGAACAGGAAATCGCTGTTTCGGCGGGCGCCTATTACTACGGCTCCCTGCTTGACGCCGGCCAGTTCGTCATCCACGCGGCGCCGCGTCCGGGTGTGACGCTCGAGGCGCTTGAGGCTGCCATCAACGCGGCCGTCACGGCCTTCCTCGCGCGTGGCGTCTCGAACGAGGAGCTGGAGCGGGCCAAGACCCGCTTTGTCGCCGAGATGGTTTATGCGCAGGACAGCCAGGCGCATCTCGCGCGGCTTTTCGGCTCGTCGCTCGCCATCGGCGAAAGCGTCGAGGACGTAAAGCTGTGGACACAGCGCATCGAAGAGGTGACGGCCGAGGAGATCCGCGAGGTCGGCGAGCGCTTCATTCACAAAGGACACGCCGTGACTGGCTATCTTGAGCCGCGCCGCGCCTGACGCCATCCAAAAGCGAGATGCATGATGACCGTTCGTGAATCCTCCGCCGCCTCGCGCGCCGTGCAACGGGTTATTTCGCCCGGCGGCATCGAGGCCTGGCTTGTCGAGGAACATGCCATTCCGCTCATCGCCATGGAGGTCGCCTTCCTCGGCGGCGCGGCGCAGGACGTGGACGGCAAGGCGGGCACCGCCGCGCTGATGGCTGGCCTTCTCGACGAAGGCGCGGGCGAACTCACCGGCGACCAGTTCCAGGAACGCCTGGCGGATCGCGCCATCGAGCTGCACTTCAACGCCGATCGCGACAGCTGGCACGGTGCTCTCAAAACCTTGACGCGGCACGCGGATGAGGCCTTCGACCTGTTCCGGCTCGCCCTCACCCGGCCGCGCTTCGACACCGATGCGGTGGAACGCGTGCGCGAACAGATCCTCGCCGGCCTCCGCCACGAGGCGAAGGACCCTGACAGCCTCGCGAACCGCGCCTTTTTCACCGAGGCCTGCAGCGGCCATCCCTATGCGCATCCCGTACGCGGCACGATCGAGAGCCTCGGCACCGTCACCCGGGACGATGTGAGCGCGCTGCACAAGCGCGGCTTCGCACGTAGCAATCTGTACGTGGCCGTCGTCGGCGCGATCGATGCCGAGACTCTCGGCAAGCGTCTTGACCAGCTTTTCAGCGGTCTGCCGGCCGCGGCTGAACTCGCACCGGTCAGCCCGCTTACCCTCGGCAATCTCGGCAAACATGCCATTGTCGACATCGATGTGCCGCAATCCGTGGTACGCTTCGGCCTGCCCGGGCTCGCGCGGCAGGATCCGGACTACATGGCCGGCTATATTGCCAACCACATTCTCGGGGGCGGCACCTTCACCTCCCGCCTGTTCCAGGAGGTGCGCGAGAAGCGCGGCCTCGCCTACAGCGTGTGGACATCACTCCATCCGCTGCGCCAGTGCCCTCTCTTCATGGGCGGCACGGCCACCAAGAACGAACGCGCCGGTGAAGCGCTCAGCGTCATCAAGAGCGAGATCGACCGCCTGGTGAAGGATGGCGCGAGCGAAGAGGAATTCGGCAAGGCGAAGCAGTTCCTCATCGGCTCCTACGCGCTGCATTTCGATACATCGACGAAGATCGCCCGCCAGCTCGTGCATATAGCGATCGATGGCCTCGGCATCGACTATATCGACCGCCGCAACGCGCTGGTGGAAGCGGTCACGACGGATGATCTCAACCGTGCGGCGAAGCGCCTGTTCGGTGGCGGAGATCCGCTGGTCGTGGTCGCCGGTCGGCCTATCGGATTGTAACAACCCGCCTTTATCAAACTTGCTGACTCGCAGACCTGAATACCTGCGGATTTGCATACCTGCAGTTGCACATCTGCAGACTTGCGGAACCTCCCTCCCCCTGGGGCGGTTCCTACCCGTAGCCTTATTGGCCGACAGGAGTGACGCATGAGTTTCACCCAGTCCATAGATCTTGCCCTGGCCGCACAGGTCGGCGGACATGGTCTGCCGGCGACAGCCATCGAGGCCGCGCTTTCGGCCGTCGGCACCGCCGCCGAGCGCCTTCGCGAGGACCAGAGCAAGGGCACCCTTCCCCTGCTCCGCCTGCCGGCCACCACGGATGATCTCAACAGCATCCGCGCCACCGCCGCCAAGCTTCGGGAAGGCGCTACCGATATCGTAGTTCTCGGCGTCGGCGGATCGAGCCTCGGCGCACAGGCGCTGGCGCAGCTCGCCGACTATCTGGTGCCCGGTCTCGGCCGCCTCGGCGATGGCCCACGCATTCATTTCTTCGACAATCTCGATCCGCTCACCTATGAGGCGGTGCTTGAGCGGCTGCCGCTCGGCACCACGCGCTTCTTCGCCGTGTCGAAGTCGGGCGGCACCGGCGAGACGCTGATGCAGGTGATCGCCGTGCTCACAGCGCTCGACCGCGCCGGGCTCAGGGACCGCGCGAAGGACATCATCTTCGGTCTGTCCGAGCCGCAGAAGGATGGCAAGCGCAACGCGCTGCGCGATCTGCTCGCCCCCGAAGGCGTCAGCTTCCTGGAGCACGATCCTAACGTCGGCGGGCGCTATTCCGTCCTCAGCAATGTCGGCCTCATACCGGCCGCGGCGCTCAACATCGATGTCGCGGCGATCCGCGCAGGCGCGGCGAAGGCCCTCGCGCCGTTCGGTGACGGCACCGAGCTCAAGGACAATGCCGCCGCCGTGGGCGCCGCGCTCAACGTGGCGGCCACTCTCGAAGGCAAGGGTATCGCCGTCGTCATGGCCTATGCCGACCGGCTCGAGCGCTTTATGAAATGGTGGGTGCAGCTTTGGGCGGAAAGCCTCGGCAAGGATGGCAAGGGCACGCAGCCCGTGGGCGCGCTCGGCCCGGTTGATCAGCATAGTCAGCAGCAGCTCTATCTCGCCGGCCCCAAGGACAAGCTGTTCACGGTGATAACCACGGACGTCGCCGGCAAGGGCTCGGTGATGGACGAGGCCCTGTCGAAGCGAGCCGGCGAGCCGGGCTTCGCCCACAAACGCATCGGCGATTTCGTGGCGGCCCAGGGGCTCGCCATGATCGATACCTTCGCCAAGAACGGCTGCCCGGTGCGGCGCATCCACGTGCCGGTGCTGAACGAGACGGCGATGGGCCAGCTGCTCATGCATTTCATGCTGGAAACGATCCTCACCGGCTATGCGCTCGGCGTTGATCCCTTCGACCAGCCCGCCGTCGAGGAAGCGAAAATCCTCGCCAAGAAATACCTGACTGAGGGCAAGGGCTGACGCTTCGGGCTACCCACGGAGCGCCGCCTCTCACCTCTCCCCGGCGGGGAGAGGTCGCGCCGCAGGCGCGGGTGAGGGGGTGGAGCCTCGTCATGAGGATATGGCCCTCACCCTGTCCCTCTCCCAGATGGGAGAGGGAACGCTATCGATGAAGCGTGTTTGACTATCTCCACAACTAGGCCTTCCCTCTCACCCCCGTGTCATTCCCGGCGGTCGGCGAAGCCGGCCGGGAAGGGAATCCAGAGGTTGGGCGCGACAGGTTGTGGATTCCCTTCCCGGCGCTACGCGCCGCCGGGAATGACACGGAACCCGAAGTGCGAATCGTCTAGACTGCCTCCGTGATGCGTCCTCTCTCCCTCGACGAACGGCCGGCCGGCCTTGTCCGACGCCTTGAGCCCGTCCTCATCGACCAGATCGCCGCGGGCGAGGTAGTCGAGCGGCCGGCGTCGGCTGTGAAGGAGCTGGTGGAGAACGGCATCGACGCCGGTGCGACGGCCATCGAGGTGGTCATCGACGGTGGCGGTCGTCGCCTGATCCGCGTCACGGACAACGGTACCGGCATGTCGGCCGAGGATCTAGCGCTCGCGGTCGAGCGGCATGCCACATCCAAGCTGCCGACCTCCGATCTGTTCTCCATCAATTCGCTCGGCTTCCGCGGCGAGGCCCTGCCCTCGATCGGCGCCATCGCGCGCCTTGCCATCACCACGCGGCGGCGCGACGGCGCGAACGGCTGGCAGATCGTGGTGGACGGTGGGCAGAAGGGCGAGGTCCGGCCGGCGGCCGCCAACTCCGGCACGCGGATCGAGGTCACGGACCTCTTTTCCGCCACGCCTGCTCGCCTCAAATTCCTGAAGACCGACCGTGCCGAGGCGCAGGCCGTGGTCGAGGCCGTCAAGCGGCTCGCCATGGCGCATCCCCACGTGCGCTTCACCGTCGCGGGGGAGCATCTCACCACCGTCGACCTGCCGGCGGAAGGCGAGGATGAGGAGGCGCTGCTGCGGCGTCTCAGCCGGCTGCTCGGGCCGGAGTTCCACGCCAATGCCATCCCGATCGATGCGACCCGCGAGGGCGTCACCCTCGGCGGCTATGCCGGTCTGCCGACCTTCCACCGTGGCACCGCGGCCCATATTCACGCCATCGTCAACGGCCGCCCCGTCCGCGACAAGCTGATCTTCGGGGCGGTGCGCGCCGGCTATATGGACGTGCTGCCGTCCGACAGGCATCCCGCCATCGGCCTCATCGTCACTTGCGACCCCCGGCTCGTGGACGTGAATGTGCACCCCGCCAAGACTGAGGTGCGCTTCCGCGACCCCGGTCTCGTGCGCGGCCTGATCGTCGGCGCGCTGCGCGAGGCACTGGTACGGGCCGGCCATCGCGCCGCCTCGACCGGCGGGGAACGCACGCTCGCCACCTTTCGGCCGGCGGCGCTTCCGCCAACGGCCGATGCGGGGCGCCTTGCTGCCTTCCCCCAGCGGGCTTTGCCGGCACGCGATTTCACGCCCCACCCCAGCGTGACAGGCTGGCAAGCCCCCCTCACCGGCTTCGGCGAGCCGACAAGCCTCGCCCCACCGCCGCTATCCGCCGACGCGAGCGCCGACGCCGCCCCCCCGCGCGAGGAGGATCTCGACCAACCGCTCGGCGCCGCGCGCGCCCAGATCCACGAGAACTACATCATCGCGCAAACACGCGAGGGGCTGGTGATCGTCGACCAGCACGCCGCCCACGAGCGCCTCGTCTATGAGCGCATGAAGCGCGAACGCGCCGCCAACGGCATCGCGCGCCAATTGCTGCTCATCCCGGAGGTCGTCGAACTCGATTCAGGCGCGGTCGAGCGGCTGGATGCGCAGGCCGAGGTTCTGGCAGGGCTCGGCCTGGTCGTTGAAAGCTTCGGGCCAGACGCAGTCGCCGTGCGCGAGATGCCCGCGGCGCTCGCCGGCGGCGACATCCGCCGCCTCGTGATGGATGTCGCCGATGCCCTTACCGAGTGGGGCGATGCGCGTGCCCTTGAGGAACGGCTGGACCATGTGCTGGCGACGATGGCCTGCCACGGCTCCGTGCGTTCCGGCCGCCGCCTGAAGCCGGAGGAGATGAACGCACTTCTACGCGATATGGAAGTGACGCCGCTGTCCGGCCAGTGCAACCACGGCCGGCCGACCTATGTCGAGCTGAAGCTTGCCGATATTGAGCGCCTGTTCGGGCGGCGCTGAGTGTCCGGAGCCGATCCGCAACTGACGGGTCAGTGCCAGAAGCAAGCGACATGCAGTGCTTTCGGTGGATTGGGGCGGGAAACTCTGTGTCATCCCGGAAACGGCGAAGCCGTTGTCCGGGATCTATGAACATCCGCATGGGTCATTGGCCACAGTCGCGTTCATGGATCCCGGGCTCGAGCTACGCTCGCCCCGGAATAACCGGCGCGGGTGATCCTTGAATGTCGATTGTTCGGGATTAAACCCGCAGCAGATGGATTGGCGCTAGACGAAGCGCGCGAACATCACCTGCGATTCGCCGTAGTCGCGGCGCTCGATAAGCGAGAAGCGCGGCGGCAAGACGACCTCCGCCCCTGCGTCTTCCTCAACCACGACAAGGGCCTCCGCCGCGATCCAGCCGCCCTCGGCGGCGGAGGTCAGCGCGCGTTCGGCCAAACCTTTGCCGTAGGGCGGATCGCAGAAGACCAGCGTCGAAGGCTCGAGCGGTTTGACTGGGCCCATGTGCGTCGCATTGCGGCGCAGGATGCGTGTGACGCCCGCGACGCCAAGTGTCTCGACATTGGCGCGCATCAGGCCGCGCGCCTCGGTACCATCGTCGACCAGGATAGCGAAGTCAGCGCCCCGCGACAGCGCCTCAAGCCCCATGGCGCCGGTGCCAGCGAAAAGGTCCAGCACGCGCGCACCTGGAACGGGATCATCATACGCATGGGCAAGGACATTGAAGATCGTCTCGCGCAGACGGTCGGAGGTCGGTCGCACCGCGCTCGATTTCGGCGCGGCGAGCCGGCGTCCCTTATGGTCTCCGCCAATGATCCGCATGGCGATCGCCTCGCCTCACGAAGACCGAGGCCGGCGCGGCGCACCGCCAAAACCACCCGGCTTGCCTCTGCCGCCACCGGCGCGTCCGCCTGGCCTTCCACCAGAGGGCTTGCCGCCAAAGGATTTGCCGCCAGGCTTTCCTCCAAACGACTTGCCAGCAGCGCTATCGCGGTTCTTGTCACCGAAAGACTTGGTCCCGAAAGACTTGGTCCCGAAAGACTTGCCGCCCGAGGGCTTATCGCCGAAGCGCTTGCCACCAAATGGCTTGTCACCGACTGCCCTGTCACCGAAGGATTTGCCCTCGGCGCCAAAGCGCTTCGGCCGGGCATCCGCGCCTTCTCTGCCCCGGCGTGGCGCAGCCTCGGCCTCGTCGCGGCGGAACGGCCGTGGGCTACGGCGCGCGGGCTTGGTGTCCGTGGGCTCGGAGACGATCCGTTCCACCAGAACACGCCTCCCCTTCGGGTCGCTCACCGGGCTCGCGCGGCGATGCTCCCGCGCGGCGCTCTCCTGACGCGCGGTCTGCGGGTCAGAGCCCCGCCGCGGCAGGCGCTTGCCCTGCGGACGCGCGGCTTCCGTCTCCTCGTCGCGCCAGATGCTGCGCGAAGGCCGGCCGAGATCGTCACGGCCGCGGCCCGTGCCGCCCGCCCGCTCCTCGAATCCTTCGCTGCCGCGATCCGTGTCACGCTCGAAACGCGTCTCCGATCGCTCCCCACGCGCGGGACGCGGTGAGCGGGCCCGGGCCGGTTGAGGCGCGGCGCTTCCTTCGAAATCGACGCCCGCTTCCGCCGCCAGTGTCGGTCCCAACTGGTCGCGCAGAATGGCGCTACGCAGTTCCTCGACCGCACCCTCGCCGAGATCACCCAGCTGAAACGGGCCGAAGGACACGCGGATGAGGCGGTTGACGCGCAGCCCGAGGTGCTCGAGCACGCGCTTGACCTCACGGTTCTTGCCCTCGCGCAGACCGAGCATGAGCCAGACATTGTCGCCTTGGGCGCGTTCCAGCTTCGCCTCGATCGGCCCATAGTGCATGCCGTCCACGGTCACGCCATCGGCCAGCGTATCGAGCATGGCCTGATCGACTTCACCATAGGCTCGCACACGGTAGCGCCGCAGCCAACCGGTGGTCGGATGCGCCAGCACCTTGGCGAGGCCGCCATCGTTCGTGAGGAGCAGAAGGCCCTCGGTATTGATGTCGAGCCGGCCGACCGTCACCACGCGCGGCATGTCAGGCGGCAGAGCCTCGAAAACCGTGGGGCGCCCCTCCGGATCCTTGGCTGTCGTCACGAGGCCGCGCGGCTTGTGGAAGAACCACAGACGCGTGCGATCCCGCGAGGGCATCGCCGCGCCGTCGATGGCGACCTTGTCCGCCGGGCCGACGAGTGTCGCCGGGGTGGTCAGCACTTCGCCATTTACGGCGACGCGCCCCTCCTCGATCATCACCTCCGCGTCGCGGCGCGACGCCACACCAGCGCGGGCCATGACCTTGGCGATGCGCTCACGCCCGTCGGCTTGCGCCTCATCCTCTCCGCCTGCAACGGCCGGGCGCTGCACGGACTTGCGCGCCTTGAAGTCGGGCCGGTCAGCCCCGCCGCGCGGCTTGTCACCAAAGCGCGGCTTATCGCCGAAGCGAGGCTTGTCACCGAGGCGAGGCTTGCCCTCGAACCGCGCATCGCCCTCGCCACGCGGACCACGCGCCGGGCGGCGCTCGTCACCTGAAGGGCGCTCACCAGCGGGACGGGGCTTGGCTCCGAAAGGCCTGCCGCCCGCCGGCTTATCGCCGAAGCGCGGCTTTTCGCCATAGCGCGGCTTATCACCGAAGCGAGGCTTATCACCGAAGCGAGGCTTATCACCGAAGCGAGGCTTGGCGCCAAAGGACCGGCCCTCCGGCCGCCCCTCGCCAGCAACCTTGTCCTTGAAGCGGCCGGTGCGCGGCCGCTCGCCACGAGCCTGCCCGTCACGTTCACCCCCAGGGGACGAAGCGCGCTGTGGCGGCTTGAAATTGCTGTTATCGCGGGGACCGGCGCCGCGCGGCGCGTCCCGGCGGCCACGCCCCTTGGGGCGTTCGTCTTCCGGCTTGTCGTTCATGGCGCCGTGATAGCAGAGTGTTCCCCCGGAAGCGAGAGTCCCCTGCTGCGGCGCAATGTGGTCTCGCAGAATTATTTCGACGCCTTCGTCGGTCCATGTGTAGGCACCGCGTTGAGGGCTTGGCGTCAATGACTACGCACGACACTGGGCGACACCCATCGATGATGACGACCGCTGGACGACGACAACTTTTGACGACTGGATGAAGAGATGCCCCCATCGAAGCCGGACCTTCTCTCGCTTGCCTTCGACGCGGCGCGCGCAGCCGAGGAACGGGGCGAGGTGCCGATCGGCGCCGTCGTCGCCAGGGATGGCGCAGTGCTGGCGATCGCCGGCAACCGCACGCGGGAATTGAACGACCCGACAGCGCACGCCGAGATGCTCGCCATCCGCGCGGCTTGCGCTGAATTGGGTGATGAACGGCTCACAGGCTGCGATCTCTATGTGACGCTGGAGCCCTGCCCCATGTGCGCGGCGGCGATTTCCTTCGCGCGAATACGCCGGCTCTATTTCGCGGCCAGCGACCCCAAGGGCGGCGGCGTCGAGAGCGGGCCGCGGCTTTATCATCAGCCCACCTGCCACCACGCGCCGGAGGTCTATGGCGGCCTGCGCGCCGGCGAGGCGGGCGACATGCTCCGGGCGTTCTTCGGGGAAAGGCGTTAGGGGGAAAGACTGCTTCGGTTGAAGACGACAGTGGATCCCCTTCCCGTCACTGCGTGACGCCGGGAACACAACAGAGTTGATGACACGCGGCGCGACCGGCAGCGATCCCTCCCCCTCGGGGAGGGTGGCCTCGCGTCAGCGAGGTCGGGTGGGGTCCTCCGGCCGAGGCAATGCTCCGCTGGGCATGCGGGTTCCGCCCCTCTGCCGGCCGGGCAAGTGCCAGAGGCCCCACCCGGCGCCTACGGCGCCACCCTCCCCAAAAGGGGAGGATCGGCTCCTAGCCGGTCTCAAGCAATCAGCTTGTAGGCCGGCAGCGTCAGGAATTCCTCGAACTCCTTGGCGAGCGACATGTCCGCGAAGAGCTTGATCGCCTCCGGGAAACGCCCCTTGTCGTAAACGTCGGGTCCAAGCGTCTTGCGCAGTTCCGCCATCTCGTCGTCGAGCGCCGTCTTGAACAGATCCGGCGTTACCGCGCGGCCGTCGTCGAGCTTGGCGCCATGGAACAGCCACTGCCAGATCTGCGCACGGCTGATCTCGGCGGTTGCAGCGTCTTCCATGAGATTATAGAGCGGCACGGCGCCGCGACCGCGCAGCCACGCCTCTATATACTGCACGCCGACGCGGATGTTCTCGCGCAGCCCCGCCTCGGTGCGGACACCTTCATGCACCTCCAGCATGTTCTCGCGCGTGATGGTGACATCCTCCCGCAGCTTGTCGAGCTGGTTCGGCGTCGGCATCAGCCGGTCGAACACCTCCATCGCCACCGGCACGAGGTCCGGATGGGCGACCCAGGTGCCATCATGGCCGTTGCCCGCCTCGCGCTCCTTGTCGGCGCGCACCTTGGCGAAGGCAGCCTCGTTGGCGGCCGGGTTGTTCTTCACCGGGATCTGCGCCGCCATGCCGCCCATGGCGAAGGCGCCGCGACGGTGGCAGGTCTTGATCAGGAGCAGCGAATAGGCGCTGAGAAAGGCCTTGCCCATCACCATCGCGCCGCGGTCGGGCGTGATGAAGTCGGGATTCTTGCCCAGACGCTTGATGAAGGAAAAGATATAGTCCCAGCGGCCGCAATTGAGGCCGGCCATATGGTCGCGCAGCTCGTAGATGATCTCGTCCATCTCGAAGGCAGCCGGCAACGTCTCGATCAGCACCGTCGCCTTGAACGTGCCCTTGGTGACGCCCAGCACTTCCTCCGCGTGGGTGAAGACGTCGTTCCAGAGGCGCGCCTCGATATGGCTTTCCATCTTCGGCAGATAGAAGGCCGGCGTCGCGCCCTGGGCAATGATGTCCTTGGCGTTGTGGAAGACATAGAGGCCGAAATCGAACAGCGAGCCCGACATCGGTGCGCCATCCACGGTGACATGCTCTTCCAGCAGGTGCCAGCCGCGCGGGCGGACGATCAAGGTCGCCGGCTTGTCCGACAGCTTGTAGTGCTTGCCGGAGGTGGGGTCGGTGAAGTCGATGCGGCCCTGCCAGCGGTCACGCAGATTGGCCTGGCCCTCGACCATGTTCTCCCAGGTCGGTGAGGAAGCATCCTCGAAATCCGCCATGAACATCTTGGCCCCGCAGTTCAGGGCGTTGATGATCATCTTGCGGTCCACAGGCCCGGTGATCTCGACGCGGCGGTCCAGCAGATCGCGGGGAATGGGCGCGACCTTCCAGTCGCCGTCGCGGATATGCTTGGTCTCGGCGAGGAAATCCGGCGTCTGCCCCGCATCGAAAGACTTCTGCCGCTCGGTCCTCAGGGCGAGGAGGCGGCGCCGGGTGGCGTCGAAGCGACGGTGCAGATCCGCCAGGAAAGCCAACGCGGCCGGCGTGAGTATTTCATCGCGGCCCGAGACCGCAGCGCCGGTGACGAGCACACCGGCAGGCGCTTCATGATTGGACATGCGCTTTCTCCCTTAACTGACCAGGAGTGTCCGCCAATCCGCTTATGATAAAAAGATACGGAACGGACCATCATTTATGCAAATTCGGAAACAATGGCTTCCACTGCGTGTTTTCGCCACCTTCAAGGCTGACTTCGATGCTCACCAGCGAACGATCATAAGGTTTGGCTAGTCAATGTCAGCGCAACGCGGCTCCGAGGAGCCAAGAAACGCCCGCGGAGACCACGCTCCTCCCGAAGCGCCATGCTCATCCTAGCCGGGCAACAGCTCTCTATCTTCACGATCAGATCAACATAACCCGACCCTAGCGCTACCCCCCTTTAACCGTTTACTAGTCATGCATAAGTGAAAGTAAAGTGGCGGGCCTTCATCAGAAGGGACGCTGTTTTTTCTGGTGGGGACGCGTGTCGATCGTCAGCCTGTTTCGACATCGCCGCCAAGATGCGGAGATGGAAGCCCCTGTGCCCGCAGCACAGGTGGTGCAGGAGACGCCTGCGCCGCTGGCTGGCATCGACGCGATGCTGCGGCAGCTCGAGGACGACACCCTGCTCACCATGCGCATCATCGGCTATTCCGCCGAGCAGGTGCAATCCAAGGTCGATGAAAGCGTCACCCTGGTCGATCATATCCGTGACGCGAGCTCGGAACTCTCATCCCTTTCCGCCACCGCTCACGACCTTACGATGGGCCTGGTGCGGACGACCGAAAAGCTCGACCAGGCGAGCCAGTCCATCGAACGCGATATTTCCGGCACCGACGATTTCATCCGCGAAGCCCATGCGCTTGCGAGCGACGTGACGAGCCGGATGGAGCGCCTTGGATCGGCGGTCGAGCGCATCGCAAGCGTCGTCGCCGTGATCGGCACGGTCGCCCGACAAACCAACCTTCTCGCCCTCAACGCAAGCATCGAGGCCGCCCGCGCGGGCCCGGCGGGCCGGGGCTTCGCGGTTGTCGCGACGGAGGTCAAGCTGCTTGCCAACGAAGTGCAGGACGCGACCGGTGATATCTCGTCGCAGATCGAGATGCTGCAGAACTTCGCCAGTGAAAGTCACGAGGCCGTCGATCGCATCGCGACGCTGATCCGGCGTATCGATCCGGTCCTTGGCTCGGTACGCGACGCGGTTTCCGCGCAGATTGCCGGCACGCGCGATGTCGCGGACCGCGCGACCCAGAGCCTGTCCTTCGTAGGCTCGGTGTCCAGCAGCGCCAAGGCCATGCAGGAAATGACCGAATCGGCGCGGGCCGCCAGCCGCAGCGCCGGCAGCGCGACCGGCAATATGGAGCGCTCGCTGCACTGGCTCACCCAGCGCTCCATGGCGGCGCTTCGCGATACGGTCGTCGGTAACCGTCGCCGCTACGAGCGGGTGCCGATTCTCCTCGAGGCTGTTCTCTCCCTCGATGAAATCTCCGCTCCCGTGCAGGTCATCGACCTGTCGAAAGGTGGCTGCCTGCTGGCCGCGGACATCACGCTCTTTGCGGTTGGCATGAGCGGGCGGCTGGAGGCGGAAAAGATCGGAGCGATCAACGTCACCATCGTCGCACTCAGCGACGACGGCGTGCATGTGCGGTTCGAAAGCCCGCGCCCGGAGACGATAAAGCGAATCGAAGCGGCCATCGAGGACGTCCACCACGTCAATCAGCCCATCATCACAATTATTCAAGGCGTGGCGAAAGAGATCAGCGATACGTTCGAGGACGGCGTCAATTCCGGCGAGGTCGCCCTTACGGATCTGATCACTTTCGACTATCAGCGCATCGCGGGTACCGACCCCATCCAGTACGAGACCAAGGCGACGCCTTTTTATGAGGAGGTCCTGCCGCCGATCTACGAACGCTGGAAGGACAGATGCCCATCCAGCCTCTTCATGCTGGCCTGCGACCGCAATTCCTATATTCCGATCCATCATCCGCAGTATTCACTGCCGCAGCGGCCTGGCGACCATCAGTGGAATGATCTCAATTCACGCAACAAGCGCATCATGGAACGCTCCAAGATGCTTGTTGCGGTTCGCAACCGCAATCCCTATGCGGCGACCCTGTTCCAGCGCCATATGAGCGACGGGCGCATCGTGCCAACAACTTTGATGGCTGCGCCGATTTTCGTACGCGGCCAACTTTGGGGAAATGTGTATCTGGCGAAGGAACTATAAGGCTTCTTGCGGAGACACAGCCTCGACGTTCAATCCGAATGACTTGCCATCTCGGTGATCCGACGAGAAGCACAACGCCAATAATTGGGTCTGTCCGGAAAAGCTGCGGTTGGAGATGGAGCTCCCCGCTCTTGTGTCGGAATATTGATTGATCAGAGTATCAGAGCCTTTCACACGGCTCTTCCAGATCTTGCAAGCTCAACCGGCTTCTCCGAAGCCGGGCTGAAAGCTTCCCAAATCCTTCCCGATGTTAATATATTCAAGCTAGCGAATATCTCAGGGAAATTATAAGACCGTCGATTGAATGGCGCGGCTAAATAAGAGAACGGCCATGTGGGATAGAGTTCACTCCCGCGCAATATATCCCCGGGCTGTCTATGCTCTGCCTTTCCACAAATAAAATGACGCACAAATAAAATGACGCGAACGGAAGCACTTAAGCTTGCTCCGTCCGCGCCACAACAGTCAACAAAGTCATTTTTTGGCGCCTGCACGCAGGCACTTTACTTCAATCACGTCGCCGCACAGACGCCTATCATACCCCCGGTCGATGGCGCTGGGCAAACTGTGATCAATGCTCAGCCGGAGCCGCGCACATGACCAGGCTGACCGTCTTGTAGCCAGCGCGCGTCTCGATACGACCCCAGGTGTCGATGCCTTCGGCGCCGAAGATGCCCTCATCTTCCGGCGGGATGAAGTTGTTCTGCGCGTCGGCGATGTGGATGTGGAAGCCTTCCGGCACCTCGAAACCGTTGATCGCGCGCGCCGTTGCCTCGGGATCCTGCGCGAAGGCATCGAGCAGGGACGGATCGTCATAAACCGCCTTCGCGACGCCGCGCATCTTGGCGTAGTCGACGTTGGCAAGTTGCCCGGCATTGGCAGCGACAAACTCTCTCAGGGTGTTCGTGGTGGTGGTCATGGCCCGCCTCATTGGGAATATGGTTAATAAATCATTAACGCTCTATTTTTCCCGAAATGACAAGACCTTCCGTAATAGTTTTCCGCGCAACCAACTTTTGCAAGGGGAAATGATGCCTTCGCAGGCGCAAAAAGGGAGCGCCATCACATCATTGTGATTGCTGTCAAGCTTGCAGATTTAAGGGCGAAATTTGGCGCGAGTGATACATCACCGGCCGATCGATTCGGCAGGTAATTCAGTAATATTTCGATGTTTTTTTCGCTTTGCGCCGGAGCGATCAGCCCGGTTCACGCGCTCCCAGCGCGGCAGGTATTGGGCCACCATCCGCCCAATCCAGAAGCTCAACAGTATGCAACAAAATCATATCAGAATTGCGTTCTGCGAAACCCTTGCGGAGCTGTTCGAGGCATCCAATGTTGCCAGTCGCGACGATTGTCGCGCCGGTACGGGCGATATTGGCGGTCTTGCGGCTGCGAAGCTGCCCAGATAATTCGGGTTGCAGGAGATTGTAGGTTCCAGCAGATCCACAGCAGATGTGCCCTTCTGGCACGTCCTTTACTGTAAAGCCCGCGCGCTTGAGCAAGGTTTTGGGCATTTCCCTGATCTGCTGTCCATGCTGCATAGAACAGGCTGAATGGTAAGCGACGACATAGCCTTCACCCGCATTAGCCCGGGCAAGCTCGAGGGTGGCGAGATATTCGGTGATATCCTTCGCGAGCGCGGCGACGCGCGCTGCCTTGTCCTTGTAAGCGGCGTCCTCGCGGAACATGAAGCCATAGTCCTTGATCGTCGTGCCACAGCCGGAAGCCGTGATGACGATGGCGTCGAGCCCCTGCCCGTCGATCTCGCGCGTCCAGGCGTCGATGTTGCGCTTGGCGAAAGCATGGCTCGCCTCATCGCGCCCCATGTGGTGCACGAGCGCCCCGCAACACCCCTCCCCCGCCGCAAGGACCACCTCGATCCCGTTGCGCGTGAGCAACCGGATGGTCGCCGCATTGATGTCCGGGTTGAGCACCGGCTGCGCGCAGCCGCTCAGCAAAGCGACCCGCCCGCGACGGGCCCCGACAGCCGGTATAACGCGCGGCCCGGGATCCACCGCGCGCGGCGGCAGACGGCTTGGCGCCAACGCGAGCATGGCAGAGAGACGCGTGCCGACCTTCGGCAGCTTACCCAGGAGGCCCGCGAAAGGCTTGCCCAACCGCGCCGCCGCCAGCGCCATCCGGAAACGACCGGGATAGGGCAGCACCTGCGCCAGAATGCTGCGCAGCAATCGGTCGTGCCACGGGCGCTGGTATGTCTCCTCGATATGCGCGCGGGCATGGTCCACGAGATGCATATAGTTGACGCCCGACGGGCACGTCGTCATGCAAGACAGGCACGAGAGGCAGCGGTCGATGTGCGTGACCACCTCAGGCGTGGCAGGCTTGCCTGATTCAAGCATATCCTTAACGAGGTAGATGCGCCCACGCGGGCTATCAAGCTCATCGCCAAGCAGAAGATAGGTTGGACAGGTCGCCGTACAAAATCCGCAATGGACGCAGGTCCGCAAAATCGATTCAGATTCCCGCATCTGCGGATCGATCAACTGCTCGGGCCTGAAGTTCGTCTGCATCGCAGTCTCTACTCTATTTGGGTATCGGCTGGCGAGCCTGTCAAACGCCGTCGTACATGCGGCCGGGCTCGAAGACCCCCTCGGGATCGAAGGCGTGCTTGATGTCCTTGCTCAACCGCATCAACGGCGCCGCGATCGGGTGGAACACCGCCACATTGGCGCGGACCTCCGCCGGTGCGCGGATCAACGTCGCGTGGTCGCCTGTCGTTGTCACGATCGAGCGGATGACCGAGGCTCCCGCGTCACCGTCCACCGGCACACTGAGCCAGATGAGCCCGCCGCCCCAATCATAGGTGAAGCGGCAATCGAGCGCCCGTGACAGGGCGGATGTGATGTCCGCCGCGCGGGACGGCGCGGTCGAGACGCGCCACACCGCATCGCCATCCCGCATGAAATGGGCGACATCGCGCACGTCCCGCCAGAGCGCGGCGCCCTCGCCATCGTCCAGGATCTCTCCATCCCCGAAGGGCGAGAGCAGAGCCCGCAACGATTTCAGGCGGTAGTCCACCGAGAAGGCGAAACCCTCGGTGCGCAACAGCGTGCGTGCGCCCCTGCCATCCATCGCAGGCACATGCGCCGCGCCACTCACCTCGAAGGGCGAGCCGAGCGCTGCCGACAAGGCAGCGATGGCGCGCTTGTCGTCCAGGCCATGCAGCACCAACGTCGCGCGACGTTCGGGTTGCGGCAGCACCTTGAAGGTGACCTCGGTGAGGAAGGCCAGCGTCCCCCAGCTCCCCGCGAGCAGCTTGACGAGATCAAGGCCGGTGACGTTCTTCATGACACGGCCGCCGGATTTCACGATCTCGCCGCGCCCATTGACGGCGCGCACACCGATGAGGCTGTCGCGGCACGCACCCGCCATGATGCGTCGGGGGCCGGACAGATTGGCGGCGGCGAGCCCGCCGATGGTCGGCTCACCCGCGATGCCCAGCAGCGCCCTGAGATCCGGCGGCTCGAAGGACAGTTCCTGCCCGTTGCCGGCCAGTGTCCGTTCCACCTCGGTGAGCGGCGTGCCGGCGCGCGCGCCGATCACGAGCTCCGCCGGCTCGCAAAGCGTGATCCCGGAAAGCCCCTGCGACGACAGGCTCTCGCGATGGACGACCGAGCGGCCGACGCCGGCCTTCGTGCCAGCGCCCGCGACGCCAAGGGCAACTCGCTGCCCCGATGCCGCGGCGATGACGGCGGCAGCCTCCTGCTCACTCTGCGGAACATATGTCGTCATCACGCAGCGACCGCCTTGCCGGCTATGTCCACCCAGCCTTGAGGCGGATCGCGCCCCTCCAGCGGAAAGACCTTGGCCGGGTTGAGAAGCCAGGCCGGGTCAAAGACCGCGCGTATCCGCATTTGCTGGGCGAGGTCGACGGAATTGTATTGCTCGGTCATCAGGTCGCGCTTCTCGATGCCGACGCCATGCTCTCCGGTGAGGCACCCGCCCACTTCCACGCAGAGCTTGAGAATCTCGGCTCCGGCCTGCTCGGCCTTCTCCAGCTCGCCGGGTTTGTTGATGTCGTAGAGAACGAGCGGATGCAGGTTGCCGTCGCCCGCGTGGAAGATGTTGGCGACCTTGAGCCCGTGGCTCTCGCAGATCTCGGTGATGCGGCGCAGCACGAGCGGCAGCTGCCCTGTCGGGATGGTGCCGTCCATGCAGAGATAATCGGCGATCCGCCCCATCGCGCCGAAGGCGGACTTGCGCCCCTTCCAGATGGCGGCGCTTTCGGCCTCCGATTGCGAGACCTTGACGGTCATGGGCGAGAACCGGTCGGCGATCGCGCAGATCCGTGCGAGGGCGTCGTCGATCTCCTCGTCCGAGCCTTCCACCTCGACGATCAGCATGGCCTCGACATCAAGCGGATAGCCCGCATGCGCGAAGGCCTCGCAGATAGTGATCGCAGGCTTGTCCATGAACTCCAGCGCCACGGGAATGATACCGGCGCCGATCAGCGCCGCCACGCATTCGCCGGCGAGTTCGTTGGACGCGAAGCCGAACAGCACGGGCCGCGCCCCCTCTGCCTGACGCAGAATACGCACCGTCGCTTCGGTGAAGACGCCGAGCTGCCCCTCCGAACCTGTGATGAGGCCGAGCAGATCATAACCCGGACTGTCGAGCGCATCGCCGCCGATCTCCACCACGGTGCCATCCAGCAGAACCATGGTAACGCCGATGAGGTTGTTGGTGGTGACGCCATATTTCAGGCAGTGGGCGCCGCCCGAATTCATCGCGATATTGCCCGCGATGGTGCAGGCGAGCTGGCTCGACGGGTCCGGGGCATAGAAGAAGCCCTCCGGCGACACCGCCTGGCTGATAGCGAGATTGGTAATGCCCGCCTGTACGCGCGCCGTGCGATCGGCATAGTCGACGGCGAGCACCTGGCTCAGTTTGGAGGTGCCGAGCACGATCGCATCCTCCTGCGGAATCGCCCCGCCCGCCAGCGACGTGCCGGCGCCTCGTGGCACCACCTTCACGCCCTCGCGGTGACAGAAGGCGAGCACGGCGGCCACCTCCGCCGTCGAGGTGGGCAGCACCACCGCCAACGGCATGCGACGATAGGCGGTGAGCGCGTCCGTCTCGAAGGCGCGCCGCTCGTCCTCGCTGGTAATCAGGCTTTGCGCAGGCACGAGAGCCGCGAGCGCCGCGATGATCGCATCACGGCGGGCCAAAATCGCGGAATCGGGGACGGGAAATGCGATCGACGTCATGAAACCCTCCCGAATCGAGCTTTCCCGGCCATTCTGACTCCTGACCGGGCTGCAATCCCCTGACTATTGAACGACTCTAGCCTATTCGAAAGGCTTTGACAGGGCACATAATCAAGACGACATTATTTCTCTTTTGGAAATAATGTCGCAGGCCCATGGACCAGCTAGGGGATCTCGATATCTTCGCCCGCGTCGTCGCAGCCAAGGGCATGTCGGCGGCGGGCCGCGAGCTCGGGTTCTCCGCGGCGGTCGTCTCAAAGCGCATCCGCAGGCTTGAGGAGAGGCTGGGCGTCAGGCTCTTACAGCGCACGACCCGGCAGATCAGCCTGACCGAGGCGGGCCAGGGCTTCTACGAGCGTGTCGTCTCCATTCTCGCCAGCATCGAGGAGGCGGAAGCCTGGGTGGCGCGGGGCAGCAGCGTGGCGCGCGGCGTGCTGCGGGTATCGGCTCCGACCTCCTTCGGCCGCCTGCATATCGCCCCCCATCTCAAGGCTTTCCTTGACCGTTACACCGCCGTGACCGTGGACCTCGACCTCTCGGACAGCTTCGTCGACGTGGTGGGTGAGGGCTTCGACGTCGCCATCCGCATCGCCGATCTCGCCGACTCAAGCCTCGTCGCGAAGCGGCTCGCGCCCAACAACCGCGTGCTCTGCGCGACGCCGGCCTATCTCGCCCGCTACGGCGAGCCGCAGAGCCCCGCCGACCTCGCCCGTCACACGCTGCTCGTGCACAACGCCGATCATTGGCGGTTGTCCGGGCCGGATGGGCCCGTGACGGTGCCCATATCCGCGCCGCTGCGCACCAACTCGAGCGAGGTCGTGCGGGAAGCCGTGCTCGCCGGCATCGGCATCGCGCTGCGCTCGACATGGGATATCGGGCCGGAATTGCAGGCGGGACAGCTCAAGGCGGTCCTGCCCGACTACGGCGGCTCGCACCGCGTCGCCGTCTACGCCGTCTATCCCAGCCGCAGGCATCTGGAGCAGAAGGTGCGCGCCTTCATCGACTATCTCGGCGAGCTTTACGCGCCGACGCCCTATTGGGACCAGGGGCTCGCACGCTGAGAGCCTCCCCCACCCTGCGCGTGCAATTGCAGCATGCGCTTGCTGCATCGCAAAAAAAGCGGGCATCAGTTGCCCATTGAAGCGGCACAGAGAACCCTGCCGCCGACGCGGCGGCGAGCGAATATCCGGATCGCCCGGCATTTTCGAACTGGCACGCTGATTGCTTTCAATAGCGGTGAAATCTGAGGGGAAGCGGCCAACGCTTCAGAAAAAGAGGGCGGTCATCCCACCGGGATGGCCGCCCCATCATTTTCAACACCCCTGCGGTCCTGCCGCCAAGGTTTTGTCCCCTGGGCCTGCTCCCATTATCTCGGCCCGTGATGAAAAAGAGCCGGGCCTCTCGGCCGCGGCTCAAGTTGTTTTCGTAGCGCCAGAACAAGGGGTCTCGAAGGCATGGCCGTGAGAGGCGGCCAAGCCGGCAGAAACGGCCAAGCCGAGACGTCCCGACTTAGAACTCCATCGCAACACCCACGCGGCCGACATGCTCCTTGCCGCCACCGTTGGCGTAACCGGCGTGGATCATGACAGGCATCGCCGTGTCGAGGCGATGGGCGACGCTGACGCCGAAGCCGAACTCGCTGCGGTAGAAGCCGGTGGAGGCGGAGACCGTCGTCTTGCCAGGAGCCGACGGGGTCAGCGCCGGAGCCAGGGCGGCCGTCGCCGCGATACCGCGCCGGGCCTCCTTCTGGATGGTCCGCGTCTCACTGTACAACTGGCCGACGTTGACGGCATCGGTCGCCAGAACACCAGGAGCCACATTGGTGATGCGGCGTTCCGCGCCAGGCGCGCCGACGGACACGGTATTCGGGGCGTCCGCCACCGAACCAGCGCCGAGGGCGACCGCGTTCGTCGCGTTGGCCGTCACCAGCGAGTTGGCGCCAAGCGCCGTCGAATTGTCGGCCTCGACCCTGGCGTTGTTGCCGAGCGCCGTGTCGTTCGGGCCTGCCGCGAAGGCATTGCGGCCGATTGCCGTGCCACCCGAGCCCATCGCCTGGGCCCCTGCGCCGAAGGCTGTCGCCCCTTCACCCATCGCCTGCGCGCTGGCGCCGACCGCCGTCGCGTAGGATGCGCCGGCAACTGAGTTGCCACCCACGGCCACCGACTGCTGTCCGGAGGTGCGGCCAGCCACGACGGTCGATGTACCGCCGCCGCCGAGAGCCGCCGTCAACTGTTTGACGGTAACAGCATCATTCTCGTTGATGCCTTCCGCGACGTTGGTGATGCGACGGAGATTTCCTTCCGATCCGACGGATACCGTATTCTCTTCGGTCGCCGTCGAGTTGGCGCCGAGTGCCACGCTGTTCTTCGCGGTTGCCTTGGCGGCATAGCCAAAGGCGGAGGAATAGTCAGCGAGAGCTTCCGCACTGTTGCCGTAGACTGTGGAGTTCAGACCGTAGCCCTTGGCACCAATACCGTTGCCGAATGATCCGGGCTTCAGGTCCGCAAGCGTGGTCTCGCCGGCGGCCAAGGTGGCGACCGCGCCTTCTATCACGTTATACTGCTTCATATTGACGGCATCCTCGTTATTGATGCCGTCGGCGACACCGGTGATGCGTTGCGCGGTCTTGGTACCAGCGACATCACGATAGGCGGAGTAAGCGCCGCCGTTTCCAGCGGTGGCATCGTATTTGAGGGTTGCCGACAGATCGACGGACTGGTTGGTGATTTGCTCCTGCAGCGTGAAGAGCTGGCTGCCGACGACCACCTCGGTGCTGTCCTTCGCGACCTTGCCTTCCGCGACACCGATGATCTTGCGCGTCGTGAGCTGACCGTTGACCATGCGCCTGGCATCGAACAGTTTTTGCGTCGTGCCGTCGTAGTCCTTGCCGGTGGCATAGGTGAGCGCGCCATCAAGCTTGCTCTGGACATCCGTGTTGATCGTCGTCACGGCATTATCGACATACTGCTTGTTCGTCGCATCGAAGTTGTCGGTCGGGTCGGCCACGCCGGAGATGCGTGTATTAGCGCCGCCGCGCACCGCGGAATAGGAGCCACCGACATACTTCAGGGCGTTGCCGTCAAGTGTAGTGAGGTTGTTCGTCACGGTGCCGAGGTCGGTCGTCAGCGTATCGATGCGTGTCTGTTCGACCTTCAACTGCTTGAAATTGATCGCATCGTAGTCATTCGTGCCTTCAGCCACATTGACGACCTTGCGCCGCTGGGTGATCGTGCCCACCGATACCGTATCGTTCTCGCCGGCCGTCGATCCCGCGCCGATGGCCACCGCGTTGATCCCAGACACGCTTGCTCCCGCGCCGATCGCCACGCCCTTGGTAGCCGCGCCATCGACATTGGCGCCGTCACCGATACCCACACCGGACGTGGCATTGACCGTCGCCGCGAAACCCAGGGCGACCGCGTTGGCCTTGCCCGAGGTGTTCGCACCGATGATGACCGCGTTGGTCTCGGCCGACGTGGTGCCGGCATTGGCACCGATAACCACGCTGTTCTGGCCGCCGCCAGCCGTGCCGCCCGCATTCATGCCGATGCCGACAGCACCCTCCGCCGCCGCGTTCACACCGGCGCCAAGCGCGATGGCGCCTTTACCAGCGGCTTTGCTCTGCCGGCCGATCGCAACACCGTCCTCGACAGACGCGGAGGCCGAGCTGCCGATAGCAACCGCATTCTTCGCCGATGACAAAGCATTCTGTCCAAATGCGACACCGCCATCTTGGGATGCCTTGGCTCCGGAGCCGATCGCCGCTGCGCCCGCGCCGGCCGCTTCGGCCGACTGACCAAGAGCTAGGGACGAAGTACCCGAGGCCTTCGCGCTAAAGCCAAAGGCTGACGCGTTGTCACCCGAAGCGTTGGTGCTTGCACCGACCGCAGTTCCATTCGCGCCACCCGACTGCGCGCTCGGTCCGAGCGCCGTGCCATCCGAACCTGCGGCGGCTGCCTGAAAGCCCAGGGCGACCGCGCGCTGGCCGCTCGCGCTGGCTTGGTTGCCGAAGGCGCTCGAATTGAGCTGCGACGCCGAGGCATTACCCACAGCTGTCGCCCCTTCCGCGTCAGCCTTCGCCGAATGGCCGATGGCCACCGTGTTCAGCCCCGTCGCCGTGGCGGACTGGCCGATCGCGACGCTCGCCGCACCGCTGGCATTCGTGTCGATGCCGACCGCCACCGCGCCGGCGCCTGCCGTGCTCGATCCCGTATTGGGCGAAACGACAAGGCCGTTACCGGTTGTGGTTTTGACCTTGACATTGTCGATGTCGGATGTGGTGAGGATGTTCTCACCTGTCACGCCGATTTTCGCCGTCGGACTCGCGCCGACAACCTGAACGGATGTCACCGTCGAGTCTGTGATGGTGGAGTTCGTCGCCGTGAGATTGGTGACTGTCGCGTCCTTGAGATTGGCGTTATTCAAGGTGTTTGCGTTACCGACTAGCTTCAAGCCGACCGCCTTGGACACAGTGCCGTCGGTGACCTCGACATTTGTCACTGTCGACGATGAAATGCTTGATTGCGTAATACTGGATGCATCGACCGTGGCATTCTTCAAGCTCGACGAGGCTTCCAGGGCGAGCGTTGAGCCCGCCTGACCGGTGATGGCCGCGTTCTTCAGGGTCGCGCTCTCGACGATCGCCGACTTCAGCGACGATGTCCCATCGAGATTGAGTGTTGCGCTGCCCGTTCCAGTGATGGTCGCATCCTGGACGGTCGAATTCTTGACCGTCGCTTTCGTCAGGGACGTTTCCCCGTCCAGATTCAATTTTCCGGCATTTGTACCCACAATCTCCGAGTTCGAAATTTTGGACGTGTCGATTGTGGATGTCTTGAGCGTCGAGGTTCCATCAATGCTGAGATTGGCAGACCCGGTGTTGGTCAGCGTGAGCTGACCTGTGTAGTTAATCTGCGCTCCATCACCGCTGAGCTTGGCATTGTTGAGCTTTGAACCTGCTGTTTCATCTGTGACCTTATAGTCGCCACCGGCGATAGAACCACTTTCCGAGATGACTTGGGCCTTCGCCGCCGTCGCCGTCAGCGCACAAGCCAGAGACACCGCGCTCACGCTGCCGAGTACAGCCGCCGCATAGCGCAGGGATTTGGGACGCTTTTTCTTTTCACCGATATCGGCTTGCGCTGGCTTCGTCTTGCCGGGCCGCGCCAATTTTGTCTTTGCAATGGCTGCCACTGAAAATCTCCTGTTATTCTCGAAAATTCGCGCAATCAATCACTGCGACGCCGCCGGCATCGCATGGCTTTCAGTCAATCCTTCGGGAACACAACGCGCAAACGTCACGTCACCACGCGGCGGCAACGTCGCAGCACTTCGCGGGCATGATTCCGCAGGAATAGACCGCGGACACATGCCGGCGTCATTGATTCACGCCGCGTCTCGACATGGCGAGAGGCCGCGCTTGACAAGGGAACATCTATTGAGATGAGACCGCAATTCCAAAGCGGACTTCTGTTTTACTTGATCTGGAATTGCTCACATACGCGCGTCAGACGAAAATCTGTCACGCCACGACTGGAATGGGCCCACCTTGGTTTATACACACAGCATCAGCGTGGCAGTTCGCGCTTGAGCGCATGCATATGACGCAATATGCGGCCGCGCGAACGGCCCGATGTAAAGTTGCCACAGAGTTAATAGCGCTGGGACGGCGGATAGTTAACGAGTTGTTCACCAATGGGGCGACCCGGCCAAGGGCAAAGGCCCCGCCTATTCGGCGAGCACCCGCGTGCGCGGCAGCACGATCTCGACCAGCGTGCCCTCGCGCTTGGCGCTGGTGATCGACAGCGCGCCGCGGTTGGCTTCCACCAGCGCCTTCGTCAGCGGCAGGCCAAGCCCCGTGCCGCCGTGGCGGCGCGAGGTGGCAAGCTGGCGGAACGGCTCCAGCGCCTGCTCGATCTCCGCCGCCGACATGCCGATGCCAGTGTCGCGCACGCGGAGCGCGATCTCGCCGCGGTCCGTCAGGGCGGTGGAGACGATCACCTGTCCACCGGCATCGGTAAACTTCACCGCGTTCGACAGGATGTTGAGCACAACCTGGCGCATAGCGCGCTCGTCCGCCACCACAGGGGGCAGCTTGGGCGCGAGCGAGGTGCGCAGCACGATGCGGGAGCGGCTCGCCTGCGGCTGCATCAGCGCGACACAGCCCGCGACGACTTCGTTCAGATTGACGCTCGCGAAATTCAGATCGAGCCGGCCCGCCTCGATCTTCGCGAGATCCAGGAGATCATTGACGAGGCTGATGACATGCCCGCCGGAGACGTGGATGTCGCTGAGATATTCCTTGTAGCGCTCGTTGCCGATGGGGCCGAAGCGCTCTTCCTGCATGACCTCGGCAAAGCCGATGATCGCGTTCAGCGGCGTGCGAATTTCATGGCTGATCTTGGCCAGGAAGTCGGACTTCTGGGCGCTCGCCTCCTCGGCCGCCTTCTTTGCCCGCATCAGATCGGCCTCGGCCTTCTTGAAGGCCGTCATGTCGCGGGCGACGACACAGAACTTGCGGTTCGGCGGCTCGCTCACCCGTCCCATGGTGATGGTGAGCGGGCTATGCCCCCCCTGGCGGACCCGGCCGACTACCTCGCGCCCGTCGTTCATGACGCTGGCGACGCCACCGGCCTTCAGGCCCTCGAGATAATCGACGGCGACGACATGACTTTCCGGAGCGAGCAGCAAGGTGAAGAACTCGCCGGCAATATCGCCCTCGTCATAGCCGAACAGCGCTTCGGCGGAGCGATTGAGGGACAAGATCCGGCCGGCATCATCCAGAATGATGACGCCGTCGGTGGCTGTGTCGAGGATCTGGCTCAGTTCCTGCGCCTGCCCCTCGTGCAGCACGAGCTCGCCTTCGAGCGCGCGGATGCGGTCGGCGATCTCGGGCTCCACCGAGCGGCGGAAGGACAGAAGCGTCGCCGGCGCGCCGTTCCATTCCAGCGTGGTCAGCCGGGCATCGACCGCGAGATCGTCGCCATTGGCGGCCTTCAGGGCAATGGGCGCCGCACCATCGCCAACCTGGGCGCGGCTGGCGAAGAGGTTCCACAGGCCGACAGCCGCGAGGCCGGTGATGTCGGCGTAGCCGAGAAAGTCGAGCAGCGTGCGATTGGCATAGAGAATGTCATCGCCGCGGCTGACCAGAATGCCGATAGGCAGCTTGTCCGTCAGCGGCGCGAAGGAAGGCCGCTCACCCACGTAGTTGATCGCGCGCGCGCTCTTGCGATCCTGCGCGCGGGCCATATCGGCGCCGGATTGCCGGGACTTGCCGTCAGCCGCTTCGGACACAGCAGGGTCCGGAGCCAGCTGTACCGGTGAATCCTGTTGTCCAGAGGCAGCCTGCTCGTCATCGCCGCGCGCGGGCGTCGGCCCGGGGCCGGGCGGCGGTCCCGCATCCGGCGCGCCACCGGGCTCTTCCTCGCCGAGATAGCGCGCACCGAGCGCGCGCGCGATCTCACGAAAGGCGTTGCGCTCGTTCGTCGAAAGGGAGGGCCGCTGGGGCTGGCGCGCATCAGCCTCGCCACCCTTGTCCCGGGCGGTGTCCACCACGCGCAGCGGAACCACCTTGGGCGTCCCGAGCGTGGCGCGAACTTGCCCGCGCACCGCCGCGAATTGTCCCGATGTCTCGCCTTCGCCGCTCGCGGGCGTGGCCGAGGCGCCATCCGACGCCGTCTGATCGTTGGCGGGCGGATCGGTCGGCCGCACCGGCTCGACGCGGGCCTCCGCCACCGTCTCGCCACCTGCCTCCTGAGGCGGGACAGCGTCGCCGTCCGACGCCTTGCCATCGGCATCCCGGTTGGAGACATCCGCCGGCAACACGCCATCCTCGCCGCCGGCTTCCGGCTGTGCGGCCGGGGCCTCATCCGGCGCGGCGGAGAGGGCGGGCATCGCGGGGCAAGCAACCTCCACCGCGATCGGTGCCGTAGGGGCCGGCTCCTCGTGCGCGGCCATACTATCCGATTGTTCGCGGGCCGCCCCATCCTCGGAGGGAGTCTCTTCCTTCACAAAATCCTGATCGGAAGGCACCTCGTCGGGGAGTTCGTGATTTGAGAGTTCGTGGCCGTCGAGATTCTCCGACCGCGCATCCTCCGCCGCGACGCCCTCGATGATCTCGGCCTCGACGGCGTTCACGACGACCGTGGCGACCTCCGCCTGGCCAGCCTCATGCGCGTCGTATATCGGCTCGTCGGCCGGGGCATGCGGCGCCAATACTTGAACCGTATCGGCAGACGGCTCCTCGCCGCCATCGACCGGAGACGACACGCTCGCACTCTCGACCGCCTGCTGCTCAGTGACCGCGACGGGCTGCCCGACCGGCTCGCCATAAGGCTCCGGCACAGGAGCGGGCGGTGCATTGATCGCGGTTTGCTCCACCACGGCGACGGTCGAAGGCTCGGCCAAGCTGTGGGGTGACGCGCCGCCCCTGCCCTCTTCCTCATCGCCTTCGGCGTCCCGGCCCTTATCCTGCTCGGAACCGGCGTCCTGAAACGCGAAGTCCCGCAGCCCGTCCAGACGGCACAAGCCGTAACCCTGGACAATTGGCTCCCCCTCGGCGGTCACCACGAGCGCGCCCAGTTCAACCGGAAGCAAGGCCTCCCCAGAGCCGACTTGCCACAGGACCGAACAACGCGGCCATGTCTGGCGACGCGCCAGGGCCGCCACGATATCCCCCTGCGGGTCGCGAACGATGGAGCCGATCAGATCATCCCAGCGCCGGCCCACAATGTCGGCCGCATCTGGCCCGACCACGGTCGCGAGCTCCGGCGAAACCCTGATGAGACGGCCCTCGATATCGGAAGCCCAGACGAAGCGCAGGCTCCGGCGTGTGTTCGCCAGCGCGCGTATATATGACGGAAGGTCGGGAGGCCCAGCGGGCAGGTCCGCAGCCGCGCTCTCCATGCCGCTCATATGCCCGCCGGCCTGCCGGTCAAGCTGATCGTCCTCGGGCTCCGCAACCGATGGGGCGAGACCGCGCGTTATTTCGCGCACAGTTATTCCGCGCGGGAGCGCGCCAACGACAACGGTGGCGAGCAAGGTTTGACCTTCGCCAGCGGCGACGGGACGGCAAGCCAGCGTCACGATGTCACTCTGACGACCGCTATTGATACGCCAGCGTTCAAGGCGCACGCCATGGGGCGGCATACGGAGAGCCAGCCGCGCAAGCCGGCTTTCCGTTTCGGAGGTCAGAGCCCTGGTTCGATCATCGGTGAGAGCGGCAACAAGCGGCCTGGCCTCGGCGGAGGCCCATATCACACGGGGCTCCGCCACTGACCATACTATCACTGCCGTCCTGGACTTCAGGAACGGCGCCAGCGATGTGTCTCGCCGTAGATCGGCTATCACCGCGCTGAACTCCTTCAACTCAGCCTTGATCCGCTTTGATACCGATCGCGCCAGACGCTCGATAGCTAACGAAGCCTTAATAACAGGCCCCGCCCCAGGCCGTCACGGCACGCAACCGACCTATCCGCACTAACCTGATGTTAGTGTTAATGCGGCGGCTGGCAAGATGGCATAGTATGGACGACAGTTTCCTTAAGAAGGCTGATCAGCACAGCAGAAACCCGCTCAAGCTGCCCTGGCGCGCCTTGCGCTTGTGCGCTGCAACATATATATTGCATCGCACAAACTCATACAAATCCCAAGGAGGATACCATGAGCCAATCCAACTTCCCTCACTACGAGATCCCCGCGGAGTTCCGCCAGTTTGCCGAGCAGGGTGTCGAGCAGGCCCGCAAGGCCTTTACGGGCTTCCTTGATGCGGCGAACAAAGCGGTTGATACCTTCGCCGCGCCGAATTCCTTCAATGCCGGGGCGGGCGATATGACGCGCCGGACGCTCGCTTACGCGGAGCATAATGTAACGGCCGCTCTGGACCTCGCGCAGAAGCTCGTAAAGGCTAAGGATGTCAGCGAGGCCATGAAGCACCAAGCTGACTATCTCCAATCGCAGGTTGTCTCCCTGCAGAGCCAAGTCAAGGATTTCACCGCCGCGGTTCAGAAAGCGGGCGAGGAAGTGACGCAGACCGCAACAAAGGCCGCCGCCCCGACGAAGAACGGGACCAAGGCTGGCTGACGTTGGACATCGGGCAAGTCTGAGAACGTCAGGCAAGTCTGACGGGGGCGGATTTGCTCGCCTGTCTTTGTCGAAGTGCCGCCTTCCGAACCGGAAAGGCAGCGAAGCGAAAGCCGTTTTTATCACGATCCTTGGGCCGCGCGTTCCGCGCTCAAAGCCCAGGCTTGTTGGACAGACGGTTTACGCCTTCGCGCACGGGTTGTCTCGAACCGGTTGCACGGGACAGCCCGTCTGGGGTGATGAGATGCCAATGGCCGGTCCTGGCTGTGCTCCGTGGGAGGCCAGGGCTGGCTTGACCAGTTGTCGATATGGCGGATGGCGGGAACTCACGGCCCGGCATCACTGGACCATGTTCCATTCGCCCATGAGGAGTTGCACCCATGGATAAGAGCAAGGCATCTGACACATCGTCATCCGGCAAAATTGCTGCGACCGGCAAAACGGCATCTGATGGCGCCCCCGCCGCCAAGCCGCAGGCCGGCAAACCCGAGGCTACACCTGTGCAAAAGCAGACGGTGGCCTCCAAGGCAGCACCGGCCCAGGCGACAACGGCGGCTTCAGTGACCGGCGCGAGCCCGAAGGCAGCTTCAGCCCCGAAGCCCGCGGCGCCAACGACCGATGCCAGCCCCACCAAGCCTGCCAAGCCCCAGGCGGAAAAGGCGGCTCCCGTCGCTGCGAAGGCCGTCGAGGCCAAGCCGGCGACGAGCACGGCCTCCAAACCAACCGTTGAGCCCAAGACAGCCTCTGGGCCCAAGACAGCCCCTCAGGCGAAAGCGACTGCTGAAACGAAGCCAACGGCTGCGTCCAAGCCGGTCGTGGTCAAACCTGAAACAGCGGCGGCGCCGGTAGCATCAAAGCCCACGCCACAGGCCGAACCGGCGCCCACCGCCCACGCCGCGATAGCGGCCCAGGCCGAGGCGACGCTTCGCCAGACTGAAGCTCTTTCAAAACTTGCGGAAGAGGCCGTCGCGGCGTCTCTCAAGGCAGCACGGGCCTCCGCCTCTCAGGCCCCATCGGCCGCCGTGAAGGGCCTTGGCCAGAAGAACCCCGGCCAGATGAACCCCGGCCAGGAGCACTCCTCCTTCGCCGCGATCGCCGAGAGCGGTCTGCAGCAGGCGCGCCACGCTTACGCGACAGCGCAGGAGCAGCGCGATACGTGGAACCGCAGCCTTATCGCGAATGCCAATGTGGCGAGCAAGGCCGCCAACGAAATCAACGGCAAGATCCTTGATCTCGTCCGCAGCCAGACGGATGCGACTTTCGGCCTGTGGCGCTCGCTGATGAACGTGACCTCGATGGCCGAGGCCGTCGAATTGCAGACGCGGGAATTGCGCCGGCAGTACGAGGATGCGACAGCGCGCGTTCGGGATATCGCCGAAACAGCGACCCGCTACACCCATGACGTGGTCTCGACCGCCAAGGAGGCGAACAGACACCGGTAACACCAGCATCAATAATACGGGCATTGCACACCACAGCTGTGGATTGTCGCTGAGATTTATGGTGGGAGCAGGGGTGGAGCGGTGCGCCCATCGTCCGCCGCGCCTCGCTCCGTCCGCACAATCAGCCCGTATAACACACGGAAAAATATTACGTTATTGCCGCCCGCCAGCGGGATCGAGAGGATCGACACCCGGTCATCGAATTCGATGTAACGTGGATCTTGCATTCGTGCGTGGTTGCGCATAGTTTCCCGCTCGCTGATGGACATGCGCGCCGTTGCCCGGCGCATATCATGGATCTGCGCAGCTGTAGCTCAGTTGGTTAGAGCGCCTGATTGTGGATCAGGAGGTCCCCCGTTCAAGCCGGGGCAGCTGTACCATCCGCCACCGCCGAAAATTTTACCATCGGTGTAGGGAAGGCTCGGCGTGTGCTCGAAGCTCTTGGGTTTGAGCCCCAAGTGGGGGCGAGATGCCCAAGCTATAGGGCGCGGCCATCGCCGGACACGGGGTATTTGATTCGATCAAGGTTGGTGCTTCAGCGCATCGGACATTCCCCGCGCAAGACAAACCGCGGACGCGTCATGCCTTCGGCGCGCCCACAGCTGCCCCGCCGCGCGCTCGGCCTTATTGGGCGTTTGGCGCCGCCTGCGGGTTGCCGGCCGGCGGTTTCTCCGCCGTCACGCGTGACTGGACGCGGTCGAACAGCATCAATGCCGCGTCCACGCAGGAGCGCATCGTCTCTCGATCGCCACAGCGCACGGCGAGGCGTGTATCGCCGCTTCGAATGATAAACCCGCCACCGCCGCCGCCATTGTCCCGATCCTCGTGGTCATGATCGCGCATCGCGTGCATGGAGCTGCGCCAGTTCTGCTGCTCGTCACGATCTTCCCTGTCAGCACGGTCGCTGCGGTCTTCACGGTCCGAACGCCAGTCGCGGCTGTAGCCGCGGCGGTCATCCCAACCACGGTTCCCCGACCCAGCCATGTCCTGGGCGACAGCGGGAAACGTCGTGAGGGCGAGAATAGCTCCGATGAACAATGGCGACCGCATGACTATGTCTCCCACATCTTGTCCTGGCCGCTCGCAGCCGTGTTTGGCGTGAAGAGATGCTTCTGCGAGCCATATTGCACCTAGAACGCGGAAGGCAATCCGACAGTTCCGCGTTCCGCGAAGACTGAACGACGACGGGCTCGCTCGGCCAAATCGTCCCGAAAGGTCTTGAGGTCGATATTATCGACCTCAACCAAGCGAGCGCCGCGAAGGTGTAGCGCTTCGTCCCCTTGATAAGAGGCCCAGCGGTAAACTCGACCGCTCCGCATTGATTCACCTGAATTGCTCAGGAGAAAGGCAATCGCCGCTCACGTCATAAGCATCGCATAAAATAGCATCTTTTTTTGGCGCCGATCTGCGCAATGCTTGTGCTGATCCTGCTGTCTGATTATGCAGACGCGTGCCCTCATCTCATACAGCAGGAGCAATCATGTCCGAAGGCAGCCTTCTCGATCACGCACTCGTTCGTCTGGACGAAGCCGCCGCCCATCTCGCTATCGATGCGGACGTGATCGAGAAGCTCAAATTTGCGCGCGAGACGACGAAAGTCCGCCTGATGATCCGCATGGATGACGGTTCGCGAAAATCGTTCCTGGCCTGGCGCTGTCGCTACGACGACACGCGGGGTCCGACGAAAGGCGGCATCCGTTTCCATCCCGACGCGACGGCTGATGAAGTGGAAACGCTCGCCTTCTGGATGACCTTCAAATGCGCCGTCATGAATCTGCCCTATGGCGGCGGCAAGGGCGCCGTCCAGGTTGACTCGCGCAAGCTGTCCAAGGCTGAGCTGGAGCGTCTTTCCCGCGCCTATATCCAGGCCTTCTCACGGATCATTGGCCCCGACCGCGATATTCCCGCGCCCGACGTCTACACCAATGCCATGATCATGGGCTGGATGGCCGATGAATATGCGCAGATCGTCGGCGAGGCCGCGCCCGCGGTTATCACCGGGAAACCATTGGCACTCGGCGGCTCTCTCGGACGTGGCGATGCAACCGCGCGCGGCGGCTATTATCTGGTGCGCCATCTCGCCACGGATCTCGGCCTCGGCCAGACCTTGAAGGTCGCCGTGCAGGGCTTCGGCAACGCCGGCCAGCACATTGCGCGGCTTCTCGCCACCGACGGCCACAAGATCGTCGCCGTGTCGGATTCCGAGGGAGCGGTTTATGCCGCTGGCGGCCTCGACGTCCATACTCTCCTGGCCGCCAAGGACCAGGGACGATCGGTGGCATCGACTTTAGGCTCGCATGGACACCAGGCGCTCGCCGCCGGCGAACTCGTCGGCGTGGACTGCGACGTGCTTGTGCCGTCGGCCCTCGAGAACATGATCCATGAGGGCAATGCCGAGACGATCAAGGCCAAGCTCATTCTGGAGCTGGCGAACGGCCCGGTCACTCCGGCCGCGGACGCCATCCTGGCGCGCAAGAACGTCATCGTCCTGCCCGACATCCTCGCCAATGCCGGTGGCGTCACCGTCTCCTATTTCGAGTGGGTGCAGAATCGGCAGGGCTATTACTGGACGCTCGAGGAGATCCACGAGCGCCTGCGCGTGATCATGGAGCGCGAGGGCCGGGCGATCTGGAACACCGCCCGCGAGAAGGGCGTGTCGGCGCGGACAGCGGCCTATGTCCACGCGCTGAACCGCCTCGCCGAGGCCATCGAAGCGCATGGCACGCAAAACTTCTTCGCGAGCTGACACCACGGCATGCATTGGGGGGAGCGGCATCACCGGCGATCTCATGGAGATCGCCGGTGATGGCATCGAATTGGACGTCTCTCTTGAGGAGTTCTCGCAGGAATTTGAAAGCAAAACCACTTCCAACAGGCCTTCTGCCCTTGCGCTAGCTCGGCAGCTCGCGTAACCCGCGCCGTTCAGATGATGGGGGAAGCATCAATGGCCACAGAGATTCAATTGCTCTACCAGGAGCTGCTGTTTCGCTCGCCGAACATAGCGGAAGAAGGTTATTGGAATAGCGTGCTGGGGAGCGGCCGATCAATCGAGGCCGTCCGCCAGGATTTCATCGGCTCACCTGAATATACCCTTATTCACAACGAGATTCTGCCGACGCTCGCGCTCTACCAGGGAGCCTTTGGACGTGCGCCCGACGCAGCTGGTTTCACGTTCTGGTCTGACGTCTATACCGGAGGCCTGCTTTCATTCAGCGCAATCATGGATGAGTTTGCGGATTCGGCGGAATTCAAGACCTTGCACCCGGAGATCGGTGCAGAGGTCTCCGCCAGAGAACTTGTCACTCTATTCTATCAAAACCTGCTTGGGCGCGCGCCCGATGAAGCTGGCCTCAAATATTGGACGCAGGCATTCGAAAGCGGGCAGCTCAACGGTCCTGAACTCGCCAACTCCTTTTTCGCTTCACCGGAATTCCGGGCCGCTCATGGATATAACCTCACCGCATTTATAGCGGACGCGCTTGATGGCCACATCAGCAATTTGCACGGCTCGCTCACAGACCCACCCATTGCGACATTTGAAGAAGGCGTATTGCACTTCAATAGCCCCGGCGAGTACAGGGTCGATGCGATGGCAGGCGCCTACTACATCCGTCATGAAGGACGGCAGCAGGCTTGGAGCTACGATGATCTCAGCTCCCTAGGGGTTGTCGATGTCCCGAAAGGAACCGCTGTCGCGGCCGACTTGTTCAACGTGCGCGATCTTGCCGTGATGGGTGGTGGCTCTTTCGATCTCAAGATCAGCGCTTCTTTATCAGAGGCAGATCTCTATGGCCCCGCCAGGAGCAATATCTGGTTCACAAATCTGAGCATTGAGGATGGGACCCAGTTCGCGCTGGACGGCTCAGTGGCAAAGGGCTTCATTTATCGGTGGATCTTACTTGAAAATGATTACACCTATCTATCTTTGACGAACGGTGGCCCACTTGCCCTGACGAACAGCGGACCTCGTGGGTATGATGACACTTACTCCCTTGGCCGTGAGGTCTTGGGAATAAGTACACTCGGCGCAGCAGCTGAAGCCCTCAATGTCGCATTTGTCCACCTCGCCGCTGAGTATGCTCGCTATTTGGAGAACGGCGGGGCTCCGGTGGATGAATTCACAGGCAAGTTTGCGCCCGGGCTCGACCTGTCCGTCCACGATATCCTGCTTGGGAAAGGCTCCGTCGCGGACATGGCAAGCCGCAATTTCGATGCGGATATCCTTGCTGACCTCCAACAACTCGTGCCCGATTGGGTGGAGGCCCGCCCGGTCTATTCGGGGCTTGAGAGCGACAGGCCGACGTATGAAGCGACACTCGCCTATGATTGGCAGCAGGGCATCGCTCGCGCTGGCCAGCGCAACTACGAGATGGACGCCACCATAGACAGCGCTGGATATGATCCAGATACTGGCCATCTATACCTTGGCCCCGGCCACACTCCGAACGATTTCAGCCTTGTCAGGAATGACTATGCGGGGATCGAGCTCGGCTTGAAGGCCCACTACATCGGAAGCGGTGAGACCGTCGTGCGCAGTGTCGATGCAAGCGGACGCGTGCAGTTCACCGTTGACGCGGGCAGCCAAGTCGCGGGTCTGCATGGAGCAACAGAGACACGCAATGACCTCGCGGCCTGGTCGATCGATTTTTCCATTTTGACCGGCCTGGATGGCCATGCCGGACAACTTGAAGATTATCGCTTCACGCTCCAGATCGACGTTGATCTGAGTTTCAGCCGCAGCTTCGTCGATCTTGACCTCGCCGGGGCGAGTGGCATGACCGATTGGCTGGATCAAGCTGGTATTGTCCGTCTTGCTGACGCCGATGGCGATAACCCTCAGCTGGCACAGGGCACCATCAATATCGGCTCCGACTTCATCTTGAGCGAGATCAACAAGATCGCCCAAGGCTTTTATGGCGCGCCTCCATACAATTTCACGCCCTATACGGACTTCGATTTTGTACTCTCGGCTTATACTGCGGATGGTGTTCTCGTAGGCACCAACCACATTACCGTTGACGTGGCAGCGCCTGCAGTCTGAGGATCCGACTGTGCCCGCTCTTATATTGTATTTTGCAGGCGAGATCTTACCAGCCTCATCATGGTGAAAGGTTCAGTTTGTCATGGTCACCCAGCCCACCCGTCTCACCCGTGACGACGCCATCGCGCTTCTGGAGCATTACTTCCGCCGCGTGGATGGGAAAGACATGGACGGGCTGATGGCCATCCTGACCGAGGACTGTCGGTTTCGCATCGAGACCGACCAGCTCGACCATATCGGGCGGGACGTCGGCGTGCGCGCGATGTTCGAGCGGCTCTTCAGCCGCTACGCGACGATCTGGCACGGTAACTTCTCTTGGGTGTTCGACGCGGAGGCCCAGCGTATCGCCTGCCAGCTCGATGTCATCAACACCGAGCCCTGCGGCCGCGAGCACCACAAGCACAACGCGTCGTTCTACCATCTCAAGGACGGCAAGATCGCGTTCGCAGGGATTTACATGAGTGGAACGAACGCGTTGGTCTAAGACCAATCGATATTCATTGCGTCCGGCGGGATTGAGGCTCAGGAACCTCGGTGTCATCCCGGAAGCCGCGCTGAACTCGGGTGTTGCCGAGCTCAGCTATTTTGGATGAACAAGTCGGGTAGACCCGACTTGTGCGCGGCTGTCCAGGATCCAGAAACCCGCCGCTTCAGCAAAATGGCGCCTTGTGCGAGGGCTGATGGCCACTCACGGACCGCATCGGTTCTGGATCCCGGGCCCGAGCTTGCGCTCGTCCCGGGATGACCGACGCGGGCGCCGAACCCGGCTCATCTTCTCCCTCAGCGGGAGAAATCCGTGAGGCAATATTCCAGGCGATAGAGACCACGCACCGGTTCCTCGATCGCACCGTGCGCGACGAGCCCGCCGTGGAGCAGATGGTCCGTGGCGGCATCCACCGCCGCAGTCTCGGATCCCTCGATCATGATGATCCAGTTCGGCACGCCGACCTCGCGTCCCTTCTTCTCCGCCGTCTCGATGCCGCTCGCCGCCGCATCGGCGATGCACAGATGCACGCCGGAAATCGCATAGTGGCCAGCTACTTCGCTGAGACGCTTCTGGATATATTCCGAAAGCGGCTCGCGTTTATCCGCTTCGGCATCGAAGCGCAGGGTCATCATCACACCGCCATCACCGATGCCCTTTGAAAAAACGGTCTCACAGACGCCGCGCGTGGTGTTGCGGAAGGCGGACGTCGCCTCCTTGGTCCACCGCGTAGGACTGTTCAGGCGCTCGAGATAGTCCTTGCCGACGAGAACGCCCGCATCCTCCGCCTCGTAAAGCGTGTAATAGGCGGGCTCGCCGTAGTAGGCCTCATAGCGCCGGCCGCGCAGGAAGCCGGGGATCCCGACCCGCTCGGGAATGTGCTCGCGGTTGTGCCACTCGATGAAATTGGCCTTCCCCTCCGGCAGGATATCGTTCCAAATCGCGACAACCGCGCGCCCCAGCAATGCCATGACATGTACCTCAGTAAGTCGCCCGGCCGCCTGACAGGTCGAAGACGGCGCCAGTGCTGAAACTGCATTCGTCGGAGGCAAGCCAGGCGATCATCGCCGCCACCTCGTCCGGTTGGAGAAAACGACGCATCGGAATGCGCGACAGGATATCCGCCAGCCGTTCCGGCGGCGCATCGATGCTCATCGCGGTGAGCGAAGCCGCCGGCGTGATGGCATTGACGAGGATGCCCTCCTCCGCCAGTTCCTTGCCGAGGCTCTTGGTCAATGCGACGAGGCCGGCCTTGGCGGCACTGTAGGCAGCAGCGTTGTGCATGCCCTCCTTCGCCTGGATGGACGCGACATTGATGATGCGCCCTCGCCGCTCCGCCTTGTCCTTCGACAGCATCAGCGGCACGACGGCGCGACAGACGTGGAAGGCGCCCATGAGATTGACATCGACGATCCGCCGGAACTCCTCGACCGGAATCTCCCAGGTTCGTCGGACTTCGCCAACGATGCCGGCGTTATTGACAAGGATGTCGGGGGCGCCGAAACGCTTGGCAAAATCAGCGGCCGCAGCCTCGACGCTCGCCGCGTCGGTGACGTCCACCGCCTGCGTGGCATGAGAAAGATCGTCGGCTCGCGCGAGCGAGGCGGGCAAGTCCCACAGCACCGGGATTGCCCCGCATCCCCCGAGACGCGCGGCGATGGCCTTGCCGAAACCACCCGTGCCGCCGGTGATGATGGCGACCCGTCCCGTCAAATCATACTGTGCGACCATCGCGCCGACCGTCATCCATTCCAGTTCATAGAGGTAATCCGCCGCGCTGGTGACGCGGCGGATGGTGTTGCTACTTCTTGACGAATTCGTTCGTGTAGAAGCTCTCGGGCGTCATGGTCGTCGACACGTCCTGATAGGACTTCATCAGGTCGAGCGTGCGCGTCCAGTCGGCCGGCGCCATTTCGCCGATTGGCAGGTTGGGCGCCTCAGGCGAGGGGATCAGGTTGATCGAGGCGAGGAGCTGAGCCTTCAGCAGCGCCTTGTCGGCCTCGGGGCGGGCCTTGATGGCGGCAGCGACCGCCGCATCGGGGTCGGCCTTGGCGGCTTCCATCGCCTTCACCGTGGCGCGGACGAAGCGCTGCACGAGGTCCTTCTTGTTCTCGATGGTGTTGTTGCTGGCGACGATCGTCAGCCCTTGCGTGTTCACACCGAGCTCGGCGAAGGAGAACACCTTCTGGTCGAGCCCGCGCTGCTCCAGGATGATGACCTGTCCCTCGAGGCCGGCCAGAATACCGTCGGAGCGCTTCTCGAGAATAGCCACGAGCTTGCCCGGACCATCGACATTCAGGATGCGCACCTTGCTGGGATCGATGCCGTTGTTCTTCCAGATGGCGGGAAGAAGCGCCATGGAAGCCTCGCCGGCGGTGGCGCCGATGGTCTTGCCCTCAACGTCCTTGATGGTCTTGACGCCAGAGTCCGCCCGGAACGACATGCCGTAGGGCGACGTGTTCATGATGCCGAGCACGGACTTGACCGGCGCGCCGCGTGTCGCGGCGGCGATCACGCTGCCGCCATCGGCCACACCAAAGGTATCGCCGCCCGTCGCAGTGACCTGCACTGCGCGCGCCGAGCCTTGTCCCTCACCGATGGTGAGGTTGATCTTCTCATCGTTATAGAAGCCCTTGTCGACGCCGTAGTAGAAGATCGAATGAACGCCGCTGAGCAGCCAGTTCAGACGCAGGCTCACCGCATCCTGGGCAGAGGCCGGCGAGGCAGCAACCGCTCCCATGCCCAAACCCATGGCCAGCGCGATGATCCCGCGCCGTGTGTGCTTCATCATCCCCATAACGTTATCTCCCTGAAATTATAAGCTATTACCTTGAAAGATCGACCGCCTGTCGGGTCGTAAATCCCGCACGCGTCGCGGACGTCACGCCGTTTCCACTTGCCAGATGCCGGCGGCGCGGGCCGTCAGCAGCCTCACACCCCGCTCTTTCCGACCGTGAAATCGTCGCGACGCTGCGAAACGTGCCACGGGATGGCCCACCGCTCGATGAGCTCCACGACGCCATAGAGAATGAGCCCGAGCAGGCTGAGCACGAGGATGACGGCGAAGGTCATGCTCGTATTGAGATTGCCGTTGTAGTTCAGCAGCAGATAGCCAAGGCCATTGTCCGACGCGACGAACTCGGCGACGACGGCCGCGGTCGCGGACAAGGCAGCCGCCACCTTGAAGCCCGCGAACAGAGAAGGCAGCGCGCTCGGCAGCTCGACCCGCCAGAAGATCTTGAGCCGGCTCGCCCGATAGGATTTCGCGAGATCATAAACGTCGCTCTCGATGGATTTGAAGGCGACGATCGAGTTCACGACGATCGGAAAGAACGACAGCAGGAAGACGAGCAGGACTTTCGACGGCAGACCGAAACCCACCCAGATGATGAAAAGGGGCGCGATCGCGATCTTCGGGATGATCTGCAGCACCACGAGCAAGGGATAGAAGATGCGCTCGAACAGGTGCGAATAGACCACGAGCAGCGCGAGCAGAACACCGAGCACGACCGCGACAAGGAAGCCGAGCACCATGGGCTGCATGGTGTAGTAGGAGGCCGGCAGCACAGCCGCATAGTTCCGGAAGAGGTCGTACAGCACCTTGCTCGGCGCCGGCAGGATGTATTCCGGTGTTTTGAAGATGCGGACCGCCAATTCCCACGCCAGGACGGCGCCGACGAGGCTCGCCACCGTCTGCAGCTGGCGCATCCAACCACCCATCGCTTTCAACTTTTTCCTCCCAAGTTTTTCCTCCCAAGCGCGCCGTTTCGTGATCGAAGGGCTTGACCTATTGCTGGAACATAGTTCTGTTTGGAACAACGTTCCGTCAAGTTATTTTTCGCGGCGCAAGGTCGCGACCAAGGGAGGATAGTGGATGAGCGATGCCAGCACGCGTGATGCCACGACGAGCGCTGATTCAGCCCCCGCGGGCAGGACCTATCGCCCGGGCGTCACGCTCGAGGGGGTTACGAAAACCTTCGGCACGGCAGGCGCCCCCGTTGTTGCGCTCGAACGCGTCGATCTCACTATCGGCGACGGTGAGTTCGTCGCCGTCGTCGGGCCTTCGGGCTGTGGCAAATCGACCATGCTGCGGCTGATTTCCCGTCTATCCCTGCCCACCACCGGCAAGATCACCGTTTTCGACGATACCTCGACCAAACCGCCCTCTGGCATGAGCATCGTATTCCAGAATCACGTCCTGCTCGCCTGGCGCACGATCCTGGAGAACGTACTTTTTCCCGCCGACATGGTGGGCCAGAGCAAGGCACCGCTGCGCGCCAAGGCCTTGGAGCTCCTGAAAAGCGTGGGGCTCGCCGATTTCGTCGAGCGCTATCCTCACGAACTGTCGGGCGGCATGAAGCAGCGCGCGTCGATCGCGCGCGCCCTGCTTCTACAGCCGCGTCTTCTCCTGATGGATGAGCCCTTCGGCGCGCTCGACGCGCTGACACGCGAACAGATGCGCGTCGATCTGGAAGCCCTCTGGCTGAAGCATCGGATGACCATTCTGTTCATCACCCATTCCATCGACGAGGCCGTCCTGCTGGCCGATCGGGTGATCGTGATGACGCCACGCCCCGGACGCATCGAGCGCATCATGGAGATCAACATGGCGCGTCCCCGCGGATTGGCGGCGCGCCGTGATCCGGAATTCCTCGAGAAGACCGAGGAAATCACCGAGATCTTCCTGTCACGCGGCGTGCTTCACGGCGAGGCCCATTAGCGATGACGGCGCTGTCTGGAAAAACAGGCCTCTGGAAATCCGGCTCGATCCAGGATATCGGCCGAGATCCCCCGAGCGGACCGGTCGACCGCGTGCTCGCGACACTGGAGCTTCTGGCGCTGGCGGAAGAGCCCATCCGACTGTCGGATATCGCCCACCGCCTGAATATCCCGAAGAGCGCCGCGCACCGCATCCTGACGTCTCTCGTGGACAATGGCTGGGCCGACCAGAGCCAGGAAAGCGAGTGCTATGGCCTGACGCTGCACATGGCCCTCATCGGCCAGCGTCTGCTCGCCCATCTCGATCCGACGAACCTGCGCCAGCCGATCCTCGACGATGTCGCACGGCGCACCAAGGAACTCGTGCGCCTGACCACCGTGCAAAACGAGACCTTGGTGTGGACGGCATCCTCACGCGGTCGCCGTTCCGGCCTTGTCTACGAGCCCGATATGGGCGAGCGCATCGTTCCCTTCGCGACGGCGAACGGGAAGGTTTGGCTCGCGACGCTCTCCGCGGAGGACGCGGCGCGAATCGCTATCGCCTCGGGCCTCGGCAAATGGGCGGATGCACCGCCGAACACCATTCGTAATCTGGCCGATCTCACGCGCGAACTCGACGAAACACGGAGCCGAGGCTACGGCCTTGCCCGCGAGGAAGCCGAGGTCGGCGTTGGCGCTGTCGCGGTTCCGATCTTCCGCGAGAGCGTGCTTGTCGGCTCCATGAGCGTCGCCGCGCCGATCTCCCGTCTCCCGCCCGAGCGCATCACGTCCCTCGTCGGGGTCCTACGCAAGGCGGCGGCCGACATGGCGCTCGCCTGGTCATGACCTTCGGTCATCGGCCGTCATGAAAGAAGAGCAGACCTGAGGAACGCGCGTTACCGTCTGGCTCAATCCATGTTGAACAGCAGCCGGAAGACAGCGACGAAGCCGACGACGACCAGGGGAAGGCCGAGATAGAGTTCCCATTTCATGGCAGACGTACCCTGCAAGGTAATAGGTAGCGCGAGCGATCCGCCCGTCGGGCCACTCTCATACGCCTCTCGCAGACTGTTACCATGGCGCGATCCGCCGCAGGAGTGGCCGTCATTGCCAATTCGACCTCGGCATCCCAGATTGAGGGCACTTATCGGCAGCGCGCGAGGAGACATTTCATGGCGAGCACGCATTTCCCTGTAACGCGGACGGAGGCCGAATGGCGGGCGATGTTGACGCCCGAGCAATACTATATCATGCGCAGCCATGGCACTGAGCGCCCCGGCAGCTGCGCCCTGCTTCATGAAAAGCGAGCCGGCACGTTTTCCTGCGTCGGTTGTGACCAGCCCCTGTTCGAATCGAGCCTCAAGTTCGAGAGCGGCACTGGCTGGCCCAGCTTCAACGATCCCGTGCCGGGCAGTGTGGAAACCACCGTCGACCACAGCCACGGGATGACGCGCACGGAAGTTCATTGCGCGCGCTGCGGCAGCCACCTCGGCCACGTCTTCGACGACGGCCCGCCCCCGACCTACCTGCGCTATTGCATCAACGGCGTTGCGCTCAAGTTCATGCCGGCTCACGCGAGCGTCTGACATAAAAAGCCCGGCGGATCGGTGATCCGCCGGGCTTTCTCTGTGAACGCGATCCAAGTCAGATCGAGAAACCGAGCCCGTCGGCCAGCGTGTTGACGTTGTCAGGCGTCAACCAGCGTGTGATGCCGACGATGTTGTGGAAATACCACGTCTCCGAATCGAACTGACGGATCTCCACACCGTTGGGATAGTAACGGCCGAGCGCGTCATAGGATTCGCTGCCGGTCGAATCGATCACGAAATTGCCGCCGCCGCCCACAAGCTGCGCATAGTCTCCCGTCCAGGTGATCGCATGGCTTGCCTGACCGGGGGTTGCGCTGCTCGGATCCGTATTCACCGGCGTGGGCGAAATATAGAGGATGTCGCCAGGCTGGAGATTGGCCTCCAGGAAGGCCTGGATCTCGGCATCGGTGGCCTGCCCGTCTTCGCCGTAGATATCCGTTGACAGGGCGACCCGCTCGGCCGTCAGGGTCTTGCCGAGCCAGGCCACGTCGACGGTGAGCTGATTGGCCTGGATCTGGGTATCCGAATTGATCCAGAAACCGAAGGCGAAGTTGTAGTACCAGCTCGTGAAGTCGGTGCAGTCCACACCCTGGGTGTGGAAGCCCGATACACTTGCGCCCCAGGCCACCTGCGGCAGCATCGCAGCGTCGGATCCGGGCTCATAGCTGTACCACGTCGGCGCGTGGTGGTGTTCGTAGGCGACGCCGTAATTTGTGAAAATCGAAGCCATCACACGCGCCTGGAACAGCTCCTGCAGCGTTTCCGTCGCGCCCTCAGGTAGGCTGAAGTCCGGCTTGAACAGGTCCGCCGGCATGGCGTCGGAATTCAACGCACCGGGAGTGCCCGGTCCCCACGAGCTGACGTCGGACGTGGCATCGGTAATGTATTTCGCGTTCCACGCCTCGGTCGCCGCGAGAGCTCCCTGGTAATGAGACTGGAAATCGGACGTCAGCGAGGCGAGTTCGTCGGACGAGACCGATCCGAAACTGACCACATAGGGCGACTCATAGGAGACCTGCGCCACCTGCACCAAGCCGTATTTGCTCCGGGTTGCCGAATTCTGCTCGATGGCGCCGGGCCCCCAGGGATTGGTCCATGCGGTCTCCCCATCGACCACATTGCTCGAATTATCGACAGCGACCCAGGCGCCGCTCGTGCTGTCGTAGCTCAGCAGCTGGACGTCGGTTCCGCCGAAGCCACCCGTGACGAGAATGGGGGATGCCGAACCTCCGGGAAGCACGGGGTTGGCGCCGGCATCGGCGGGTGGTTGCGGGAACATGAAGCCGCCACCGGCAAAGACGGGAAGGGTCGTGCCGTCCCACGGGATGGACTGCGTGCTGCCGTCCGCCAGGATCTGCACCGGATTGGCTTCCAGTGCGTTGGCATGCACGATGAGCGCACCGGGAACGCCTGCGCCGCGCAGCAGGGCATCCGTCGGGCCCACGATGGGCAGAGCCCATTGGTCCAGGCTCGCCGACGTCAGCCCGTTCGGGAACTGGATGATCGTCTGCTGCGCGCTGATCGCGGTGGGGACTACGCCGCCCGTGAAGTCTGCGCCATAGGGCTGAAGGACACGCGGCGTCCCGACGATCGACCCGTCCTCGGGGTTGATCGTGAAGACCGCGAGATTGGCGCCGGAGAGATCGCCGAGGATGATCTCGCCATAGCCGTTGCCGTCGGTGTCGCCCATGGCCGCCGCAAGCCCATGGCCGGCCACATACCAGTCGCCGAGGAGGCCCGTCGGTGTCACGTCGGTCGGGGCGCCGGTGCGGCCAGCGTTGAGCTGCAGAAGCTGAACCGGCGACGTTTCACCTGAGGCCGGCTCGGTCTGCGTGAGAAGAATTTCGGCGCGGCCATCCGCGTTGAGATCGCGCACGGCGACCGACATCCCACCGCCGTAGGTGCCGGAAAAGGCGGCGAACGAGGTGAAGGTCAGATTGGGCGCGCTATAGGTGGAGCCCGTGTAAGCGTAGTCGGCACCGCCGAACAGCACCTGCACCTGCCCGCCGCCATTCGCGTCGGGGGAGACGGCGATGATATCGTCGAAGCCATCACCATCGACGTCGCCGCTGGCAACCTCCACACCGCCGACGTTATCGGCACCGAAGGGCAGCCATGTCTGGAGGACCGCACCGTTGTTGCCGTCGAAGACCGTGACATAGGAGAGAGGCCCCGCCGCCGAACCGACAATGAGCTCGGGGACGCGATCGGCGTTGATGTCGCTCAGCGTCATCGTGCCAAGGGCGGCCGACACGCTCGCCGCTTCCGAAGAAGAGGCAAAGGCCACCCCCACTTGCGATGCCGGCATGCCGGACTGCATCGCGTTCAGCCAGAAGGTGAGCCCCGCCTGATCCGGCGCGCGGCCAAATGTATTCTGGTAGAGCGCCGTCAGAAATACCGTGTTGTCCGTGTCAACGCCCGGATGCTGCTGCTGGAACTCCGCGCTTTCGAAAAAGGCGTTGGAAATGTCGTCGATGGACGTTCCATCGTTGTACAGATCCATCCAGAACGAAAGCCCGGCGGCATCCGGATCACGCCCGACATAGACGTTGTAAAGCCGCGCCACCTGCTCAACCGCGAGGATACCCGCGGGCGTTGTCAAATCGATCACGCCACTATCTGAAGTCGCCATTTGTCCGCCCCTGCCCCTATGTTCCCTATAGGAACCAACGGAACAGTAGTGGCAGAACATGACAGCGCGTGCAGCAGGAAAACTGCGCTCGCTGCAATATTAAGGATGAAAACAGGTCGTTCGCCACAATGGTTAACAAAAACGAACGACAGTGGCCGTCGTTTTTATAGAGATACACTTGTCCGGCGCGGCTTCGGCCCTTTCATCGGAAGTGGAACGGCGGGGCGTCCGCCCCGCCGTCTTCATCTCAGGCGAACAATGGCCGCACGTCCGGCGTATATCGGCCGAGCTTCTCGCGATCGATGGTGACGCCGAGGCCGGGCAGATCGGGAATCGTCAGCCAGCCCTCCGAATCGAGCACGAAGGGCTCGGCGAGGATGCCGTCGACATAGGGGCTGCCACCAATGAACTCGACGAGATCCGCGCTGGGGAACGCCGAGGCCATCTGCAAATCCGCAGCCAGACCAAGCGCGGTGTTCCAGCCATGGCCGATGTATTTGACGCCGAAGTCATCCGCCATCCAGGCGATGCGGCGCTGTTCGGAGATGCCGCCGACTTTGGTGACGTCGGGCTGCACGATGTCGATGGCGCCACGGGTGAGCCAGGGTATGAAAGCCTGGCGTCGTGTGATGACCTCGCAGCCGGCGATAGGCACCGGTGAGCACCGGCGCAACTCCCAGTAATCGTCGATCGCATCGGGGCGTACCGGTTCCTCGAACCAGCCCACATCAAACTGCGCCAGCATCTCGGCCGTGCGCTTCGCCCATTTGAAACCGTGCGGCCATTGCGCATCGCTGGCGCCGGCATCCACGAAAAGCTTGGCCTTGTCGCCGGCGCCCTCGCGCGCGGCCCTGACGATCGCCTCGTCAAGGCGCGTATCGAGCGCCCGGCCGAAGGGGCCCCAGCCGATCTTGAAGGCCGTGAAGCCCTTGTCCCGATAGCTCGCGATGACATCACGCATCACGGCAGGCTCCTCCATCAGGAGCGAACAATAGGGCTGCACCCGACGTCGATAGCTGCCGCCGAGAAGCCGCCCCACGCTGAGGCCTGTCGCCTGGCCAAGAATGTCCCACAACGCGATGTCGATGCCGCTGATGGTGTGGGTCAGCGTGCCGCCGCGTCCCATCCAGAATGTGTTCTGGTGCAGCTTCTCGCTGACGAATTCAGGGCTGAGCGCATCCTCGCCGAGAAACAGCGGCTCCAGTACCTTGAGGCCCGCCTGCACAAGGCGGCCATCCGTGAACGAACTGCCGTAGCCCGTCACGCCCTGGTCCGTATGGACCGCGATGATCGCATGGATCGAGTCGTCCGGCCGGATCTCGGCCGACCAGCCGCCTTTCGGGCTTTCGCCGAACAGGGGGGCGGCCTCGATGCGGGTGATCCGAAAGGGCGGCAGAGCTGCCGGGCGCGCTGCGGGTGTGGAAGGCACGGGCATGGAACGAGACGTCTCCCTGTTGGTCACTGTTCTTCCCTCTCGGCACGCCGGCGGGCGATGATCGCCTCGTAATCCATGGCGTGGTTCATCACGGTGATATGGTCGTCCAGCGTCGCGCTGATCGCCGCGATATCGCCAGCCTCGAAGATCGCGAGCAGTTCCTGGTGCTCCTCGACCACGCCGAACATCGGTTTGCCGAAGGTCGCGAGACCGAAAATGATGGTGAACTGGCGGGCCAGCGTTTCCCACAGGTCCAGCGTCACGCTGTTGCCGCCCAACAAACAAAGCGCCCGATGGAACCTGGTATCGGCGACGGCGACACCATAGGCATCGCCACGCGCCGCCATCAACTCCATCTCGCCGACGGCGCTGCGCAGTAAATCGAGATGCGCGCCGCGATTGCGCCCGCCCGAGACGGCGCGCGCGGTGGCGCTGGCCTCGAGCGCAATGCGCGCCTCGATGAGGTCCGACACGCGCTCGTTGGTCACTGGCCGCAGACGAATACCCTTGTAGGGCTCGTTGATGACCACGCCCTGGCTCTCGAGAAGCCGCAGCGCCTCCCGCACGGGAACCCGGCTGACGCCGAGCTTCCGCGCGAGTTCCGCCTCGACGATGCGATCACCCGGCAGGATGAGGCCGGCCGACGCCCCCGCGATGATCGCTTCAATGGCGAGATCCACAAGGGTTTGCGGCTGCAGCCGCTGCCAATCCGCACCGGCTGCTTCAGCGGCCCGCGTCGGCTCAATCACTGCGCTCGTCCTCGTATGTTGCATCTTATCCTGGCGACCACCGTGTTCGATGAGCTCACTTGACTTATCGTAGAATCGTATACGATGATACGATTATAAGAGCAAGGAGGGCAATGTGGGGACTTCCACTGAAAGCCGCATTCGATGTGACATTGATCTCGACGCATCCGGGAGACAGGCGGGTTACCTGAGGGCGCCGCTTTCGCGGAATACCTCCGGATGGGGCACCGTCGAAATCCCGATCGTATCCGTCAAGAATGGCTCAGGACCGACCGTACTGTTCACGGGCGGCGTGCATGGTGATGAATATGAAGGCCAGATCGCGGTCTCCCGGCTGGCCCGGTCGCTCGATCCCAGCACGATTCAAGGCCGCGTCATCATGATTCCGGCACTCAATATGCCGGCCGTCATGAATGATACGCGACTGTCACCAGTTGATAATCGCGACATGAACCGGTGCTTTCCAGGTAATCCGCGCGGAACATTCTCGGAGATGCTTGCCCATTTCGTGGACGCGCTCCTTCTTCCGCATGTCGATATCTCGGTCGATCTACATACAGCCGGGCATTCGGGCGACTCGGCCCTGTCCACAAACATGCATTATGTAAAGGACGGCGCGCTCCGCGACCGCACCATGGCGGCGGCATCGGCGTTCGGCGCCCCTTACAACGTGGTATTCTGGGGCGTCGACGAAGGCGCGACCCTCACCTCATCGGTGGAGCGGCGCGGCATCCTCTCGCTTGGCACGGAGCTGGGCGGCTGGGGACGCGTGAATGTCGAGGGCGTGCGCATCGCCGACCGTGCGCTCACCAACATTCTCAAGCATTTCGAACTCATGGACGGTCAGCCGGACACCCGCCAGCGCGACGGCTCGCCGCGAACCCGCCACATGATGGTCCGCGACGCGGCCGGCTACAGCTTTGCCCCGGCGAACGGGCTTTTCGAGCCGCGTCATGTCGTGGGCGACGTCTGCAAGGCCGGCGACCTCGCCGGTCTCCTGCATTTCGTGGAAGATGTCGACCGGGCGCCCATCGAGGTTCGCTACAAGCTCGACGGTGTCCTGTGGATGTCGGCAGGGCCGGGCCGCGTGCAGCGAGGTGATGCGGTTGCGGTCCTGATGGAGGATTACGACGAAGCCCGCGCAGCAGCTTGACGTCATCAGCACAATAATACGACGAGAAGGGGAACAGAAACATGAGAAGGCGAAGCATTCTCGGGGCAGCCGCCGTGGCGGCCATGCTCATGTCTTTCCAGACACTGGCGGTCGCGCAGACGAAGGGGGGCGATATCGTCATCGGCATCAGCCAGGCGCCGCCGTCACTTGATGCGCAGATTACATCGGCGCAGGCGGCACGAAATGTAACCTTGCACATCTTCGAAACGCTCTATGCACGTGACGAAAACGCCAAGCCTGTTCCGGAACTGGCGGAAGGCGTGACGATTTCTCCCGATGGCAAGACCTATGTCTTCCCCATCCGCAAGGGCGTGAAGTTCCACAATGGCAAGGAGCTCGACGCCAACGACGTCGTGGCCTCCATCGAGCGCTACCGCAAGATGGGCGCCTCACCGGCGCTCGTCTCGGCAATCGAAAGCATCAAGGCGACAGGCCCCCACGAAGTCACCATCACGTTGAAGAATGTTCAGGCCACGTTCCTGGACAATCTCTCCTCGCCACGCGCGCCGATCGCCATCTATCCCGCCAGCGAAGCGGCCAAGGAAGCCGGCAAGATCGAGATTATCGGCACCGGTCCTTACAAGTTCGTCGAATACAAGCCCGACAGCCATGTGAAGATCGCGCGCTATGACGGCTATAGCCCGAACCCGAAGGGAACGGGGCGCGATGGCTTCGCGGGCAAGAAGGAGGCCTTCCTCGACACCGTCACCTTCCGCTTCATGCCGGAGGCCGGCGCGCGGACGGCGGCGCTCGAGTCAGGAGAAATCCAGTTCAATGAGACCGTCGACGGCCCGACGGCGAAGCGTCTCGCGGGAGACAAGCGCTTCACGGTCGAGAAGGTGGTGCCGTTCGGCCTGCAGGTGATCAAATTCAATCAGGGCGCCGCACCGGGCAACGACAAGAACTTCCGGCTGGCCGTGCAGGCGGCCCTGAATATGGAAGATATAATGAGTATTGCCTACTCTGATATCTACCAGATGGATCCAAGCTGGCTCTATCCGGGCTCGGCCTTCTATACGACCGCCGGCAGCGACAAGTATAACAAGGGAGACCTGGAAGCGGCCAAGGCACTCCTCGCGAAATCCGGCTACAAGGGCGAGAAGCTGACCTTCATTGTCGACAACCTGCGCGCGAATATCGACACCGCGACCGTGCTGCAGGAGCGGCTGAAGGACATCGGCGTCAATGTCGATATTTCGGTGGCGGACTGGCCGACGGTGTCGAAGATGGGCTTCACGCCGCAAGGCTGGACCTTCTGGACCCACGGCTTCGGCATCGAGCCCTATGAAGGCCCCGGCTCCGTCATGGCGCCATGGGTCAACGGCCTCTCGCAGCAGGCGAAAGATCCCGTCATCGACGAACTCGCGGTCGCCTTCAACGCCGAAATGGACGAAGGCAAACGCAAGGCCATCTTCGAGAAGTTCCAGGCCCATATGTATGACAACGCGGTCGCCATGAAGGCCGGAAACTACGGCGTGTTCCAGGCGAGCACGTCAAAGCTCAAGAACTTCAAGCCTTACCGCATCCCGCGGATGTGGGGCGTCTGGCTCGAGCCGTAGGACAGGTGGACATTCGGACGCCACCCGCGCCGGTCGTCCCGGGGCATCGCGTAGCGATGAGCCCGGGATCCATGAACCAACCGGGGCATCGCCTGGCGATGAGCCCGGGATCCATGAACCAAGGCGCAAGGCAAGAAGGCGCGTCGGGCCGACACTCCATTGATCAGCGTCGTGTTCATGGGTTCCGGGCTCAGGCCTGCGGCCTGCCCCGGAATGACCACGGTGGACCAACCACGGAGGTTCCGATGGCTTCGCCACGGCAACTGTCCACACCGCCCCAGGCGGCCGCACCGACCATGAGCATATCATGACAGCTTTTCTCATCCGGCGGCTTGCGGGGGCGTTCGTCGTCCTCGCGCTCGTCTCGCTGATGTCGTTCGCCCTGATCTGGCTCGTGCCGGGCGACACGGCGGCCGCCTTCCTCGACGCCTCCGCGACGCCGGAGCAGATCGCCAAGCTGCGGACCGCGCTGGGGCTCGACAAGCCTCTCCCGCTGCAGATGATGGAGTGGTACGGGCGCGTGCTCAGCGGCGACCTCGGGCAGTCCATCCTCCTCAACAGATCGGTCACGGGCGCGCTTCTGGAGCGCCTCCCCGTCACCCTCGCCCTTGCCGGCTTTGCCCTGGTGATCGCCGTTGTTGCCGGTATCGCCGCGGGCGTCGCCGCCGCCGTCTACCACAATCGCTGGCCGGACCAGGCGCTGATGACGACGGCGCTGCTTGGGCTGTCCATCCCGGACTTCTGGCTCGGTCTTGTCATGGTGCTTGTCTTCGCCGTCTCGCTCGGCTGGCTGCCGAGCGGCGGCTTCACGCCCTTCACCACAGATCCGCTGGGCTGGCTCAGGACGGTCATCCTGCCGGCTTTGACGCTGGGGCTCGTCCAGGTCGGGTTCATCGCGCGGATGGCGCGGGCCTCGATGCTGGAAACGCTCAACCAGGATTTCATCCGCACCGCCGACGCCAAGGGCCTGTCGCGCCTCGCCATCGTGCTGCGCCACGGCCTGCCGAACGCCATGATCCCCATCCTCACCGTCATCGGCATCGTCGCCGGCGCCTTGCTTGGAGGCACAGTCATCATTGAACAGGTCTTTTCCATACCCGGCATCGGCCGCCTGATCGTCGGGGCCATTGCCTCCCGTGACTTTCCTGTGCTGCAGGGTGGCCTGCTTTTTCTTGCCGTCGTCTATCTGTCCATCAATCTCATCGTCGATATCCTCTACGCGGTGGTTGACCCGCGGGTGAGGCTGTCCTGATGGCTGAGATCGCCGTGCCCATCGAGCGGCCGAGCCTCAGCCCGGGTCAGGCGAGCCTGCGCCGCCTGCTGCGCAGCCGCTCCTTCATGGCCGGCGCGGCGCTTGTTATCCTGATGGCGCTCGTCGCGATCTTCGCTGACGCCCTCGCGCCGTTCGATCCCCTGCGCAGCAACGCCCGCATGCGGCTGACCGCGCCCAACAGCGTCTACTGGTTCGGCACGGACCACTTCGGCCGCGACATCCTTTCACGCGTCATTTTTGGCGCGCGCATCTCGCTGGCGATCGGCGCCATGACAGTGGTGCTGACCGGTGTCGTCGGCACGGTGATCGGCGCAATATCGGGCTTCTTTCCTCGCCTGGACAATCCGATCATGCGCCTCATGGACGCCCTGATGGCCTTCCCGTCCATCGTGCTCGCCATGGTGGTGAGTGCCATTCTCGGCGCCTCGCTCACGAATGTGGTCATTGCGCTGTCCATCGCGACCATGCCGCACACGGCACGCATCGTCCGCGCCTCCGTGCTCGTCGGCCGGGAACTCGACTATGTGGACGCCGCGCGTTCGCTTGGCGTGGCCGAACTCACCATTCTGTTCCGCCATGTGCTGGTGAATGCCACGGGGCCGCTGATCGTGCGCCTGACCTATGTCTTCGCCATCGCGATCCTTGCCGAGGCCGCGCTCTCCTTCGTCGGCGCGGGGCCGCCGCCACCCTCGCCATCCTTCGGCGCCATCATCGCCCAGGGGCGCGATTTCATGCGCGAGGCGCCGTGGATTACCGTCTTCCCAGGCCTAGCCATCATCCTCTGTGTGCTTGGCCTCAATCTTCTCGGCGATGGTCTGCGTGATGCCTTTGATCCTCGCTCGAAACTCTGACGCGCCCGGCGCCAAGACGCCGACGCTTCCCGCCGCCTATCCCGGAGACCGGTCATGAAACGTATTCTTGTGGCTGACTGCAAACAGGAAATCTCCTCCTTCAACCCCCTGCCATCCGGCTATGAAAACTTCCATATCCGGCGTGGTGACGCGCTCTATGAGCAGCGCGGCACCAATCAGGAACTCGGCGGCGCCTTCGCCGTCTTCGAGGCCAGGCCCGACATCGAGATCGTGCCATCCATCGGCGCGCGGTCGGGGAGCGCCGGCATCCTCTCCGCCTCGGGCTGGAAGCGTCTCTCCCAGGAGGTTCTGGACGCCATCTTCGCCAAGCTCGACGGGATAGACGGCATCTATTTCTCGCTGCACGGCGCCATGGGCGCCGAAGGGGAACTTGATCCAGAGGGCCATCTTCTGGAGAAGCTGCGCGAACGCGTCGGCCCCGACATGCCGATCGTCATCTCACTCGACCTGCATGGCATCCTGACGGACCGCATGTTGCGGCAGGTCAACGGTTTCACGATCTACTGGACCTATCCGCATGTCGACTTCGCCGATACGGGCCGGCGCGCCGCGGAACTCCTCCTGAAGATCATGGACAACGACCTCAAGCCGGTGGCGGCGCGTGTCGTCATGCCCACGCTCGTGCGCGGCGACGAACTCATCACCAAGAGCGGTTGCTACGGGGACCTCCTGCGCGACTGTCGCCGGCTGGAAGAGGAAGGCAAGGCGCTCGCCGCCGGCATCATGATCGGCAACCCCTTCACCGACGTGCCCGAACTCTGTTCCCAGGTGCTGATCCTGACCGATGGCGATGCCGCCACCGCCGAGCGCGAGGCCGTGCGCCTCTCGGAGGAATTCTGGCCGCAGCGCTTCCGCATGCAGGGCAAGCTCATCAGCCTCGAGCGGGCGATCGCCCAGGCCAAGGCGATGCCGGGACCGCTGATCTTCACGGATGCCGCAGACGCCACATCCTCGGGCGCGTCGGGAGACAGCAACGCCATCATCGCGGCGCTCAGCGCCGCTGGCTACGGCAAAAAGGTCCTGGCGCCGATCGTCGACGAGAAAGCCGCAGCCGCCGCCCATGCCGCCGGCGTTGGCGCGACGATCGAGGTCACGCTCGGCGGCACAATCGATCCCGGGCGCTTCACCCCCATGCCGGTGAAGGCGCGGGTGAAACTCTTGTCGGATGGCGAGGCACAGCTCGAGACCATGAAGGCGCCGCTCTCGGCCGGCCCGACCGCGGTGCTCACCTTCGGCAATTTCACGGTGGTGGTGATGAGCCGCTCGGTCAGCCTGTTCGACAGGGCGATGTACTACGCCAACGGCCTCGACCCGCTTGACTTCGACCTGATCGTCGTGAAGTCACCGCACACCGAATATCACATGTTCGAGGAGTGGTGCGAGCATAACTTCAACATTGATGCGCCCGGCGCCACCTCAGCCAATCTCAAGAGTCTTGGACATACCATCTGCGCCCGGCCGATGTACCCGATGGAGCCGGATGTGACGTTCTCCCCGAAGCCTGTCATCTATAATCTCAAAGGACAAAGCACGTGACGACGATCGACGCCGTCGACTTTTTCTATCTCTCCATGCCCGAAGTCACCGACGAGGCGGATGGCAGCCAGGACGCGCTGCTCGTTCGCGTCGTGGCCGGAGGGCATGTCGGCTGGGGGGAATGCGAGGCGGCTCCCCTGCCCTCCATCGCCGCTTTCATCTGTCCGATGTCCCACGGCGTTTGCCGGCCCGTCGCCTTCTCCGTGCTGGGCAAGCGGCTCGAGAGCCCGGCCGACATCGCGCGCATCTCCGTCGACGTCGCCTATAACTCGATGGACCTGCTGCAGGCGCCCCATACGCTGTCCGGAGTCGAGATGGCCTTGTGGGACGCCCTCGGCAAGATGCGCGGCCAGCCGGTCTGGCGGATGCTCGGCTACGACACCGGCTATGCCAAGACGCCCTATGCGTCCGTGCTCTTCGGCGACACCGCGCAGGAGACCCTGGAGCGCGCGCGCGACGCCCGGGCGCGCAACTTCCGGGCCGCCAAGTTCGGCTGGGGGCCTATCGGCCGCGGCAGCGTCGAGGCGGACGCGGAGCATTTCGCCGCCGCCCGCGAGGGTCTTGGCCCGGATGGCCTGCTCCTCGTCGACACCGGCCAGATCTTTCTGGAGGATGTCGAGCGCGCGGCCGCCCGTCTTCCGGCCATGGAGCAGGCCGGCGTGCTTTGGTTCGAGGAGCCCTTCCAGGCAAGCGCCATCGACGCCTATGCGGCGCTGGCGCGGAAAGGCTCCAAGGTACGGCTCGCCGGCGGCGAAGGCGCCCATAACGTGCATATGGCCAAACAGCTCATCGACCATGGCGGCGTCGGCTATGTGCAGATCGACTGCGGGCGCATCGGCGGCATTGGCCCGTCCAAGGAAATCGCCGACCACGCGGTCGCCAAAGGCGTGACCTTTGTCAATCACACCTTCACGTCCCACCTCGCCTTGTCAGCCTCGATCCAGGCCTACGCGGGCCTGAAAGACCACATGATCGCGGAATATCCAGCCATGCCGAAACCGCTGGCGCTCGCCTTCACCGCCAACCACATCGAGCGTGATGCCAATGGCGAAATCCACGCCCCGGATGCCCCCGGCCTCGGCATCGACGTTTCGGCGGAGGGCGCGCGTCCCTATCTCCAGGATGTCGAGATCAAGGTGAACGGCAAGGTGCTCTACGCGACACCGGCGTTTTGAGGATAAAGCCCATCGCGCGCCGCCGGGATGAGCCGGGGAACCGCCGCCACCGATCCCTCCCCTTCAGGGGAGGGTGGCCTCGCGCCAGCGAGGTCGGGTGGGGGCCGCGAGGTCGGGAGTGATGCGTCGCCGGCCAAGCAGCCATCGTCCGGCGGAAGGATATCAAGTCGCCCCACCCGGCGCCTGCGGCGCCACCCTCCCCCGAGGGGGAGGGATCAGCGCGGTGTCCACGGGGGGTAGCATGACGGGTCAAAAACTTGCCCCTGTCAGCATTATGTGCAAATGTCACCATCCAGTGACAGGAGCATATCTTGCCTACATCTTTTTTGACGGGCGCGCAGCTTCGGGCCGCGCGCGCGTTACTGAACTGGACGGTACGTGATCTCGCCGACCGCGCTCAGGTTCATCGCAACACCATTTCCGCCTTCGAAAGCGAAAAGACCTTCCCCAACACATCGACACTCGCGGCACTCGTCCGTCCGCTGGAACAGGCAGGCATCGTTTTCATGGAGGACAATGCTCCAAGCCCGAGCGGGGGCGCGGGCGTGCGGTTCAAGGCCAAGCCCGCCGGCTGGCTCAGGCCCGAGGAACTCTCCGCCGAGAACGACGGCTGATCGATGAAGCAGCGTCTATCTTGACGGCAGGCCGCGCCGCTGTGCTATGAATGGCTTGCGTCTTCGGGGGCGCATCCCGGTCCACGGACAGAGTTGAACTCACCCCGTAGCGATGATGCCATCCGGCTTTTTCCGAACCCTCCCAGTGGACCATGGGGTTATCGCGGAGAAAGCATGATGCCGACTGAACGCTCCCCCTTGCCCGCCGAAGTGCCTGAAGAAGGCCATACCGCCGCCCGTCGCGAGCCGACTGGGGACCGCTTCGATATCGACTATCTCAAGAAGGCCGCAAAAGACCTCAAGCGCGCCGCGCGTGGCGGCGATGCCCTCGCCCTTGCGCGGCTGGCGGCTGTCTGCGGTGACAGCGCCGAGCCCAAGCTGTCCAACTGTCTCCACGTCATTGCCGTCGAGGCGGGTTTCGCGAGCTGGCCACGTCTGCGTCAGGACGTGGAGATCCGTCAGGCGAGCCTCAAGCAATTGCGAAGCACGCTCGGATCCGCCCTCTATCACGGCCGTCTGCGGCAAGCCGCGCGCGTTCTCGCGGAGGCCCCTGGCCTTGCCGATACGTCTCTCGCGTTGCAGCTCGCGCTTTATGACGAAGCGCGGATCAATGCCAGGCTCGACGCGGATCCCGGCGCGCTGCTGGCTCCGCAAGAGGGGGTACGCGGCGGTGATCCGGTCTTCGATTGCCTGCCACGCCTCGTGACATCCCAATATTTCCGCCTGCGCCCAGACCTGCTCGACGCGCAGATCCGGCTTGTCAGGCGGTTCATCGCGCTCGGCGCCGACCCCAACGCGCGCTACCACGAGCCCGATGAGAACACGCCCCTGCCGTTGCTCTATGGCGCGATGCGCATCGCCGGCAATCTCGCCGTCGCCGAAACCCTGCTGGAGGCCGGCGCGGACCCTAACGACAACGAATCCGCCTATCACGCCTGCGAGATGGAGACGCTGGACGGACTCAAGCTGTTGATCCGCTACGGCGTGCGCTTCCCCGGCACCAATGCGCTTTTCCGCATGCTCGATTTCGACAATCTGGAGGGCGCCGCACTCATCCTCGCCCATGGCGGCGATCCCAATGAAGGCCTGCCGCATTCGGGCAACGCGCTGCACCATGCCATCCGCCGGGGACGGGACGCGCGCTTTCTCGATCTGCTCCTGCGCCATGGTGTTGACGCGACGGCCCGCGCCAACGGCCGTTCGGCCTATGCACTCGCGGCGGTCCACGGCAATCGCTCCATGATGGACGGGCTGGCCGCACACGACCTCGCTGGCGACCTGAACATGGCGGAGCGCTTTCTTCTCGCCGTCCTGTCGGGCGATCGCCGCGAGGCGCTCGCGCGTTGGGCGGAAGAGCCGGATATCGTGTCGCGGTTGTCTCGGTCCGAGCAATGCATGCATGTGGAGCTCGCGCGGCAACGCGGCCGTCTCGATGTGCTGCGCCTGATGGATGACGTCGGGTTCGATCCGCGAGCCGTGGACCGGGAAGGCATCACCCCACTGCAATCCGCCGCCTGGTATGGCTTCAGCGACTATGTCGCCTTCTATCTCGAACGACCGCACGACCTCACGCACCGCAATGCTTATGGGGGTACGGCGCTGGACACGACGCTGCATGGCGCCAAGAACTGCCCGCAGCGACCGCGTGGCGATTATGCGGAGACCGTGCGCCTGCTGCTCTCGGCGGGCGCTCGGCTCGACCCGAAACAACCCTTCTCCGCGATGGATGACGACGTCATCGAAGCCTTCGAGGACCAGATGGAGGCGTAAGGCCCGCGCCGCGCGGATCCCTCTCCCATCGGGAGAGGGTTGGGGTGAGGGGGACACCATCTCCGGCCAGCGTCCCCTCACCCGCGCCTGCGGCGCGACCTCTCCCCATCGGGAGAGGTTAGGCGCGGCGATCGTTTCGTACCCTGACCCTGCTCAGAGTACGGACGCATGAGAAGGCTATTTCGGCACACCGTTGATGACGAACAACGCCTTGATGAATTGGTCGGGTGGAAAGCTCCCGAAGCTCCGCGCGTAGATCTTCTTGACGCGGTCGGTGCGGTAAAGCTCAGCCAACGTGGCATCGGCGAGCAAGCGCAACTTGTCGTCTCCGCGCGGAAGGGCGAGAGCGTAGGTCTCGAAGGTGAAATACTGGTCGGAAAGCTTCAACCCAGCGGGGTTCCTGCTGTTCAGCAGATGGTAGTTCAGGATACCACGGTCGGCGAAATAGGCGTCGATCTTGCCCTCTGTCAGTTGGCGCACGCCGGAGGGATGATCGGTCATCGGCACGATCTCGGCCTCGATCCCCAATTGCGCCAGGGTCGTGCGCAAGGTCTCCTCAGTCGTCGTGCCTTGCAGCGCGCCGATCTTCTTGCCGCGCAGGTCTTCCAGGCGATGCACGTCGTTGACCCGATGAAGAACTCCGGCGCCATCGATGAAAGTCGGCAGTGAGAAGTCAACGACAGCCCGGCGCGACATGGTCATCGACGTCGGATCACACAGAATATCGATCTTGCCGTCGCGGAGCGCCTCAAAGCGCGTCCTCGACGTCACTTCGATATAGTCGATCTTAAGTGAAGGGATGTTCTGGGCGTTCTTTACGCCGGTCGCGACTTCCCGGCAGAGATCAACGATATAGCCTGACGGATCGCCGTTCGCAGCCCGATAGGAATAGGGTGGCGCATCAGCGCGGAAGCCCAGTCGCAGCGAGCCGGTCTCGCGTACTCTTTCCAACGTATCCGCCGCGAAGGCCGCGGATGACATCGCCATGGACAATACGGCGATCAAAAGCGCTCGCATGTCTTACCCCCTCTTTCGTCACGGGGGCGCACGATAAGCTAGTTTTATGCTGAGCGTAACTCAGAGAAATTCCATCAGCGCATGGCTTCAATGATCACGATACCCTGCGACGTGGCCGTCCCGGAAAGAACGCATAACTCCAGCTTCCCGGGGACGGCAGTTGCTCACGCCGCGAACAGCGTCAGATCCTGGGCCTTGACGTTGAGATCAACGGACTTGCCGACTTCCAGGCCGGCGAGCTCGCGACCATGGCGTTCGACGAGCATGGTGCGGTCGCCGTCGCGCAACTTTACGAAAATATGCGCGGACGATCCCTGATAGGAGATCGTCTCGATCGTTCCGAGCCCGGCTTCCACCGCCGCGGGATGGATGGCGACGCATTCAGGGCGAACCATGACGGTCACGGGCTTGCCCTTGTCAAAGGCCTGGCCTTCCGCCGGCAGCACCGTGACGCCCAGGCCATGGCGAAGCGTGACGACATTGCCGTCGCGCGCCTCGACGGTCGCGGGCAGGAAGTTCGCACTGCCGATGAAGTCGGCGACGAATCGCGTCTTCGGCCGCTCGTAGATGTCGACCGCCGCGCCGATCTGCTCCACCGCGCCGCCGTTCATGACGGCGATGCGATCCGCGATGGCCATCGCCTCGTTCTGGTCGTGGGTCACGAAGATCGATGTCAGGCCGAGCTCGCGCTGGATGCGGCGCAGTTCCAGGCCCGTCGATTCACGCAGCTTGGCGTCGAGGTTGGAAAACGGCTCGTCGAGAAGCAGGATCGACGGGTTGATGACCAGCGCGCGGGCCACCGCGACACGCTGCTGCTGCCCGCCGGAGAGCTGACGCGGCAGGCGATCGGCAAGTCCAGTCAGCTGCATGGTCGCGATCATCCGGGCCACGCGCTGCTCCCTGTCGGCCGCCGGCACACCGCGACGGCGCAGCCCAAAGGCTATGTTCTCGGCAACCGTCATATGCGGAAAAAGCGCATAGTTCTGGAAGACGAGACCCGTATCACGCTTGTGCGGCGGCAGTCCCGTGAGATCCCGGCCACGCACCACGATGCGCCCCGCCGATGGCTTGATAAAGCCCGCGACCATCCGCAGCGTCGTGGTCTTGCCGCAGCCGGAAGGCCCCAGAAGCGCGACCATCTCGCCCTTCTCGATGGTGACGCTGAAGTCGCGCACCGCATGGGAGTTGCCGTAGACCTTGGCGAGGTTGTCGATAACGATTTCCATGGGTTAATCCCTGACGGCGCCGAAGATGTGATAGATGACCATCAGCGCCATGGTCAGCAGAACAAGCAGCCCCGACACTGCCGCGACCGATGGATCGAAGCCGAGCTGCACGGCCGAGTAGATCGTGACAGGCAATGTCGGCGCGGACGGCTCGGCGAGAAACAGCGCCAGCACGACTTCATCGAAGGACGTGATGAAGGCCATGACCGCGCCGGCGATGATGGCCGGACGCACGACCGGAAGGAGCACCATCAGGAAGCTCTGCAGGGGTGTCGCGCCGAGGTTCTGGGCCGCTTCCTCCAAGGTCCGGTCGAACCGCTGGAAGACCGGCAGGCTAACGCGGATGACATAGGGCGTGCAGACGATCACATGCGAGGCGACGAGCCGCGCGGTGCCCGTCAACAGGCCGGTCCGGGAGAAGAAGATCGACAATCCCACCGCCAGAACCAATGTCGGCAGGATCAGCGGCGACAGGAACAGGGCCTCGATGAACTTGCGCCCGCGAAATTCATAGCGCGTGAGGCCGTGCGCCGCGAGGATCCCGATGACCGTCGAGACGATGGCGGTGATCGTCGCGACCTTAAGGCTGGTAAAGAAGCTGCCGACATAGCGCATATCGCCAACGGCCGCCTGATACCACTTCAGCGTCAATCCTTGCGGCGGGAAGGAGAGATAGCCCGTGCTGCCGAGCGGCGCGACGACGATGACGAGGATCGGCAGCAGGAGATAGCAGAACGCGATGATGGTCAGCGTCAGGAGAAGCGCCCCGAAGGGCGATTTCAGATCGATCGTCATGACCGCGCCTCCATCTGCTCATGCCCCTCCAGAATCCGGCCATAGACCAGCGCCAGCACCAGATCGACGGTCATGACCGCGCCTCCGTCTGTCCACGCCCTTCCAGAACCCGGCCATAGACGAGCGCCAGCACCAGCACGAAAACGAGCAGGATGGACGACAGCGCCGCGGCGAAGGGCCAGTTCAGAAGCTCGATGGTCTGCTCATAGATCGCCGTCGACATCACATGCGCGCGCGCGCCGCCGACGAGGCTCGGCGTGGCGAAGGTGCTGATGGCGAGCGAGAAGACGAGAAGCGATCCCGCCAGGATGCCGCCGCGCGCCAGGCGGAAGGTCACCAGCCAGAGCGCAAGCGAGGGCCGCGCGCCAAGGCTCATGGCCGCAAGCTCAAGGTCGCGATCGATGGAGCGGAACACGCCATAGAGTGTCAGCACCATTAGCGGCAGCAGGACCTGCGCCAGGGCGATGACGACGCCGCTCATGGTGTACATGAGCTGGAACGGCGGCGAGGCGAGCCCAAGCGCCACGACCAGCTTGCTGATGAGGCCATCCCTGAAGAACAACACCATCCAGCCGAAGGAACGCACGACCGCGCTCACCAGCAGCGGGAAGGTGGTGATGACGAGCAGAAAGCCCGCCCAGCGGGATTGCATCCGCGCCAGAAGATAAGCGACCGGCAGACCGAGAACGAGTGTAATGACAGTCGTTATCACGCCGAGAAACAGCGTGCGGCCCAGCAGCTCCCAGTAATAGCTGTCACCGAGAAAACGTTGATAATGCGCAATCGACCACTGGTTGCCATCGACGAAACTCGTCGCCAGCAGCGAGAGCTGCGGCCAGATGAACAGGATGGCGTAAATGATGAAGCACGGCGCGAAGAGAAGCACGGGCACGTAAGGGATAAGGCGCGGCGACGAAGCCGCCGCGCCATGCGTGCCCGGCGCGTCGAGGACCGGGCGCGCCGCGGTCACCGGGCGATCTCGCGGTTCCAACGCTCCGTCCAGGCGGCGCGATTGGCGTTGATCTTCGCACGGTCGAGCTGCGCGAGCTGCTTGACGTCGGGAACCTCTTTAGCGAGTTCCGGCGGCAGCTTCGTGTTGACGTTGGAGGCCGTCCAGCGCATGCCCTCGGCGATGGCGATCTGTGCTTCCGGCTTCAGGAGATAGTCGATGGCGCCGTTGGCGACGTCGGCATTCTTGGCGCCCTTGGCGATGCAAGAGGTGATCGGGACGGCCGGGCTGCCCTCCTGCGGAGCCGCGAAAGCAACCGGAAGGCCGCTCTGGGCCGTCTTGAAGGCATTGCCGGTGTCATAGGGTATGATCCAGATATCGCCCTGGCCGAAGAGGCCCGGGAGATCGGACGCCGCCTTGAAGATCGTCTCGTTCTTCAGCTTCGCCATGGCCTCGAAGCCCGGATCGATATTGTCCTCGCCACCGCCGAAGGTCCGCGCGAGCATCACGAGGAAGTCCATGCCGAAGCCGTTGGTGATGGCGGGGAAAGCGATGTGCCCCTTGTATTCCGGCTTGAAGAAGTCCTTGTAGCTGGTCGGCGGCGTCGGGATCTTGTCCTTGTTGTAGACGATGCCCTCGGCGATCACGGCCCAGGTCACCCAGTGCCCGTCGGGATCCTTGAGGCCATCCGGCACATTGGCGAGGTTCGGGACCGACTTCAGCGGTTCGGTCAGCCCCTCGCTCTTGGCCTGGGCCTCCTGCCCGCCCGAGAACTGGTACATGTCGATCTGTGGGTTTCCGGCCTCGGCCTTCATGCGCGCGAGCGCCGCGGCGGACTGCATCGGGACCTGGGTGCTCTTGGCGCCCGAGGCCGCATCGAAAGGATCGAAAGCCGCCTTCTGGATGATGTCCATCGTCGAGCCGCCAAAGCCCGACGACAGAAGCTGGCGTCCTTTGAAGCCTCCGTCCTGCGCCTGCGCGAAGGACGGCAGCAGCGAGCCGGCGCCGACAGCGGCGAGCGCCGCCATGAACGCGCGACGGTCCAATTGATCCATACTCATTGCAAACCCCTGTGTTTTTCTATGTTGGATATCCCGGACACCATTCTTGGCCCTCAGGCCTCGCGCGTCCCGACGAGTTCGAAGACCTGGTCGCCGTTGTAGATCGGCATGTGCGGACGGCGGATGGAGCCAACCCAGGCCCGCTCGATCGGGCAATGCACCGCCTGAACCACGTCACCATAGAGGTCCACAATATCGGCGATATGCTGGCCGCGCACGACATCGTCGCCGGGCGCCACGAATGGCAGGAACAATCCGCCGCGGGTCGCCTTCATGTGGATGGCGTCAGCACCGAGCCGATAGCGATCGAGCTTCGGCGGCTCGCCCGGCAGCATCTTCATTTCCTTCAGGACACCAAAGATCGCCTGGGTCAGGCGGGCGATGTCCTCTTCCGTCACACGGGCGCCGCCGCCGCTCTCGACGATGAGCGCCGGCTTGCCGCGCTTGGTATAGGCAGCGAAATGCGCGCCCGCGAGCGAGGGCTCCAGCGAGTTCCAAACGTTGGGCGTACCCGTCGCATAGGCGAGCCGTTCAGAAGCCGCGCCCTGCGGAGAACCGTCATTGTGGAACAGAGTGTAGTGGCAGGTGATGGTGAGATCACCACCAGAATGCAGATCAAGCATCGCGTCGCCCGTGGCGAGCGAAACCTCGAGAAGCTTGTGGGCGAGCTGGTAGCTGTAATGCCCTTCCGCGTCACCGGGAAACACGCGGTTGAGATTATAACCGTCCTGGGGGGTGAGACGGTTATAGCCACGGAAGCCGAGCGGATTGGCGAGCATCAGGCACGCGACCGTGCCCTTGAGCTGGCTGAGATCAATGGTCTTCAAAAAACGTTGGATAGCGAGCGGACCCACAACCTCCGGACCGTGGATGCAGGCCTGCAGCCACAATACCGGCCCGGACTCGGCGCCAGATGCGATGACAACAGGCGAACGGATCGCGCCATCGGGATACTCACCCAGGTCCAGATGCCCACGCGTGATCTTGCCACGCTCGCCAATTGCTGTACCGACCACCGTGCTCATGCTGACCTGCTCACCTGAAAAAAGGAAATCACCTGATCATGCCGTTATTTCACGAGGCCCAGTGCGGACGGTCGCCAGGCTGTTGGGACGCACGTCCCATCGACACCGCCAACTCTCCTCGATTGACGATCTATCAAAACGCGATGTATCACATGTGTCAACATCGTTCGCCTGAATGGAACGATCAGCCATGAGCTCGCTTGAGAACGGTCTGAAAATCTTGTCACTCATCACTGAGGATCGCACCGTCCTGCGCGTCAGCGAAGTCTGCCGTGAGCTCGATATCCCTAAGGCGTCGGTATCCCGTCTCCTGCGGACACTGGCGGATTTTCATCTGCTCGAACGGGACGAACGCGACAGCAGCTATGTGGCCGGCGGTCTCACGCTCGATCTCGCGCGCGCCTATCTGGCGCGGCACGGCCTCATGGACCTTGTCGAGGAAGCCGTCGTTGCCCTCGTCGAGGAATTCGGCTTCACCGGCCACGCCGGCATCGTGGTCGGCGACGAGCGCGTCCTGCTGGTCGCGCGCCAAGGGTCTTTTCCGCTCCAGCACATCGCAGGGGTGTCGGAGCGCCGCCCGGCCTTCCAGTCGATCATCGGTCGCGCGATCCTGGCGCGCGCTCCCGACGCCGACATCCTGGCGCAGCTGCAGTATCAGACCGCCGATGAAGTGCGCCACGGGTTCAGCGGGCACCAGATACTCGCAGAAGTCAGCGAGATCCGGCGCACGCGCATATCGCATTCAATGAGCCTGAGGACCCCCGGCATCGGCTCGATAGGAGCGGCGGTTGCCGATCCCGGCCGTGGGGAGATCATGGGCTTTTGTCTGTCTTTCCCATCAGCCGCCACCGACGAAGCACTCCGCAAGCGTATGGCCGAGACCATTTACCGCCATGCGAGCGCCATCGGGACAAAGCTGCGCGACCCGCACTGGACGAGTGACCCGCCGCCATGAAACTGGCCAATTTCGAGACGTTCGTTCTGCTCTCGCGGTTACGCCACTTCGGACGTACCGCCGACCAGCTCCACACGACCCAGCCCGCCATCTCCTCACGCATCGCAGCGCTTGAGCAAGAGCTCGGCGTCCGCCTCATCGAACGCGAAGGGCGAAAGTTCCACCTGACGCCAGCCGGGCATGCCGCGCTGACGGTGATCGAGAAACTGCTCATCGACTATGAGCGCCTCAAGGTCTCCTTCGCCGACCCCGACCAGTTCGCGGTAACGCTGCGCATCGGCGCCATCGACGCCATCGTGCAGACATGGCTGCCGAGCTTCTACCAGAAATTGCGTGACGTTTTTCCCCGCGCGCAGATCGACATCATCGTCGATACCACGACCAATCTTCTCTCCGGCATGCGCGATGGCGAGATCGACCTGAACTTCTGCCTCGATCCGGTGCTTGAGGAAGGTTATCGCAGCTTCGTCGTCTGCACATATTCTATGTCCTGGGTTGCGAGCCCGAAGCTCGCCAAGGCCGGCCGCGTCTATTCGGTCGCCGAGCTCGGCGCGATGCCGCTCATCACCTTTCAGAGGCACACGCCGCCGTATCGCGCCATCGCGCCCTATTTTCAGGACGAAAGCGTACTGGCCTCGCAGCTGTCCTTCTCGAACTCGCTGACGACGATGATCCGCCTGACGATCGACGGCTTCGGCGTGGCAGCGGTTCCCACATTGTGCGTCGCCAAGGACATAGAAGCCGGGCTTCTCATTGACATGAACGTCGCGAAGCCTCTTCCACCAATGCAGTTTATCGCCAACTATCACCCCACGCCCGGTGGTGTATTGATGGAACGCGTTGTATCCCTTGCGAAAGAGACCGCGTCCGGCTTCTGCGCGTCGATCGATCCGGCAAAAGCGTGGGTTTGATAACGGCATTTTTGATAGATAATTTTTATCGCATAAATAGAGAACAACGATTGGACAACAGGCACGGCACGGAGCAGTTTTAATATCCAGTTAACGATTACGGCCGTCGCAATGACACGGTCGTGATACTGGGAGCCCGTTTCATGGCATCTAAGCGTTTCTACCTGACCTTTGTTGAAAAGAATGTCCGTGGCATCATCGAGCCCTATTGGGACAATGCGCCGGTGACCTGCGAGACGATCTGGAACGCGCTCGCCAAGCCCATCCGCGTGCCCGCTTCCCATGCCATGTTCGCTGGCCCCGAGATCATGACCGGCCTCCCGAAGGAGGCGCAGAATTTCGATCCGCGCGGCGTTCCCGCCGAAAACCAGACCTGTTTCCCTATCGCGGGCGAGTGCCTGTGGTTCTATCAGGCGCCTAACCTGATGAAGGGGCTGACCGACGAGTTCTGGGAAATCGGCATGTTCTACGATAACGGCGGCCGCATTTTCGGGCCGCTCGGCTGGACACCGTGCAACATCTTCGGCCGCATGACCGAGGGCCTCGAGGACGTTGCCGAGGCCTGCCGCTCCATCCGCGTGGAAGGCATCAAGACCGTCGAGATCGGCCGCATCGAAGGCTGAGACTGACGATTGCATCTGGAAGCCGGGAGCTGCGAAACTTAGCTCCTAAGCCATCTGAAGACCTTCCCGTCCCAACAACAGGCGACTTGCTCTTGTTGGGTTGGGTTGGCCCCACGCCATGCACATCTTGCCTGAACGATAAACGAGAGGGGATCTTCATCGATGTCAAAGATTGTAGCGACGAGACGCGCTGTCCTGAACGCGGGCCTTGGCCTCACGGTGGCCCTGGCCGCGAGCGGCGTGATCTCCCCGGCCGCGGCGCGCGAGAAGCTCGTCATCAACTCCTATGGCGGCGCCTACGAGCAAATCCATCGCAAGCTCGTCATCGAGCCGTTTTCGAAGAAATACGACGTCGACGTTCAGGTCATCACGGCCTACTCGGCCGATGCCCTGGCGCAGCTGCGAGCCCAGAAGGCCGCGCCGCAGTTCGATGTCATCCATTTTTCCGGCGGTCAGGAAGTCGTCGCCGCACGTGAGGGCCTGATCGCGCCGATCAAGCCGGACGAGCTCACTACCGCCAAGGAACTTTATCCCTTCGCCATCGAAGGCCTTTCCCGTGGCGAGGGACCTGTCCATGCGGTGGCCGCCATCGGCCTTCTGTACAACAAGGAGAAGGCGAAGAAGCCGGAGAAATGGGCCGACCTCTGGAACGCGGAGTACAAGGACCATATCGTCCTGACGGACCTGTCGAACAGCTACGGTCTCCTTGGCTTCCTGATGATCAACAAGGTCAAGGGCGGCGATATCACCAAGGCCGATCCGGGTTTTGATGCCGTCAAGACGCTGCTCGACAGCGCCGTTGTCGTCGCGACATCGCCGGAAATGCAGCAGAACTTCGCGCAGAACGATGCGTGGATAGCCCCTTATGCGCAGGACTATGCCTATACGCTGCGCAAGGCGGGGCTGCCGATCGAATTCGTGCAAGGCGCTGAAGGAACTCCGGCGGTCTATCTCACCGCCAATCTGGTCGCGAACCGGCCGAACCAGGACCTCGCGAAGAAATTCATCGATTTCTCGCTATCCGCGGAAGTCCAGGCCGGCTGGGCGCAGGAATTGCGCTACTCGCCGACCAATAAAGCCACGAAGCTCGACGAGACAGTGTCTAAGGAAGTGATCTATGGGCCGGATGCGGTCGCCGGCCTCGTCCGGTTCGATCCCGTCGCGGTGGATGCCAACCGCGCGGCGTTGGTCGAGCGCTGGAAGAAGTTGATTGCAAAGTAATGTGGACCGCCGCGTGAGCTCGTCCACAGACAACGGAGTTGTCGGCACGCCCACCCTCCCCCCTCAAGGTGTGTCGACACGCGTCCTCGGCGGTATCGCCGAGGACGCTACCCTATCCGCGCCGGGTGTCTTCCTCATCGTGCTCGCCTTCATCCTGCCCATCGGGCAGATGCTGCTGCTAAGCATCGAGAACGCCGGCGGCGGACTCACCTCTGAGCACTTCACCCGTTTCCTCGGCGATAGCTATTATCTCGGCATCGTCTGGCGCACCCTGCGCCTGTCCCTTCTCATCACCGTCATTGCCGCCGCCATCGGCTTTCCGCTCGCCTATGTGATGGCGCATGTCGGACCCCGGCTCAGGCTGTGGCTGATCGTCCTCGTCATTCTCCCGCTGATGACGAGCGTCGTGGTGCGCACTTTCGGCTGGATGGTGCTGCTCGGACGCGGTGGTCTCGTCCCCTTCACGCTCTGGAAGCTCGGCTTCGTCAATCGCAACTTTACCCTGATGCAAACGGAGAGCGCGATCGTCATCGGCATGGTTCAGGTGCTCCTGCCCTTCATGACGCTCTCCGTGCTCGGCGTCGTCATGAAGATCGACCGGCGGCTGGAAGAAGCGGCGCGCACCATGGGCGCGAGCTTCCTCGCGACGCTGCGCACTGTGGTTCTTCCGCTCGCGATGCCCGGCATCGTCGCCGGTTCCCTGCTCGTCTTTACGCTATCGGTGAGTTCCTTCATCACGCCCTCGCTGCTGGGCGGCGTGCGCCTGCCCGTTGTGGCCGGCTCGATCTACGAGGCGGCGACCAAGACGCTGGAATGGAACTTCGCGGCCGCGCAATCCGTCATCCTGCTCATCGGCGTGTTCCTGGTGCTCCTGCCTTATCTCAAGCTGACGGGGCGCCGGCATGGTTAGAGCCGTCCCGAGCACCGTGCGCATCACGGCCTTTCTTTTCGTCGTGCTGACGCTTGTCTTCGTGCTGGCGCCACTCGTCGTGGTGGCGGGGGTGTCAGTCTCGGAGAGCCAGTTCATCGCCTTCCCGCCAACCGGCTTCAGCCTGAGGTGGTACAGCGCCATCCTCACATCGGGCGCCTATCTCGGCGCGGCATGGACCAGCCTGAAGCTCGCCGTTCTCGTGACGATCTGCGCTACCATCATCGGCGCGGGCGCCGCGATCACGTTGCATCGCCGGCGTCTGCCAGGTGCGGCCCTGCTTGCGGGCCTCTTCCTGTCACCGCTCATCCTGCCGACCATCATCTTTGCCATCGGCCTCTTGATGCTGTGGAGCGCCACCTTCGGTCCGGTGTCGTTCACCGCGCTGTGGATCGGCCACACGGTGGTCGCCCTGCCCTATGTGGTGCGGACCACGCTCGCCGTGCTCGCCGAATCAGATCCCTTCCTGGAGGAGGCGGCGGCGACCATGGGCGCGCGGCGCTGGCAGCGGCTTGTCTTCGTGGTGCTGCCCCAGTGCCTGCCGGGGCTCGCCGCCGGCGCCTTCTTCGCCTTCAACATCTCCTTCGACGAAGCCGTCGTCGCGCTCTTCCTGCGCACCCCGGACCTCGTGACACTCCCCATCCAGATCTACAACCAGCTCGAGTTCAGTCCCGACCCCTCGGTCGCGGCCGTATCGACCCTGATGATCGGCGTGACCATTCTGCTGATCGTGGTGATCGACCGCCTGCTCGGCATTCAACGTTTCACTGGCGCCTAAGATGACCCCGACAGCCTCCGCTGATGCCTCCCTTGCCGCCTCTCCCGCGGTCAGCCTCGCCGGCATCGAGAAGACCTTCGGCCGCACCAAGATCCTTCACGGCATCTCGCTCGACATCCCGAAGGGCACGTTCCTCAGTCTGCTCGGCCCCTCCGGCTGCGGCAAGACCACGCTTCTGCGAATCGTCGCGGGCCTGGAAAGCGCGACCGTCGGCCAGGTCACCATCGCCGGCCGGGACGTGACCCGGCTGCCGCCGGAGGATCGGGACATCGCCATGATGTTCCAATCCTACGCGTTGATGCCGCATATGAACGTCCGTGAGAACGTGCGCTTCCCGCTCAGGATGCGCCGCCGGGGCTCGCGCGAGGAACAGGAGGCGCGCGTCACCGCGGCGCTGGAGACGGTGCAGCTCGGCCATCTCGCCGACCGCATGCCCCGCCAGCTCTCCGGCGGCCAGCAGCAGCGCGTGGCGCTCGCCCGCGCCATCGTCTCCGACCCCGCCGTCCTCCTGCTCGACGAGCCCTTGTCCAATCTCGACGCGCGCCTGCGCGAGGACATGCAGGTGGAACTCATCGAGTTGCACCGCCGGCTCGGCCTCACCACCATCTTCGTCACACACGATCAGGAGGAGGCGCTCAGCCTCTCAGATCACGTGGTCCTGATGAATGCCGGCCGCATCGAAGAACAAGGGCCGCCGCTCGCCATCTACGAGACGGCCGGCTCGCGCTTTGCCGCGAGCTTCATCGGCTCCGCCAATGTGGTGCCGGTCGAGGTCGAGACCGCGGGCGGCGTGGTGACGGCTCGGCTGCCAGACGGCAGCAGGCTCGCCGTGGAGGCGCCTGTCACCCAGGGCGCCAACCATCTGGCGCTGCGCCAGGAGGACCTGACGCTCGATGGCGAGGATGCAGCCCCCGTCGACGGCCGCTCCTTCGCCGCCACGGTCGAAACCCGCGTCTTCCTCGGCGCCCGCGTGCGCTATGTCCTGAGGGTCGGCAATATCAGCCTGAAGGCCCTGGCGGAGCCGGGCCGCCTCTATGAGGCCGGCGACCGCGTCCTTGTCACCATCCCGCCCGGCAAGGCACGTCTGGTGGCGTGAGGTGAGACGCCTCAAACGGTTGAGGAACAGAGCGTTAACCGTCATCCCGGAAACCGCAAAGCGGTTATCCGGGATCCATGGGTCAGCATAACCCCTAACATACCGATAGAACGTCATATTCATGACGCAGTGAACGTCCCCTCACGCGGCGCGGTGCAGTTCGCCACCGGGCATGGGATGCGGTACGCCGGTGGTGGTCGGCAGGCTGAGCGGCAATCCGCGGCGTGCTCGCACGGCGAGATAGGCGAAAGCCTCGGCCTCCAGAAGATCGCCGTGCCAGCCAACAGCCTCGACCGGCTCGACGGCAACGCCGAGATGCTCCCGCAAACGCCGCATGAGATGGGCGTTGTGGCGGCCACCGCCGGTAACCAGCCAGCGCGCCGGTGGCGCCGGCACGTGGCGAAGGCTGGCGACCACCGATTCCACGGTAAAGGCGGCGAGCGTCGCCGCCCCATCGGCATCGGAAAGGGTCTCCACTCCAGCCGCGCGACGATGAAAGTCGTTCCGATCCAGGGATTTCGGCGGCCTGCGGGCGAAGAAGGGATTTTCCATGAAAGCCGCGACGAGTGCCTCGTCGATGCGGCCTGACCTCGCCAGCGCACCTTCCTCGTCATAACTCAAGCCGCGCCGGCGCATCACGAAATCATCGAGAAGCGCGCTCGCCGGGCCGGTGTCGAAGGCAATCGCCATGTCGCCATCGAGATAGGTGACATTGGCGACCCCACCGAGATTGAGCACCATCAGCGGCTGCGCCAGGCCGGACGCGAGCGCGCGATGATAGAGCGGCGCGAAGGGCGCGCCCTCGCCTCCGGCTTCGACATCCGCATGGCGAAAGCGATTGACGGTGTCGATGCCGAGCCGGCGCGCCACCTCGGCGCCGAAGCCGAGCTGACGCGTGAACCGGAGGTCCGGCCGGTGATAGACGGTCTGGCCGTGAAGGCCGATCAGCGACACTGTGCGACGATCGATGCCGGCATGGCCCATGAAGGTCTCGATGGCCGCGATATGCGCGTCCGTCACCGCCTGTTCGAGATCGGCCAAGGGCTCTTTCAGTGCCCGCTCCGCCTCCGCCACGAGACCGACCAGGGCGCTGCGCACGTCATCGGGATAAGGAACGGTCAGTCCGGCGCCCGGCTCGACCTTGAGGTCACCGTCCGTGCGCACCACGGCGACGTCGATGCCATCCATCGAGGTCCCGCTGATGACGCCGATTGCCGTGACCACGTCCGTTCCGCCCAAATCCATCCCACCCATATCTGCGCTCCAGCCGATCGTTAGCCCTCGGTCACGCCGTCGTCCCCTGAGGATAAGCGAATCACGCACCGTCCGCGCCGCCGCAGTCCACCTCAGGGGTAGCGCAAGCCACGAGGCTGGCCAACGGCAATCAGCGTCATTCGCATTTCCGATCTGGCGACACGTGCACCAAGGCGCCGAATCTGAGCATAATCCCCGGAGACGACTCAGCGTGTGCCGCCTTTGGCCAGACCGGCAGAGGAGTGTGTGCGGCACACGTAGCATGGGGACGGAGAAGTCCTCCAAGCTGTTTGGACCATGATCGCCGCGCGCCGGTGCGGTTTCTGATGTAAGGACCGGGATGAAGCGGGATCTGTTGAGTAGGACGTAGCGATGACCGCAGTTTCGCCGAAGATCCAGCAACCCGCGCCGCCGCCCTCCATCGAGACCATAGCGCAGAGGCTGTCGCTGCAGGCCGCGCGCCGTGCCGAGGATCTCGATGACGACGAGACCTTTCCGGCCGAGGATATCGCGGGCCTCGTCGCCAGTGGGATGATGGCGGCGCCCCTGCCGGAAGCGCTTGGCGGGCGCGACCTAGGTATTGGACGCGCCGGTGTCCAGCAACTCGCGACGGTGCTCAGCCTGCTCGGACGGGGCAATCTCTCCGTCGGCCGTCTCTATGAGGGACATGTCCACGCGCTGAAGCTCATCCTCGCCTACGGCACCAAGGCGCAGCGCGAAGCCGTCGCTGCGGACGCGCACGCCGGCCATCTGTTCAGCCTGTGGACGGTCGACGGCAAGGAGTCCGTGCGCCTCGGCAATCCCACCACCGGCGGCAGGCTCGCGGGCGCCAAGACCCAGGCACCCGGGGCGGGCTACGTCACGCGGCCGCTGATCACCGCCCTGCGCAGTGATGGCAGGACGCAGCTCGTTCTGGCGCGCCTGCCGCTCGGCGCCCGCGCCAGCCTTGCCAGTTGGCGCGCCCACGGCATGCGGGCGACGGCCAGCGGAACGGTTGATTTCACGGGTTTCGAGATCGACCGCGCGGCCCTCGTCGGCGAGCCCGGGGCCTTTGGCCGTGAGCCCCTCCATTCAACCTCGGCCTGGCGCATCGCGGCCGTGCAACTCGGCGGCATCGAGGCCTTGTTCGACGCGATGCGTCTCAGCACCAAGCAATCCAAAGGACAGGAAGCTCCGCTCCATCTGGCGCGTATCGGCGAAGCCGCGATCGCTGTGGAGACCGCGCGGCTCTGGGTGCAACGCGCGGCGCTGATGGCGGAAAATCCCGAGGGTGACGCGGAGACGAAGGTCGCTTATGTCCAGCTCGCCCGCCTCGCCATGGAACGGGCTGGCCTCGACGTGATCGAGCATGCTCACCGCGCGGTCGGCCTTGCCGGCTTCATGCGGCCGCATGCGGTTGAGCGGTTGACCCGTGACCTCGAAACCTACCTTCGCCAACCCGATCCCGATGGAGCGTTGACCCGCGCCGCCACGCATATCATCGCCAAGGACACGCCCGCCACAGCCCTGTGGCGGTAGGTATGCGCGGCTGGGTCATGCTGGGACACCGCGCAGCGGTGGAGCGTTAATTAATAAGCTTCAACAGTCACTTAAACGGCACCGGCGTGTTCATGGATCCCCTTCGCGTCGCCGGGGATGACACGCGAGAGGCACCCACGCTGATCCCTCCCCTTCAGGCGAGGGTGGCCTCGCGCCAGCGAGGTCGGGTGGGGTCACGCGGCCGACAGAGATGCTCCGCCGGCCATGCAAGTATTGCCTCCTAGCGGCCGTATCAGATCAGAGCGCACCCCACCCGGCGCCTGCGGCGCCACCCTCCCCTGAAGGGGAGGGATCAGTGCGGCGCCCTCCCGCGGGACCGGCGGCGGCCGATCCTATCCCCGCTTGTCCTTGAGATAGTCGACCAGACCGACATGCGTGAACTGGTCGAATTCCTCGGCTGCCTCAGTGAAGCGGTCCTGCATGGCGAGGAGCGCTCGCACGAGCTGGGCCGATTCCTGCGGGACGCCGAGACGCATCCAGGCATCAATGGTGCGGATCGGCAGTCCCACCGCATGGCCGAAGGCATGAACCGAGGGATAGCCGAGGGCAAGCGCCGCCGCTTCGAGTTCGGCAGGGGCCATGCGCGGCTCCAGCGCATGGGCGTGGATACGATCAAGCACATGACGGATGTCGCGCGGTTGGAAACCGAAAGCACGGTCGACGATCCTTCCGAGATCAGGCGGAAAATGGCTGGGCATCGGTTGTTCCTTCCGCGTCGGGCCGTCGAGCCAAGCCGCGACAGACGGATTTGCTCGCGCTGGCCTGACCTGAGTTTAGCTGGCCTGGACCACGCGTTAAAGAGCGCTCAGCGCAAGGCTCCCGTTACAGCGTTATGAGATCGCCGGTGCGGGCTTCCGGATCAAGCGTCGGCAGGCGGCCGGCCATGGCGACGAGCCCGGACCGGTCGCAGGAATGGCCGAGGCTGAGGCGCGCGCCGCTCGCCGTGACGATGGCAAGGTTCTCAGACCATGTCGGATGCGTCGGCAGGCGCAGCCAGTCCGCCTGTCCGGCCTGGCGGATAGCATGCGCCGGGCTTGCCGCCGGCACATGTCCGGTGAACAGGATCGGCAACCCGTCCCCCGCGGCGCGCGGCAGATGATCCGCCGCCGGCCCGCCGAGGCCCATGGCATCGTGAGTCAGGAGTGGTCGATCGGGCCAGCTCTCGCCTTCACTCCAGTTGACGGCTTCTTCGAGCTTGCCGGCTAGCCCGGCCTGCAGCCCCGGCCAGAGCCAGCGCGCGTCGGCGATCTGGGCCTTGAGCGCATCGCGCAGGCCCGGCGCCAGAGCGAGCGGCGGAAGCAGGGCGAGCAGTTCGAGCGAGCGGCCGGAGAGCGGCACCGGCAGAAGGCAGCGCGGATGCGCGGCGACCCAGTCGACGACGGCTTCGGACCGCACGGCCGCTGGCACGTCATCATCGCCATAGGACGCGTCGAAGAGCACCACGTCGGCGGGCGGTGGCGCGTCATAGGCGAAAACGCTGCTCTTCGGCACGACGTCGCCGCAATAGAGCACCCGCTGCCCTTCTCCGGTGACGAGGCACCAGACGCCGCCGACCACATGGCCATTGCGCCCGGTGGTGATGGTAAGATCGCCGATCGCGAACGCCTCGCCCGGCACGATGAGCGAGATCGGCGCGGCCAGGGCGAGGGCCGCGTCAGTGGGTTCGGCATAGTCCCTGAGGCAGGCAGGCATATCGGCGCGCGTTTCAGCGGTCATCAGGATGCGTCCGCGAAAGCCGTGGCGAAGGCACCAGCCGAGGCCGCCGAGATGATCCTCGTGGGCGTGGGTGATGATGAGGGCATCGGCGGCGACCAGATCCGCCGGGCTGATGGCGGGATGGTAAGCGCGCTCCCAATCGGCGTCGCGGGGAGCATTGGTGTTGATGCCGACATCGATGATCAGGCGTGTCGACGCGCTCTCGATGCCGAGGCTGGTACGGCCTTTCTCGCCGAAACCGCCGTAGAGCCTGAGCTTCATACTGCCCCCCTCCCGCCCGTCGTCGGTATCGCCCAACCCTGTCCCGGCTTCACCGTGATGATGACGGCGTCGCCGATCTCGACGGTCGCCGGTTCCGGCACGTCGAGCGACAGGTTCGGACCGCCCTCGGCCTCCACCGCCGCCTCGACGCGAAACAGGCCGCCGCGATAGACGACACGGGTGACGCGGCAGGCGAGTCCATCGCCTCCCGCGTTCGCCAAGGTGAGATCCCCCGCGCGCACGCACAATTCGCCCTGCCCGGCCGCGCGCTGGTCACGGGCACAGCGCAGCACCAGCTCGCGGCCGAACAGGCGCGCCCGTGCCCGTCCCGCCCCTTCGGGGAGGATATTGGTGAGCGGCAACACCATGCCGTGGCCTATAAAGGAGGCCACCATGGCGTTGGCCGGCTCGCGGTAGAGTTCACTCGGTGTGGCGAGCTGCATGAGGCGCCCATGGTCGATCACCGCGATGCGGTCGGCAAGCGCCATGGCCTCCGCCTGATCATGGGTGATGTAGATCATCGTGTTGCCCGTGCGGCGGTGAAAGGCCGCGAACTCATCCTCCATGGCGGCGCGCAGGTGAACATCGAGATTGGCGAGCGGCTCGTCGAGCAGCACGAGTGATGGCGCCGCGACAAGGCAGCGGGCCAATGCCACGCGCTGGCGCTGGCCGCCGGAGAGGTTAGCGGGACGGCGATCCCCGAAGCCCACGAGATCGACGAGCGCCAGGGCCTCCTCCACGCGCCGGCCCCTCTCCGCCGGAGATACCCCGGCGACGCGCAGGCTGTAGCCGACATTCTCCGCGACGCTCATATGCGGCCACAGCGCATAATTCTGAAAGACGATGCCGACCCGGCGCAACTCCGTCGCGACATGGGCGGCGGGTGACGAAACCACGCGCTCGCCGATGCGGATCGTCCCGCCGGTCACCTCGTCAAAGCCGGCGATCAGGCGCAGCAACGTCGTCTTGCCGCAGCCCGAGGGTCCTAGCACGGCGATGAACTCGCCATCGGCCGCATCGAGGCTGACCCGGTCGAGCGCCTTGAACGGCCCGAAGTCCTTCGTGACGGTGTCTATGGTCAGTCGCGCCACGGCAGGACTCCAGGGGGGATACGCTTGGCGAAGACGAGCGTCGCCAGCATCAGGGCCAGCGTGACCAGCACGGTGAGCATGGCGACCGCCGCCGCGTAGTTGGAATCGCCCGCCTGCTCGAAGGAAAAGACGATGACGCCGAGTGTCTCGGAGCCGGATGACCACAACAGGGCCGAGACGGTGAGCTCATTGAAGGCCGTGAGGAAGACCAGCAACGCGCCCGCCGTCGCGGCCGGCGCAACGAGCGGGAAGATCACGGTGCGTAGCCGGTAGACGAGGCCGGCGCCGGCCACCTGCGCCGCCTCCTCCAGCGCGCGGTCCACCTGATGATAGCCCGACATGGCCGGGCGCAGGCCAAGCACGAGGAAGCGCGCGAGATAGGCGAAGAGGATGATCCAGACGGTGCCGTAGAGGCTCACGCCGAGGACGGGCAGCGGCTTGAGGAAGATCAGGATCGCCGCGATGGCCAGCACCACGCCCGGCAGGGCATAGGGTAGTTCCACGATGACGTTCAGCGCGCGCAGGATGGGAGAGCGCCGCCATACGAGGAAATAGCCGAGCGGCACGGACAGGAGCATGATGACGACCGCCGCGACGGCTGACAGCGAGAAGCTGTTGACGAAGGCGCGCTTGGCCGCCGCGTGCTCGAACAGCACGAAGGCATAGTTGGCGAGCGTCGCGGTGGTCGCATTGAGCGGCACACCGAACGCCGGCACCAGCGATGTCAGGAACAGCCCGACCATCGGCAGGACGAGCACGACAAGCGCGATCCCCCACAGCGCGGCCTCGACGGGAAGCCGCCAGCGCCCCAGCGGGAAAGGCCGCGCGGCGATGGATGTCGTGGTGATGCGGAAGTCACGCCGGCGCACCATGACGTCCTGCAAAAGTATACCCGCCATGGCGATGACGCCGATGAGCATGGACAGAACCGCCACCTCCGACAGGACTGACGGCCCGAGGCCCGAGAGGCGCTGATAGATCAGGGTTGGAAGAACGACATAGCGGCCGGGAATGCCGAGAAAGGCGGGGATGCCGAAATTGCCGATCGAGGAGACGAAGGCGAGCGCTGTGCCCGCGACCAGCCCCGGCGTCATCAGCGGCAGGATGATGGTGCGCAGGATGAAGAAGCGGCCGGCGCCGGCCGCCCGCGCGGCCTCGGTGAGTTCGCGCGGCAGGCTGCGCAGGCCGGCGCGCAGCGTCAGGAAGACGAGCGGCGCATATTGGATGCCGAGGAGCAGAATGATGCCCTCGCGCGAATAGAGGGGGTTGCGCGCGCCGATGGGCGGGGCAAGGCCAAGGAGCTTGAGCAGCGGGCTCGCCGGCCCGACCACCTGCAGCCAGGCGAGCGCGGTGACCTGCGGTGCGATCATCAGCGGCAGCACGAAGCACAGCACGAAGGCGTTGCGGCCGCGCATGTCGGTGAGCGCGACGACAAGGGCCACGACGCCGCCGAGGATCACGGCGATCACCGTGCCGCCAATGGCGGTTTCGAGGCTATGGAGGGTGGCGGTCCAGGTATTGGCGCTGTCGAGGGTGGCGGTGAGGGCCTTGAACGAGGGCACGCCGCCCGGCGCGAAGGCCTCAAACAGAAGCCGCGCCAGCGGCATCAGGGACAGGAGCCCGATGACGACGCAAAGCGCGGCGAAGAGAATGCGATCCTGGCGACGTCCCGAATTGTCCGCAACCAGGCTCATGAACGAAAAGCGCCTCTCCAGTTGCCGGTCAGCCGCCGAACATGTCGGCGAAGCGCTTCTTATCGGCTTCGGTCGTGGAGAGCACGGCCTGAATGTCGATCGGCATCAGCTTGATCTCGGTGCCCTCCGGCAGCCATGACGGATTTGGGATGCCTTCCTTGGCCGGGATGTAGCCCTGCGACACCGCGAGTTTCTGGCCATCGTCGGACAGGATGAAATCGATGAAGGCCTTGGCCGCCTCGGGGTTCTTGGTGGCCTTGAGGATGGCGACCGGCTCGGTGACGGCCGGGGCGCCCTCCTTCGGGAAGACGAACTCCACCGGCGAGCCCTTGGCCTTGGCATTGAGAGCCATGAAGTCGACAAGCACGCCATAGGCCTTTTCGCCGCCGGCGACGGACTTGAGCACGGCGCCGTTGCCACGGACAGTGACGGCGTCGTTCGTCTTCAAGCCATCGAAGAACTTCCAGCCCAGGTCGGGACGCGCGGCGAAAGCCGACAGCATGATCGCGGCGGCGCCCGAATAGAGCGGGCTCGGCGCGACGATCTGGCCCTTCAGCGCCGGATCGGCGAGATCGGTCCAGGAGGTCGGCTTCTTGGCGGCAGCCGTGTTGTAGGCGATGCCGGTCGTGATCAGCTTGGAGCCGAAATAGGTCTTGTCCTTGTCGAAAGAGCCCGCGCGAAGGCCATCGACCTTGGCCGCGTCATATTTCATGAGGCGATCGTCGCGCTTCAGGGCCTCCATGGAGACAGCATCAGCGATCAGCAGGACATCGGCGCCCGGTTGGCCACCGGCAAACTCGGCAGCGAGCTTGGACATCACCTCGACGGTGCCGGAGCGAAAAATGTCGACCTCGACATTCGGGTAGGCCTTCTTGAAGGCTTCAACCGTCTTGGCCGCGTCGGCATCCGGCTGCGACGTATAGAGCGTGATCTTGCCCGACTGGGCCGAGGCGGTTCCAAGGCCCAACGCCAGGGAGCAGACAGCGACGGCCGCGAACAGGGCCGGAAATCTCAGCGACATGGATATCTCCCGTCATGATCGTGCCGCCTTATACGGCGTTTCGCATTACAGTTTGGCGACAGTCATCAGCTTGTCATTCAAGCCAAGGTGAGAATGGGGATTGGCGCTGAAACAGCCCGGTGATCGTCAACACCTAGCGGGTTTATACGGCGGTCTCCAGACCAATCGGCGCGAGACGCTCATTTGCGCCGGCTGAACATGCAGCTTGCACGACACCGGCTTTGCGTTGCCCTGCCCGTCGTGCCATGGCTGTGCTAAGCACGCAGGCCAACAGGGCCCGTCGGTCCGCGGCTGCGGATCACGGCATGCACGGACAAGGTGCGGACGCATACAAGGTGTAGACGGCATACAAGGCTAGACGCATGGGAAGCGCCATGGGGAGTGTCATGATCACGGGCAGAGCGGGAAAGCAGGGCGGCAGCAACGCGGACCTCACGACGGATCTGGCGAGACGCCAGGCCGAGGGACGGCCTGTACGCGTTGGCCTGATCGGCGCCGGCGAAATGGGCACAGACATCGTAACCCAGGTCTCATTGATGCCCGGCATCGAGATCGCCGTACTCGCCGAGACGCGGACCGACCATGCCTGGCAGGCGCTCGACGTCGCGGGCCTTTCGCGCGACACGGCGCGGGCCGCCGACGGCAAGGGCGCCGTCGAGGATGCCATCCGCGCCGGCCGCATGGCCATCACCGGGGACGGCACGCTCGCCTGTACCGCCGACCAGGTGGACGTGATCATCGACGCGACCGGCAACCCCGGCGTCGGGGCCGAGCTCGCGATGACCGCCATGCGCCACGGCAAGCATGTGGTGATGATGAATGTAGAGGCCGACGTCACCGTCGGCGCTTCCCTGCGGCGCGCGGCCGAAGAGGCGGGCGTCCTCTATTCGCTGGGCGCCGGCGATGAGCCATCGGCCGCCATGGAACTCATCCGCTTCGCGCAGAGCCTCGGCTATCCGATCATCGCGGCGGGCAAGGGCAAGAACAACCCGCTCAAATTCGATGCGAAGCCCGCCGAATATGTCGAGGAGGCCACCCGCCGCAACATGAACCCACGCATGCTCGTGGAGTTCGTCGACGGCTCCAAGACGATGATCGAGATGGCGGCCATCGCCAACGCCACCGGCCTTGTGCCGGACAGGCCCGGCATGCATGGACCGGCCGCGACCGTGCCGGATCTCGCCAGGACGCTCATCCCCATCGAGGATGGTGGCGTCCTGTCGCGCACGGGCGTCGTCGATTACTCCGTTGGCAAGGGTGTCGCCCCCGGTGTGTTCGTGGTGGTGAAGGCTCCGCACCCGCGCATCCACGAGCGCATGCGCGACCTCAAGATGGGGGATGGGCCCTATTTCACCTTCATGCGCCCCTATCATCTCACGAGCCTCGAGGTGCCACTGACGGCCGCCTCGCTCGTGCTGCATCATCAGCCCCATATGGTGCCGCTGGAGCGGCCGGTGGCGGAAGTCGGCGCGCTCGCCAAGGAGGACCTCGCCCCGGGCGTCACACTCGGCAAGATCGGCGAGGATCACTATCGCGGCTGGATCACCACCGTCGGCGCCGCGCGCGAAGACCGTCTCCTGCCGGTCGGGCTCGCCGAACGCGCTGTCGTGACGCGAGCGATCAAGGCCGGTGAATACCTGACCTATGACAATTGCCGGCCGGACGAGACCATGGAGATCGTCAAGCTGCGTCGCCGTCAGGATGATCTGCTCGGCACAGGTTGAGGCCATTCCCTCGCCTCCCCGCAAAAAAAATCTCCGCCCCACGGGATTAGAAGGCGGGGATGCTTCGTATATGGGGCATGACGCGCGATACCAACCGCATGAACGTCCTCAGCCTGTTGCCGGCGCTCCGGCGCTATGCCCGCGCGCTCACGCGGGACGCGGCGAGCGCCGAGGACCTCGTGCATGACACGCTGGTCAAGGCTTACGAAAAGAAGGGCAGCTTCCGCCCGGGCCGTAACCTGCGCACGTGGCTTTTCTCCATCCTGCATAACCATTTCGTCGACGGATTGCGCAAGACCCGCGCCGACACCTTGCGCATCGCCGGCGCCGCCGAGACGGCCGAAACCGTCGTTCCACCCGTTCAGGAGCATTCCGTGCGCCTGGCGCAGGTGCGGCAGGCCTTCATGGCCTTGCCAGATGAACAGCGCATGGCGCTCCACCTCGTCGCCATCGAGGGTATGAGCTACCAGGAGGCCGCGATGACGCTCGGCATCCCCGTGGGCACGCTGATGTCGCGCCTCGGCCGGGCAAGGGCCACCCTGCGCGGTTTCGAGGAGGGCGAGCAGTCAGCGGACAAGGCCATCCCCTCCGAAGGCAAGAGCCGCGGCGCCCCGGCAACGCCGGGACGCACTGATCATCTGCGCGTAGTGGGAGGAACAGATGATTCGACCCATTGACCCGGTCACGACCTATGACCTCAACGCCTATGTGGACGGCCAGCTCGATATGCACCGCCGCATCGAGGTGGAGGATCATCTGGCGCGGCATCCCGAGACCGCCGCGCGGGTGATGGCCGACATGCGCACCCGCGACGAACTCCGTCTCGCCTTCGCGGAGCATTCCTCCCTGGCTCGGCCCCAGACCACGGAGACAGCACGACGACTGGAGCGAGGCCTCGCAAGGGCCCGGGCACTAAGCCGCCTGCGTCGCTTCGCGACCGCGGCCGTCATCGCCGCCGCAGGCTGGATTGCCCACGCCGAGGTCACCGGCTCGTCGAGCACGGCCGCCCCCATACCGGCGGCCTTCGTGGATGACGCGGTCAAGGCCCACCGGATCGAGGCCGCCCGGATGGCCATGGCGGCCGCTCCACCGACCGCGACCTATGATCCTGCCGCGATCCGCGCCTCGACGGCGCTCGCCATGCCGATCCTGCCGGCCGGCTGGCGCGTCCTCGATATCCAGATCCTTCCCGCCGCTGCCGGCTCCAGCGTCGAGATCGTCTTCGACGCCGAGGATCTCGGGCGTGTCTCGCTTTTCGCGGCACGCGCGGACAGCTTCGCCGTCGTCGCGCCGGCGACGGCCCAGCGCAACACCGAAACGGTCGCCTATTGGCAGATGGGTGACATGGCCTATGCGCTGACCGGCCCCGCTGACCGCGAACTCGTCGCGGCGGCGCGGACGCTGGCCAACGCCCTTTATTGATCGGTTACCAGGAGACAACCGGAATGAACCCCAATCCCGCATGGCAGACCGGCGCAACCCGCGCCGGTGGTGCGATTTTCGACGAGGGCCTTCGGCAGCACATGCTGCGGGTCTACAATTACATGTGCATCGGCCTGGTCCTGACGGGCATCGTGGCCTATGTGGTTGGCACGACGCCGGCCCTCTACGTGCCGATCTTCTCGAGCCCGCTGAAGTGGGTGGTGATGCTGGCGCCGCTGGCCTTCGTGTTCTTCTTCTCCTTCCGCATCGAGAAGATGTCGGCGGCCTCGGCGCAAATGGCCTTCTGGGCCTTCTGCGCGGTCATGGGCCTCTCGCTCGCCTCCGTGTTCCTGGTATTCACCGGCACGAGCATTGCCCGCACCTTCTTCATCACCGCCGCCATGTTCGGCGCGACGAGCCTCTATGGCTACACGACGAAGCGGGATCTCTCGCAGTTCGGTTCGTTCATGATCATGGGCCTGATCGGCGTGATCATCGCGAGCCTTGTGAACATCTTCCTGGCCTCGAGCGCCCTGCAGTTCGCCATCTCGGTGATCGGCGTGATCGTCTTCGTCGGCCTGACCGCTTGGGACACGCAGTCGATCAAAGAGCGTTACGCCGAGCACTTCAGCGATGAATCCCGGCAGAAGATGGCCGTTTTCGGCGCCTTCTCGCTCTACCTGAACTTCGTGAACCTGTTTCAGCTTCTGCTGCAGTTCACCGGCCAGCGCGAAGAATAAGCGACGCATGCCATGCGATGCCTCGGGATCGTCAAGATCCCGGGCTATCGTCCATATCGCTTATCCAAATAGCGTCCTTCGGGATTTTGGGAGGCACCGCACGTTCGGTGCCTTTTTTGTGGGCGCGCCGCTGGCCGCGCCGGAGCACCCTTTTTGATGCATGACCTACGCCAGGTACCCCGTGACGAGCCCCGCCACCTGGACAGGCTGGTCCCCGTGCCCTTGGCCACGGACGCGTCCGTGGACGACGAACCGGTCCGCCTGTCGACCATTCTTCAGGAGATTGCCCAGGATACGTCGCGGGATCGCATTTCGCTGCGCGACCTTCTCACCATCGGGCGGGATCGGGCCTTCGGCGCACTGCTCTTCATCTTCGCCGTGCCCAATGTCATGCCGGCGCCCCCGGGCTTGTCCGCGATCCTCGGTCTCCCGCTTTTGTTCCTCTCCGCGCAGCTGATGGTCGGCTATTCACACCCCTGGCTGCCGAAGATCATCGCGGAAAGGTCAATGCGGCGGCAGGACTTCGCGGTGCTGATGAACAAGCTCGCACCCTGGATCGCGCGCTCCGAGCGCCTGTTGAAGCCGCGCCTCAGTTTTTTCGCGATCACTGAACGGTTCATCGGCCTCATCGCGCTCTGCCTCGCCATCATCCTGTTTCTGCCTATTCCGCTCGGAAACATGCTGCCGGCGCTGGCGATCTGCTTCTTCGCGCTGGGCATTCTGGAGCGTGACGGCATAGCCGTGCTGCTCGGCTATGCGACGACCGTCGTGTCTGTCGTGGTGGTATCGGGCGTGATCTATGCGCTCGTCATGAGCGCGATCTTCATCATAAGGAACGCCTTCTGATCGGGCGCCCCTCCCGTTGCGGCCAGGCGACCAGCGGCTCGCCGGGCATCGATGCCGTCCTATGGCCTCCAAAAGAAAACGGCGACCCGGTTATCCCGGATCGCCGTAGTCGATCTCAGCGATAGCCTTCGGGGCAACTCACGCCGCCCGAGAACTTCATCAGGTTGCCGCGCCGTTGACCAGCGGCCAGACCTCGAGGGCGCCGCGATAGATCATCTCAAGCGCGACATAGAGGATGACGGCAAGGCCGACATAAGCGATCCAGCGGAAGCGCTGCAGGAGATTGGCGATGAAGCTCGCGGCCAGGCCCATGAGGGCGATCGACAGCGCCAGGCCAAAGACCAGCACGCCCGGATGCTCGCGCGCGGCACCCGCCACGGCCAGCACATTGTCGAGCGACATGGAGACGTCAGCGATGACGATCTGCCACGCGGCCTGAGCGAATGTCTTGCGCGGCGCGCCGCCAGCGACGGTGCCGTCGGCGTTGAGATCCGCGTCGGCGAGTGCCTCGGCGGCCGCTTCCTCCTCAACATGGGGCGTGCGAAGTTCGCGCCACATCTTCCAGCACACCCACAGAAGCAGGATGCCGCCCGCCAGCAGGAGGCCGACGACCTGCAGGAGCTGAGTTGTCAAACCCGCGAATATGATGCGCAGGACGGTTGCGGCGATGATGCCTATAAGGATCGCCTTGGCACGCTGATCTTTAGGAAGGCCGGCGGCGGCCAGGCCGATCACAATGGCATTGTCACCAGCAAGTACCAGGTCGATCATGATGACCTGGAGCAGTGCGGTTAGAGCTTCGCCCGTAAAGAACTCACTCATCAATGGTTGTCCTCTTTCGCCTTGCTGGAAAGAGTAGCCAAGGATGAGGACGGCATCGCCACCGCCTGCGATCCTCGAAGCCGGGCGGACAGGGAAAACCCTAAGCCCTCACTGCTTGATACGTCGCATGAGCTGATGACGAATGTCTCAGGCCACTCCGTTCCGATGTCCAGTCCGACATCACAGTCCGTTCACGAACTGCCAGAGGGGCCCGGCCTGGTGGCGCAGCTTTAACGCACCGCGCGACGACTCTCAAGGGCCGGTCGCGCTCACAACGGGCGTCTGACGGCGATCGAAGCCCGAACTACCGGTTTTGGTGCAAGGCGTCAGCGGGCGCCTTGGTGAGAAGTTCGCCTGTCGATTTCGTCGTGTCGGAGATATTGTCACCGAGCGATTGCATGTGATTGCCGTAGTTTTCCCGGGTGTTGGCGTCGAGGATGGCAACGGGGGCGGATATCACCAGTCCCGCAGCCGTGCCCACCGTCGCCGCTGCGCCCGCCGTCATGCCGATGATGTGGTCACCCAGCCCCGCGCGGGAATCGGTGATCGTCTGTCCGGATGCAAGCCGCTGGCCGATGAGTTGCACAACCTCGGGGCTTTCGGCGAATTTTCCGTGGTTGAGACTATCCGATCCCTGCAGCTTCGTCAGGTCGAGCACCGTGAACTTGTAATCGGCGAATTCCTGCTTGTAGGGATCAGCCTCGGGATTGACGGCTCCGAGGCGATTGACGCTGCCCCACACGCGCCGCGACACGGCGAGAGCCTTGTCGTCCTGCGAGACGAACAGGGTAAAATTGGGCCGAGGTTTGCCCATGTCCACCATCTGGCTGCGGAACACATCGACATCGATATCCGGCGCGGCCAGCATCACGTTGCGGATCTTCGACGGAATATGACCGTTGCGGATGGCCATCTGCCGCAACGCTTCAAGCGTGACCCAGTTGCCCATCGAATGCGCGAGGACAGAAATTTCCCCCACGGCCGGATCGCGCGCGAGCCACTGCAGCAGATTTTCCAGCGCGTTGCGCGAATAGTTGCTGCTCTCGCGGTCATAGCCATAGGCGAGGATGCTGCCACGCGACGGCCAGGTGAACAGGACCGGCGTCACGTCCATATTGGAATCATGGATGATCTGCGCGAAGCGATATACCGCGTCTTCAAAGCGGTTGTTGAAGCCGTGAATGAAGACGAGAACACGCCGCTTGGGCGTCTTCTTCACCGAGCGGCTGAACCAGGCGATGGCTTCTTTCTGCGTCAGCTGCTCGGCCTGCAGCGTCACGAAATCCGTGGCGGGATTGCCGGGCAGACGACGGGGCCATTGCACCTCGCCGACCTTGCGGGCGCTCTCAGGCGGAATAGACACGGTGATTTCGGCGAAGGAGGCCATCGTGCCACGTTCACCGGTGAACATCGTGCCGGGGTCATTCGCCGCCTGGCGGGTCGTGGCGACGATCATCGATACTTTGGAAGCGCCCGGCACCGTTTCAGCCACAGGCGCGAGCACACCTCTCGGGGTGCCACAGCCAGCGAGGGCGACAGCGAGGCCGACCACGACACACAGGCCACGCAATGTGGTGATCGCGCCCCGCCGCGCATGTATCGGGGCAGGATGTCTGCCAGCCTCTGCGCAAACGGAACCGGTTCGATTACGTGTTGACACAATGCTGGCTGGCCACATGGCGGGTCGCACTCCACTCGTCGTCGAACAACTCGCAGGTTGGGCTGCCGAGATCAAGCCGCAAAGCGGAGTGGTCTGCGTATCTTCGGAGATGTAGCATACATGCTGCAGGGGTAGAGCGCACGACGCGAGAAGAAGCACCAGCTCACTTAGCACCACCCCGCCCCGGGAGATGGCCTCATGAATTTTCAACCGCATGCCGACGATACACCCATGCCCGTCGTCGATCTCGCCATCGTCGAGGCCAATCTGAAGCGCATGCAGGCCTATTGCGATCAGCACGGGCTGAAGCTGAGGCCGCACATCAAGACGCACAAGATGCCGGGGCTCGCCAAATGGCAGATGGAACTCGGCGCGGTCGGCATCACCTGCCAAAAACTCGGCGAGGCCGAGATCATGATCGACGCCGGCATAACCGACATCCTGATTTCCTATCCGCTGATCGGCCCGGTCAAGGCCGCGCGCCTCGCGGCGCTCGCCCGCAAGGCGAAGCTCGCCGTCGTCGCGGACAGCACGCTCGCCATTGACACCGCGGCCGAGGCGGCTGACGCGCCGATCAGCGTGTTCATCGAATTCGAGAGCGGCGGCCGGCGCGCCGGCGTGGGCTCCCCCTCCGAGGCGCTTGAACTCGCGAAACGGATCGCAAGTGCCCCAGGCCTCATCTTCGGAGGTCTGATGACCTATCCGCTCGGCCCGGAGGCGGCCGCGTTCATCGCAGCGGCGCAATCCCTGTTCGCAGCCGAGGGGCTCGCCATACCAACCATTTCGGCGGGCGGCACGCCGCGGGCTTTCCATGCCCATGAGGTCCCCGGCGTCACGGAACTCCGGGTTGGCACGTATATCTACAACGACCGCAACACCGTCGGCCAAGGTGCGGCGACCTTGGATGACTGCGCTCTCCATATCGAGGCGACCGTAGTCAGCCGGCCGACGGCCGATCGCGCCATCATCGATGCCGGCTCGAAGACGCTTTCAAGCGATCTGACGCCCGGCGGGGCGGCACGCGGCTACGGGTTGATGCGCGACTATCCCGAGGCCGTCATTGCCAAGCTCAACGAAGAGCACGGCATTGTCGATCTCTCGGCCTGTGCCCGACGCCCCGAGATTGGTGAGACGGTGCGCATCATCCCGAACCACGTCTGCGTGGTGGTGAACCTGCACGACGAGATCCTGATGACACGGCCGGGCGCGCCTGACGTCCTGATGCCGGTGGACGCGCGGGGCCGGTCACGCTGACCCCCCGACCGTTCGCGTATGGACGTGCTCATCCCGGACGGCTGAAAAGCCCGAGCCCTCACCCTGTCCCTCTCCCGGATGGGAGAGGGAACGCTCGCGGTTGACCTCGCGTTCGGGTGAACAGGGCTGAGACGACAGGCCTGAAACCCGGTGTCATCCTCGGCGGCGCGCAGCGCCGGGAAAAGGATCCATGAACACCGACGATCCTTTAGTGTTCGTGGCCGGTTAACGCCTCGTTTCCTCGCTCGTCACTTCCCCTTCGTCAGACGGGTGATCAGGCTCGACGTATCCCAACGGCTGCCGCCATTCTTCTGGACCTCGCCATAGAACTGGTCGACGAGCGCCGTGGCGGGCAGCGTCGCGCCATTGCGCCGCGCCTCGGACAGGCAGATCGACAGGTCCTTGCGCATCCAGTCCACGGCGAAGCCGAAGTCGAACTTCCCCTGGTTCATGGTCTTGCCGCGATTTTCCATCTGCCAGGAACCAGCGGCACCCTTGGAAATCACGTCGAGCACCGCCTCGACGTCGAGACCGGCGCTCTGGGCGAAATGGACGCCCTCGGACAGGGCCTGCACAAGGCCGGCGATGCAGATCTGGTTGACCATCTTGGTCAACTGTCCCGCCCCTGCCGGACCCATGAGCCGTGACGCGCGGGCAAAGCTGAGAATGGCCGGCTCGGCACGCGCATAAACTTCCGCGTCGCCACCGCACATGACGGTGAGCACGCCGTTCTCGGCGCCGGCCTGGCCACCGGACACCGGCGCGTCGATGAAGCCGATCCCCTTTTCCGCAGCCTCGGCCGCTATTTCACGGGCGACATCGGCGGAGGCGGTCGTGTGGTCGACGAGGATTGCGCCGGCTCTCATGGCCGAGAGGGCCCCGTCCGCCCCGAGGATCACGGCGCGCAGGTCGTTGTCATTGCCGACGCAGCTCATGACGATGTCCTGGCCGGCGGCGGCTTCCGCCGGGGTCCTGCCGAGACGGCCGCCATGGACGGCCACCCAGGCCTCCGCCTTGGCGAGGGTGCGATTGTAGACGGTGACCTCATGGCCCTTCGCCGCCAGATGGCGCGCCATGGGCGAACCCATCACGCCGAGCCCCAAGAACGCGATCTTCATGCTGCACTCCCTCGCTGTGGCGACCGGCGGCATCGCGATGCGCGCGGCCATCGTTGCCCCATCACTCGACCATGGAGGCGCATCAGGTCAAGCGATGGTTTCGCGGCAGTGTTCAGGTGACAGTGTTCAGGGGACTTCGGCCTGCCCCCAGAACGGAAAGGGATCGCGCAGCCGCCGATAGACGGCCGGATCGAAGCGGATGGGATTGGCGGGCCCGACGAGGCAATCGTCGAGGGCGGCGCGAATGGCCGCTTCATCCATCCCCGTTCCGATGAAAACGAGCTCCTGGCGGCGATCGCCCCAGACCGGGCTCCAGTGGCGCGCGAGCAGCGTCTGCCAGTCCGGATGATCCGGCCAGTGCGCCTTCGGGATGGCGGCCCACCAGTGGCCCATGCCGGTCACGCGGGCAATCGCGCCCGCCAGCGAGAAATCCCCCACCCATTGCGGACGGGTCGCGAGCCAGAAATGGCCCTTGGCACGGATCAGCCCAGGCCAGGTGCTGTTGATGAAAGCGCTGAACTTGGCGGGATCGAACGGCCGGCGGGCCCGATAGGCAAAGCTCTGGATGCCGTATTCCTCGGTTTCCGGAACATGCTCTGCAAAGCCGTAGAGCTCCTTGTACCAGAGAGGATGTTGCTGGGCCTTGTCCTCGTCGAACAGGCCCGTGTTCAGCACGGCGTCGAGCGGCACCCGGCCGAAGTCCGTCTCGATGATGCGCGCGTCGGCATTCAGGGCCGTCACGACCTTGCGGACGAGCCCCAACTGGTCACGCGAGACCTCGGACTTCTTGTTGATCACGACGATATCGGCGAATTCGATCTGTTCGACGAGAAGATCAACCAGCGTGCGGTCGTCGTCCTCGCCGGCAGTCTCCCCGCGATCGCGCAGGAAGGCGTTGGAGCCGTAGTCCTTCAGCAGATGCGCGGCATCCACCACGGTGACCATGGTGTCGAGCCGCGCCACGTCCGAGAGGCTCTGTCCGTCTTCGTCGCGGAAGGAGAAGGTGCTCGCCACCGGCAGCGGTTCGGCGATCCCTGTCCCTTCGATGAGGAGATAGTCGAAACGGCCCTCCGCGCTCAGCCGGCGCACCTCCGCCAGAAGATCGTCGCGCAGCGTGCAGCAGATGCAGCCGTTGGTCATCTCGACCAGCCTCTCGTCAGTGCGCGAGAGACCGGCGCCGCCGTCTCGAACGAGATCGGCGTCGATATTCACCTCCGACATGTCATTGACGATGACCGCGACCTTCCGTCCTTCGCGATTGTTGAGCACATGGTTCAGAAGCGTGGTCTTGCCCGCGCCGAGGAAGCCGGACAGCACGGTGACGGGCAGACGTTGATCGTTCTCTGCAATCATTTTCATGGGTTCATTCTTGAGGTTCGGTCTTGAGGTTCGGTCTTGGGTTCGATCCAGGCTCGGATCAGGAATCGATGTTGGCCGTAATTGAAATGTTATATCATAACAATTTATAGCGGGGCGCCGCTTGAGGGTCAACGCCCGCGGCTGGCATGGGATCACGTCCCGCCTCAGCCGCATACCAAGGGGATGGGGCTACGCAGCTATTGACTCTAATGTAATGTTATAGTGTTACGTATGCACCCTTACCAAGGCATTCCCTTTCAGGAGACCATTGTGATCCGACCTGATGTTTCCGCGCCGCTGGCGACCACCGCCCTGGCTGTCGCCTTCGCCTGCGCCCTACCGGCGGGCGCCTTCGCGCATGATCATGCCGCCAAGCGGGGACGGCTCGTCTTTGCCGACCATGAAAAGCCGGTCGTCCGTGTGCTCGATCTCGACACCGGCGAGGTCACCCACAGCTTCGATTTGTCGAGGCCTAATCCCGTGTTCGCGACGGCTGAAGACCGGCGCCACGTGGTCATCAAGACAGGTGACGATGCGGGAACCGTTCGCATCCTCGACAATGGCCTCACCTTCGAATCCCATGGCGACCACGAGGACGTCGACAAGGGCGAGGTCAAACTGCTCGATCTGACGTTCAAGGGCGACCGCCCCGCCCATGTGGTCTCCGAGAACGATTGGCTTGCCGTATTCTACGACGGCCTCCGGCCCTGGGAGGCCAAGAGCAATGCCAAGGCCTATCTCGTACCGCTCGACTCTCTCGGCGAGACCAAGCCGGAGGTCGCGGAGTGGCTGGGCCCGGCACCGCAGCACGGCATCGCGATCCCGCTCGGCCAAGAGCAATGGCTCATCTCGGTGACGAAGCCGGCCTATGCCAAGGGCGACAACCAGAAGGTCTCCTCACGCCCGGACGGCTACGAGATCCTCGACCGGACGAAGGGCTGGGCCCGCATCGCCTCGTTCAATGACACGAGCGACCCCGCGAAATCCTGCAAGGAATTCCACGGCCATGCCTCGCTCGCCAACACCCATGTCTTCGGGTGCAACCAGGCAATCGCCGGGGACGAACGCGGAGACGGTGGCGTGCTGGTGATCGGCCAAACGGCGGACGGCAGTTGGGGCGCGCGCAAGATCGCCTATCCCGACGAGCGGCGCTCCAGCACCATCAAGGCAGCGGCCGGCGGACAATATATGGTCGCCAACTACGGCCTGAAATCGCCCTATGACGCTTTCCTGCGCATCGACCCCAAGGCCGCATCGCTCTCCAAGGCCGACATCTTCGCCGTACCCGGCGGGCAGCCGACCTGCCAGTATGAAATCAGTCCCGACGGACGCCGGGTGGTCAATCTGACCCAGGACGGCAAGCTCAGGGTCTATGACATCGCACCGGAGTGGAAGGAGATCGCGACATTCGATGCCGTCGCGGCCTTCGATTGCGCTTTCGGCGCGGCGACACCGGTTCCCAGTCTCGCAATCATCGGCAACAGCGCTTTCGTGAGCGACCCTGAAAACAGTCGCATCCGCGAGTTCCACCTGAACACACTGAAACAGGGCCTCGACATCCCCGTCGATGGCAAGCCCGCCAATCTCGCGGGCGGTGGTGGCGCTGGCTGATCCAGAAATGCCCGCGCAGGGCGAGCGCGGCTCAACCGCCACGCTCGTCCAACTCCCCCTCGCCGCCAGAGCAATCAGTTGATCGTCGGGTAGGGAATAAACGTTGTCTGGCCAGCCTCATTGTCATAGGCAGCGCCATAGAGACGCCCGCCGATCTGCCGTAGCGTCAGCTTGCCGGGGGCGGCTTTCGCGGCGGCGAGAAGCGCATCGATGGAAGGCGCGATCTCCTTGGGCGCGAGCGTCGGCTCCAAGGTGGCGACGATCGCGTGCAGGTAGGGCGCGACCTTTGCGCTGTCGCTCATGCACGCATCGGGCACCGTCAGCGAGAAGGTCAGAAGAACGCCACGGCGCGTGGTGTGCCCCTGTCCCTTCACGCAATCACCGCCGGTGAAAAAGACGAGCGACGACCCGTCGGGCGCCGCCATGTTCTTGTCCACCGCGAAGGCGAGCTTGGCGTTCGCCAGGGCGGGCTGGGCATTCAGCGACTTGAGGAAGGCTTCAGCGTTCAGGTTGAAGCCGTCGTCGGCACGCGCTCCAGAGGCCGGCAGGGTCGCCACCGCGAGCCCCGCCGCGAAGATTGCCACGCGACAGAACCCGGTCCACGGGCCAAGCACACGAAAAGACGACGCCATTACGCAACCTCTGGACGATTCCGAGCGAGCCATGCCGGCCCGACGGCCTGGCAGGAGCACAATACAGATTTAGCGATCCTTGAAAACCGCCGCCCGCTTCTCGACGAACGCGGCGCAGCCTTCCGCCGCATCCTCGCTCGAGGAGACAAGCCCGAAGAGCTCGGCCTCGATCCGCAAACCCTCGTCGAGCGAGACGGAAGCCCCCCGTTCCACGGCGGCGCGCGCGAGGCTCTGGGAGGAGAGGCTGAACCCCGTGAATTCGCCGGCAAAGGCAATCGCCGCGGAAACCACGTCCTCGCTCGCGACACGGTTGACGAGGCCGAACTTGTCGGCTTCCGCGGCATCGATGAACCGCCCGCTCATGATCAGCTCAAGCGCGCGGGCTTCGCCGATGAGGCGCGGCAAGCGTTGCGTGCCGCCGAAGCCGGGAAGGAGCCCGAGCTTGACTTCCGGCAGGCCCATCTTGGCCGATGCCAGCGCCACCCGGAAGGTGCAGGCGAGAGCCAGTTCAAAGCCGCCGCCGAAGGCGAAACCATTGATCGCCGCGATGGAGGGGACATTGAGGCGCCCGAGCCTGGCGAAGGTCGACTGGCCAAGCTCCGCCCGTTCCTTCATGGCGAGGGGCGACTGGGCAATGAATTCCTTGATATCGGCGCCGGCGCAGAAGGCCTTGGGGCCCGCGCCCGTGATGATGAGCGCACGCACGGCGTCATCCTTCGCCACCGTGTCGATCGCTTCGCCGAGCGCGCGGAGGACTTCGGCATTCAGCGCATTGAGAGCTTCAGGCCTGTTCAGCCGCAGAATAGCGCAGGATCCCTGATTGTCGCGTTCGACTACAGCCACACCGGCCTCCGTATTGTCTTGCATCTGGTGCCCACGTCCTATCACGGCCGGCAGGCAACGTCTCGATCTGACGCATCCACCACCTCGACGCGGCAGCTCACGATGGCTCGTGTGCCGAAGCATAGGCACCGGCCGTGAGAATATCATCACATCGCGAGCAATCACGCAGCCCGGCTGATCAATCGCAAAGCAATGGAACAGACATGGCCCGAGCACCATTGCTGTTCATTATGATCGAGCGCGAACACAGGGAGATGTTGACGCATTGACAGGGATCGCGCATCCACAGGTTGTTAACGATCGCGGAGCCATGACCCATGACGGACGTCCCAACGCGTTTTGCACTCTCGGGCGCTGACGTTTTCGACGGCCGAACCCGCCACCGCAAGCATGCGGTGATCGTCGATGAAGGCCGCATCCGCGCGATCGTGCCGGCGCGGGAACTGCCGGGGAATATCGAGGTCGTCCACGCCGATGGCGGCCTCGTCACCGCGGGTTTCATCGATCTGCAGGTCAATGGCGGCGGCGGCGTGCTGTTCAACAGCCAGCCGACCGTCGACGGCATTCGCGCTATCGTGGCCGCGCATGCCCGCATGGGCACGACCGCCCTGCTGCCCACCGTCATCACCGACCATCCCGAAGTCACATACGGCGCCATTACCGCTGTGCGCCAGGCCATCGCGCAGGGGGTCGAGGGGTGTCTCGGCATCCATATCGAGGGGCCCTTCATCGCGTCCGCGAAGAAAGGCGCCCACGACCCGGAGCTGATCCGGGATCTGAATGACGGCGAGTTGCTGCGCCTGACCCATACGGGCCTGCGCCATATCATGGTCACCCTGGCACCCGAGGCCGTGAACAGCCAGCAGATCGCCGCGCTCATCAAGGCGGGCGTGACGGTGTCGATCGGCCATAGCAATGCCACCTACGATCAGGCCATGACGCTGTTCCAGGCCGGCGCGCGCTGCGTCACCCATCTCTTCAACGCCATGAGCCAGTTCGGCAGCCGCGATCCCGGCATCGTCGGCGCCGCGCTCGCCAGCGAGCAGGTGTGGTGCGGGCTCATCGCCGACGGACACCACGTGCATCCCGCCACCATGAACACAGCCATGCAGGCCAAGCGTGGCCTGCCCTTCTTCCTGGTCAGCGACGCCATGCCGACGGCCGGCTCGTCCGAGGACAGCTTCCTCCTGAACGGTCGCGAGGTGAAGCGCGTGGGTGATCGCCTGACGCTGGAGGACGGCACGCTCGCCGGCTCGGATCTCGTCCTCGTCGACGCCGTGCGCTTCATGGCTGACACGGTCGGTGTCGCGCTGGAGGAAGCGTTGCGCATGGCCTCGCTCTATCCGGCGATGGCGCTCGGCTTGACAGCGGACTACGGCCGGCTTGTGCCCGGCCGGCGCGCCGACATGGTGCATCTGACGGAAGACCTGAATGTCGAGGGCGTCTGGGTGGGTGGCCAGCCCGTCGGCGCGGAGCGGCGCGAACCCTCACCCGATGCCGACGTCAGCTCGGCGGCATGAGGCCGGAGGGATTATGAGGTCTCGTGAAATCACGAGCCCTTCGGATTAATGATACAGACGTAATTCTGTTTATCGCGGCGCCGGTTTGTATAACCTGCCATCACCTCCACATGATGGGCCCCGCGATGCAGACAACGATTACCGGCACGACGCTTCCCGTTCTGCAAGTCAACCTCGAGGCTGGCGAGAAGATCATCGCCGCGCCTGACCAGCTCTCCTGGCTCGCGGGCCCGGTCAAGCTCACGACCACCACGGCGACCGCCGGCTCAAGCGGCTTCTGGGGGGCGATGGGACGGGCCTTGACGGGCGGCGGCCTGTTCATGACGGAATTCGAGGCGGAAGGAGGCGCGGGGCTTGTCGCCTTCACCGCCCAGATCCCCGGCAGCCTGCACGAGGTGCAGGTGGGCGGCGGCCGCTCCTATTTCATCCACCACCACGGCTTCCTCTGCGCCACGGCCGGCGTCGAGCTTGGCATCGGCTTCCAGCAATCACTCGGCGCCGGGGTCTTCGGCGGCGACGGCTTCACCCTGCAGAAGCTCTCGGGAACCTGCACGGCCTGGGTCGAGCTGGGTGGCGAGACGGTGATCTACGATCTCAAGGAGGGCGAGGGCCTGCAGGTCCATCCCGGCCATGTCGGCATGTTCGAGGATACCGTCAATTTCCAGCTGACGACCATCCACGGCGTCAAGAACGTGATGTTCGGCGGTGACGGGCTGTTTCTGGCGCAGCTCACCGGGCCGGGCAAGGTCTGGCTGCAAACGCTGACGGCCCCGAAACTAGCGCACGCGCTGGCCCATTACCTGCCCAAGGCCGAACGCTGATGCGTCTGTCACCACTCAGTTTCGCGGCCCTGATCGCGGCGTGTGTGCTGCCCGCGACGGCGATGGCCGAGCCGCGCTACACCGACGAGGGCCGCGGGACGTTCCTGCGGTTTCTCGATGCGCCGGCGGAGGACGAGCCCCTGCGCCGCTCGCCGACGCTGCATCTTTCCTTCGGCGGGCCCGACTATCGGGCCGTGATGGATACGGGTTCGACCGGCATCGTGGTCGCGGCGAGCCTCATTCCCAATATCGACAGCCTGCCGGTGGCCGCACCCGGCGAGCTGACCTACACCAGTTCCGGACGCATCATGCGCGGGGATTGGGTGATGACGCCCGTGAGGATCAGCGGCGTCGGCGGGGATGCCATCACCACCCGCCCCCTGCCCGTTCTCGCCGTGCGCCGGATCGACTGTTTTGAGAACGCGCGCGACTGCCAGCCGACGGATGATCCCCGCCACGTGGTCATGCTCGGCGTCGGCTTTTCGCGCGAAGGCGACCGGCAGAGCCAAAGCACGCCGGACAAGAACCCCTTCCTCAACCTGCCCGAAATGGGCGACGCCAACAAACCCGGCCGCCTTCGGCGCGGTTATGTGGTGACGCGCCTCGGCGTACATGTGGGGCTCACGCGCACCAACACGGAGGGCGAGTTTCGCTTCGTGAAGCTCGCCAGGAAAGATGATGGCAGCGACTGGGCGCCTATTCCGGGATGCATCGGCATCGGCGGCGGCGAGCCCGCCTGCGGCACGGCCCTGATCGATACAGGCGTTTCCAAGATGTACCTGACGGTGCCTCCGGACCGGGAAGCTGGCTTTGTCACCCGGGGCGACCATGGCCGCACGCTCGTGCCGGGGACCGAGGTCACGGTCAGCTTCAGCGCGCGCCCTTCCAATGAAGCGCCCAGCTATCTCTTCACCGCCGGAACGGACAGCGACCCGCTCGCGCCATCGCGAATCATACTGGTCGGTGGGAAGGATCGTCCGACCTTCGTGAACACGAGCGTCCACGCCCTCAACGGCTTCGACTATCTCTATGATGCCGATGAGGGTTATGTCGGCTTCCGGCGGCTGGGGCGGTAGGTGCCGGTCTGATTGGACCGTTTCGCCTTTCGTTGTCATGGCAGGCTTGTCCCGGCCATCCCGACAAGTGAGGCCGGCGCCTTTCCAGTCGGGATCCCCGGCACAAGCCGGGGATGACGCCAGTGGCTATTCGTTTCGCATCGGCAAGCGCCGCAAGGCAAGCCACTCCGCCGCACCCCTGCATAAATCAAGAATAGACCCGCGAATTCAATATCTTATGTAAAATCGCACAATCCCGACCGAGCCACACTTGCTTGAGGTACGGCCCAAGCGGGGGTGAAGGGCGGCGCGATCAGCGCGGCCGCGACGGCAGCAAGAAAAACGAAGCGATAGCAGAGCCACCGGCGCGTAGCCCGCCCTACAGGCCCTCTATTTAAAAGATGACCCGCCGCGCCGCACTTTCAACCGTCAGGCTGCGAAGGACGAAAGGAGCGCGCGGATGCGAGGGATGCAGCCCCACGGCATCAGCCAAAGGTCGAAGTGCATAATTCTCCAATCCGTTTAGATAGGATCAGAAGGAATTGTTATCTCTATCATTACGGTTGAACTTGGCCGGCATAGCCCGATAGTGTGTGCGATATGGGTGTAAAATAGAAACACGACTGGGAAACGGTCAAACCCAGGGGGGAAGATGGCTCATCACGAGGAACGCCCAGCAGCAGGGACAGCGCGTCACCTCATCCGTGGTCCTCAGAATTTTGCAGCTGGCTTAAGCCTGATCGGCATCGCGATCCTCGCATTCTGGGCTTCCAGCGACCTTACCCAGGGATCTCTCAGGGCCATGGGGCCAGGCATGTTGCCGCGCACCATCGCAACCCTTCTTGCGCTTTGCGGCCTCATCCTCGTCGCCATTTCCTTCGTGAAGGACGGAGAAGCGCTGGAGCGCTGGAATCTGCGCGGGCCCTTCTTCGTGTGCCTCGGTCTCCTCGCCTTCGCAGCCACGGTGAGAACCGTCGGCCTCGCCGTCGCCGGACCTCTGCTCGCCATCATCTCCGGCTTTGCCTCAGAGGAAACGCGCATCAAGGAGCTTATCGTCTTCGCGATCGCGATGACGGCCTTCTCGATCGGCCTGTTCAAATACGGGCTCAACCTGCCGATCCCGGTCTTCATCATTCCCGGCGTCATTTATTACTGAGGGCGCCGACCATGGACATCATCGCCAATCTCGCGCTTGGATTCTCGACGGCACTGACGTTCCAGAACATCGGGCTGTGCCTGCTTGGCTGCCTCATCGGCACGCTGGTCGGTGTGCTGCCGGGCGTCGGGCCGATCGCGACCATCACGATGCTGCTGCCGATCACCTTCGGCATCGATCCGGTCGGCGCGCTCATCATGCTGGCGGGCATCTATTACGGCGCCCAATACGGCGGTTCGACGACCGCCATTCTCGTCAACATCCCGGGTGAAGCGACCGCCGTCGTCACCACGCTCGATGGCCATGAAATGGCGAAGCAGGGCCGGGCCGGCACCGCGCTCGGCATTGCCGCCATCGGCTCCTTCTTCGCGGGCACGGTGGCGACGCTGGTGATCGCGGCCGTCGCCGTGCCGCTGACAAAGCTCGCACTCCTCTTCGGCCCCGCGGAATATTTCTCGCTGATGGTGATGGGCCTCGTCTTCGCGGTGGTGCTGGCGCGCGGCTCGGTGCTCAAGGCCATCGCCATGATCCTCGGGGGGCTGCTTCTCTCCACCGTCGGCACGGATCTCGAGACGGGCGAAGAGCGCATGACTTTCGGCTACGGCCCGCTCGCGGACGGTATCGACTTCGCCATTCTGGCCATGGGTATCTTCGGCTTCGCCGAGGTGTTGCGCAATCTGGAAGTGACCGAACATCGCGACGTCGTCCGCAAGGCGATCGGCCGGCTGCTGCCGTCGCTGGCGGAACTCAGGCAGTCGGCGCCGTCGATCCTGCGCGGCACCGTCATCGGCGGCACCCTTGGGATCTTGCCCGGCAACGGCGCGGTGCTCGGGCCCTTCGCCTCGTACTCGCTGGAAAAGAAAATCGCGAAGGAACCACGGCGCTTCGGCCGCGGCGCCATCGAGGGCGTGGCGGGGCCGGAATCCGCGAACAACGCCGGCGCGCAGACGTCGTTCATCCCACTGCTCACCCTCGGCATTCCGCCCAATGCCGTCATGGCGCTGATGGTGGGCGCCATGACTATTCACGGCATCGTGCCCGGCCCGCAGGTGATGACCCGCAACCCGAACATGTTCTGGGGCATGATCGCGTCGATGTGGATCGGCAACCTGATGCTGCTCATCATCAACCTGCCCCTGATCGGCCTGTGGGTAAAACTGCTCAAGGTGCCCTACCGCCTGATGTTTCCGGCGATCCTGATCTTCTCGAGCATCGGCGTCTATTCGATCAACAATTCGCCAGCCGACGTGGTCTTCACCGCTGTCTTCGCCATCATCGGCTACGGCATTCTCAAGCTGGGTTTTGAACCAGCGCCGCTGCTGCTCGGTTATGTCCTTGGCAAGCTGATGGAGGAAAACCTGCGGCGGGCGCTCATCATTTCCCGCGGCGACCTGATGACCTTCGTGGAGCGCCCGGTCAGCGCGGTCCTTCTTCTGATCGCGGTGGGGCTGCTCGTCGTGGCGGTTCTACCGTCCATCCGTAAAAGCCGGGACGAGGTCTTCACCGAGTAGCTCGCCGGATATCTGTTTGAATGAATTGCATGAATTGGGAGGATCATTCAATGAACAAGACCATTTCGAGGCGCCTTGTGACGGGCCTCGCGGCCGCCGCAACCGTTGCCGCAGGCCTTGGCCTGTCACTGGTAAGCGCCGCCGCGGCTTATCCCGATCGGCCCATCACCATGATCGTTCCCTTCGCGGCGGGAGGCCCGACGGATGTGATCGCGCGTATTGTTGCCGAGAACATGTCGAAGACGCTGGGCCAGCAGATCATCGTGGAAAACGTGGCCGGCGCCGGTGGCACCACGGGCAGCACGCGCGCCGCCCAGGCCGCGCCTGACGGCTATACCCTGGTCATGGGCCATATGGGCACCCACGGCGCCGCGCCCGCGCTCTATCCCAACCTGAAGTATGATCCGGCCAAGGATTTCGCACCCGTTGGCCTCGCGGCGGGAACGCCGATCCTCATCGTCGCGAAGAAGGACTTCCCCGCCAAGGACCTCAAGGAGTTCGTGGCCTATGTGAAGGCCAATGCCGACAAGGTCAATCAGGCCCACGCCGGCGTTGGCTCGGTGTCGCACAGCACCTGCACGCTGCTCGACGCGCAGCTCGGCATCAAGCCGACGCTGGTGCCTTACGGCGGCACGGGCCCGGCGCTGAACGACCTCGTCTCCGGTCAGGTCGATTTCATGTGCGACCAGATCGTGAACCTGGTGCCGCAGATCCAGGCCGGCACGATCAAGGCCTATGCCGTGGCCACGCCCGACCGCTCGCCGTCTCTGCCGGACGTCCCAACCACCAAGGAAGCCGGCCTGCCAGAATATCAGGTGAGCGCCTGGAACGCGATTTTCGCGCCGAAGGGCACGCCTGAGGACGTTATCGCGAAGCTGAACAACGCGCTCGTCGTGGCGCTGGATGACGAAAATACCCGCAAGCGTCTGCTCGACCTCGGCGGCGTCATCGCCGACAAGCCCGGCCGGTCACCGCAAGCGCTCCAGGATCTCGTCGTCAGCGAAGTGGCGCGGTGGACACCCGTGCTGAAGGGTGCCAACGCCAAGTAACGCCCTGCCGGTATCCAGATAGACATCCGGGTAACAGAGACTTGCTTCTGTTACCCGGAAAGAATACTGAATATTGAAATAAACCGCATTCATTCGCCGTTTCATCATATTTCGCGTGTGGCCACCCAATACTACTCCTAACGTGAAAAGAATTCCCGCTCCCGCGCACGCATCATTTGCCATACCATCTACATAAGAGACACGACCGTTTACCTATCCGCCATCGGTGGCTTCACCTATCGAGGGGGCTCGCACCCTATCCATAGCGGGAGACGACTGATGAGTGGAGCGCGGAACGGCGAGCCAGCCTATACGCGTGGCCTCAAGCCACGCCATATCAAGCTTATCTCCCTGGGAGGCGTCATCGGCGTCGGCCTCTTCCTCGGCTCCGGACGCGCCATCGCAAAGAACGGCCCCGGCCTGCTCGCGGCCTATGCCGTCGCGGGTTGCGCAATCTACTTCATCATGCGCGCGCTCGGCGAGCTCATCATGTACCGGCCGGTCTCCGGCGCCTTCGCAACCCATGCCAACGAATTTGTCGGTCGCTGGGCCGGCTTCGTCACGGGCTGGTCCTATTGGTTCGTCTGGGTGACGATGGGCATGGCGGAGATCACCGCCATCGCCTTGTTCGTGCGCTACTGGTATCCGGACGTGCCGCAATGGCTACCCGCGCTCATCACCCTGACCGTGCTCTATGCCACTAACCGCCTCACCGTGCGGACATTCGGCGAATTCGAGTTCTGGTTCGCGATCATCAAGATCGTCACGATCCTGGCGTTGATCGGCATCGGCATCGCGGCGCTCTTCTTCGGTGTCGGGCCCCTGGCGCAGCAGGCACGGCTCACCAATCTCTGGGCGGACGGAGGCTTCTTCCCCCTGGACATGCTGGGCTTTGCCGTCACCCTGCAGCTGGTCGTCTTCGCGTTTCAGGGCATCGAGATCATTGGTGTGACCTCGGGAGAGGCGGCCGAGCCTCAGCGCACGTTGCCGCGCGCGGTGAACAGCGTCATATGGCGGATCCTGTTCTTCTACATAGGGTCGCTCGCGATCATCATGGCCCTGATCCCCTGGACGGAATTCGCGCCGGATCAAAGCCCCTTCGTCGAGGTCTTCGCGAGGAGCGGCATTCCATCGGCCACAACGATCGTCTACCTCGTCATCATCAGCTCGGCTGCCTCGTCCTGCAACAGCGGCTTGTTTTCCACGGGTCGCATGCTGCACGCGCTCGCCCAGAACGGCCAGGCGCCGGCGGCGTTCGGACGGCTGAGCGCCAAGCATGTACCGGCGGCGGCCATCACCTTCTCCGCCGCCATCATGCTGATCGGCGTCCTGCTCAATTATCTCGTGCCGGGCCGCGTCTTCGTATGGATCACCAGCATCAGCACCATCGGCGGCATCTGGACATGGGGCATGATCATGTGGACGCATCTGCGCTGGCGCCAGGCGGTCGCGGAGGGGCGTGTGCAGGGCGTTGCCTTCCGTATGCCCGGCGCTCCCTATGTGAACTGGGCCGTGCTCGCCTTTCTGGGTCTCGTGTCGATTTTCCTCGCTCTCGACGACGATACGCGCGTGGCCTTGTATGTCCTGCCATTCTGGGCATTGGCCTTGTGGCTGGGCTATAACGCCGCGAGCGCCGCGCCGCCGGTCGAGGAGCCCGATGCCCCTGCGCCCAGCACGTCCTAGAGCATCTCCGGCGAACTCCAGTTCACCGAAAATACTCTAGGTTTTGTTTTTACGCATTTTCTTCATGCGAACCGGTTTCCTCTTCGCTCGAAAATGCTCTGAAGCGTGCTGATGACGGCAATCCGATTGGATCGCCCCAAACGGTCAGCTCCCGCGCAGCGAATGGATCAATTCGGATCCGATCCGCGCGCATGGCGCACCAGGAGTTGCCCGGCCGAGGTGCCAAGGAAATCCTCCAGGCGCGCGTCCTCCTGCTTCAGGAACCCGCGCGCCGGCAGCCGGCCGGTCAGGAACAACTCGATCATGGCGACACAACCGGCGGCTGTGGTGAGCTGGATGGCGCCGAACTCGGCCGTGCTCTCATAGCGGAGGATGATGCTGTCCTCCTCCATCCGGCCCCGGCGCTCACCGATCCCGGTCACGAAGATGATCACCACGTCATTGGGCGTGAAGGGCGCGGCACGTTCGAGGATACGGCGCAGCGTCGGCCGATCCTCGGCGAGCGCCAGCCCCTGCAGCAGCAGCTTCATGATTTCCGCATGGCCGGGGTAGCGTAGCGTCTTGTACGACATATCGTCGACCTGGCCTGCCAGCGTCTCCGTCAGGGTGCCGAGGCCGCCGGATGTATTGAACGCTTCGTAGGCGACTCCATCGATCAAGACGTTCTCCAGGCCGTCAAGCGCCGGGACGCGTGTGATCTGCCCCGCATGAATGATCTCGCACGGGTTGCAATACTCGTTGATAAGGCCATCGATCGACCAGGTTACGTTGTAACGCAAGGCGTTGGTAGGGTAGCGCGGCAGGGCGCCGACACGCATGCTCAGACTGTGCGGGCGCTCGAAACGCCGGGCCATTTCCGCGCCCAGCACGCAGATGAAACCTGGCGCTAGGCCGCATTGCGGCATCAGGGCGACAGGCGCCGAGGACGCGAGCGTGCGGATGAACGCGGTGGTCGCGACATCTTCGGTGAGGTCGAAGTAATGCGTGTCCGTCTCAACGGCCGCCTGGGCGATGCCCCTGTTGAGGGTGTAGGGCAAGGCGCTGACGACGATGTCCTGATCTTTCAGATGCCGCAGCAGAGCACCCCTGTCGGCTGCGTCGATGCAGGCGCGCTTCAATCTCTTGCCACGCACCAGCGCGAGCTGCGCTTCGCTGGCGTCGGCGATCATCACAGTATGCCCCGCCCCCGAGAGCATCGTCGCGATGGTCGTACCGATGTGGCCCGCGCCCAGCACCGTGATGCGCCGCGACGGCGTCACCGTGACCTGTGCCGGCATCGAACGCACAAGGGATTGGACAGGCTGGGATCGGACAGGCTGCTGGATGGTCATGGCCGCCCTCCCCCGATCAGTGGGAAGCGCCGTTGGCCCCAGGCCCGAACGCCAGATGGCCCTTTGTCCGCGATCATTCGCCCGTTCACTGTACGCATCCTCCTTACACACCGGGGTGAAAGAAGTCGCCTCGCAACCGGTCCGCGGAATGGAACGCGCCAAACAGCCGACTACCGGCCCGAAGCATAAGCCGCGATCACGCACCCATCGAGGCTTCCTTATTGGAGGTCCCGCTGGGAGCATGCGTTACAGGCATAAGGAATAAGCGAAGTCCGTAAAGGAACCCTGTCGGATCTCGCGGACAATCCGGCTCATGGACTAACGATGGCCATCATCGCCTGCGTCTCATCTTTCACCCAGCGCACCCATGGGCGAGGCGCGCCGCCCGCCTACTTCTGGGCGAAGGCCTTCTCGATGACATATTGCCCGGGCTCGCCGTGATTGCCCTCGATGAATCCCCGGCCGTCGAGAAACCGCTTGAGATCCGCCAGCATCTCGGGGCTGCCGCAGATCATGACGCGGTCATGCTCCGCGTCGAGGGGGGCGAGACCGAGATCCGCCTCGAGCTTGCCGGCCTCAAGCAACGCCGTGATGCGCCCCTGGTTGCGGAACGGCTCACGGGTCACTGTGGGATAGTAGAGCAGCTTCGCCGTCACGTCCTCGCCGACGAATTCATCGCCCGGCAGTTCATTCAGGATGCGATCCTGGAACGCGAGCTCCGTCACATACCGGCAACCATGCACGAGCACGACGCGCTCGAAACGCTGGTAGCTCTCCGGATCCTTGATGACGCTGAGGAAGGGCGCCAGGCCCGTGCCGGTAGCCAGCAGGTAGAGATTGCGGCCAGGCAGGAGATTGTCCTGAACCAGCGTGCCTGTCGGCTTACGGCCGACGATGATGCGATCACCCGGCTTCAGATGCTGGAGCCGCGAGGTGAGCGGGCCATCCGGCACCTTGATGGAATAGAACTCGAGACTTTCCTCGTAATTGGCGCTGGCGATGGAATAGGCGCGCAGCAGCGGCTTGCCGTTGACCGGCAGGCCGATCATCACGAACTGGCCATTGAGGAAGCGGAAACCGGAGTCCCGCGTCGTCGTGAAGCTGAACAGCGTCGGTGTCCAATGCTGAACCGAAAGAACCTCTTCCTCAAAGAAATTGCTCATCGTCTCCGTCGCATCCCGTCATGCCACACTGCGTGAGATAGGCATTCCATTGCCCGTTCTCAATCATCCTTCACCCGATCCCGAGGTGCCGCGAACAGGCCGCCTTCCCGAGACCGGACACCGTCTACCAAGCCGCGCCCCTCAGCCATGGCGCGCGCCCCTCCTTCAGACACTGCGGACGGACTGAGGAAGCAGGCGACAATCCACCAGATCCCCGCTCCCATCGCAGCGAAAACCATCTCGCCCATGGCGGAGGAGAAGGCTTTGATAATTTACATAAACTATAACATAAAAATAAAAAATCACATAATAAATTTGTATTATAGTCGCATTTGCGCCGCCCCGGTTGCCCGGCACCAACCCCAGTTTGATCACGAAAGACGAAAAAGCGTCTTGCGGGATGTGCGCGTTTCCACAGAGCGACGTCAATAATCCAGATAGGTGCGCGGGGAAAGTGGAAATGCTCCCTATCGCATTGCGCGACCGGGCGATTGTATTCGCGCGGCTGATCGACAGCACGAGCAGACCGATAAAATGCAATTGCGCCATCATCGATGGTGACAGAGTATCCGAACGCTCAAAATCGAATTGTTACAATAAAAAACCGGTCCGGTAAGGCGGCAGCTTGCTTGGCCCGCCCCGGACAGGTGAAACAATTGTCTTGAAATTTGATGTTCTTGTGAAGATGGCTGTCTTTTCGCGGATACGCCACCTCGTCACACTATTTGCGCGAAGCCGCCCGGCACGGCGCCACCCCCGCGCCTGACCCACTCGGCAGCGCGCAGGCCGCCTGTCTGAAGCCGTACGATGGGTTCCGGCCCGAGCGCGCTGAGGAGGATGCCCATATGCCCGGGTCGGGGCGCCTGGCGCGGCCAGACCGTGAACCCCGCGTCACAAAAGGCGGCCCGGTCGATATCACCCCAGAACTGGGCAATGCAGGCTTCCGGCGCGAACTCCGCGAGGCGGCGCGCATCATGCTCATCAAGCCGCATCGAGGCAGATGGCCGTAGCGCGACGACGACGGCATCCCAATCAGCGGCGAACATGTCGCTCACGTCCGGAAACAGCCACGCGAAGCTTTCGGCATCGGCCAGCCCCTGCAGGATGTAGAGCCCGAAAGGATTATCGCAGACGACGGCGACCCGGCTTCCCGCCAGCGTCACGCCCGTGTCGCGCAGCAGCGCGGCCGCGAGCGGTCCCAGAAAGGCGAAGACGTCGATGGCCGGATGGCGCTCGTTGACACCGACGACGGGGATCCCCCGCGACCGGCAGGCATCGAGCGCCATATCGTCCGGACGGAATTCCCAGGCCTCGAACATCAGCGCGATCACCGCTTCAGGCGGCAACCGCTCAATGAGGTTTACGCCAAGAGGCCGGAGGTGCCCGCTGTTCGTCACGATGTCGATGCCCTCGAGCCGCTCCTCCGGCACCTGGTCGAGCAGCGAGATCCGTCCCGAAACGCCAGCTGCCTGAGCGAGCGCTTCAACGGTCGCGTGCGCGACGCTGACCGGGCCGTGGCGGCTCGGACGGGCCACCGCATGCACCTCACGCGCCCCGGCCATGGCCGCGATCACCGGCGTCACCGCGTAGGCGCCCGTCGCCGCCTCCGTGAGGACGGAGAGGCCCGTCAGGTCGAGCCCCGTCGCTGCGATCGATTGCTGCATGAGCGCAACGAGCCGCGTTGGGAGGAACTCGGCCTCGGACTTGACCCCGAACTTGGCCGGAGGCGTGGCGAGATGCGGAGGCAACATCGTGTCCCCCAGCATCGGGACGTCGCTCACGGCGGCGGATATCGGGGAATGAATGCTGTTCATGACAAAACCTCCCGAAGCGAGGCTACGACCTCTTCCTGCATATCCACCGTCATCTGCGGAAACAGCGGCAGCAACACGCATTCATCGCGTGCCTGCTCGGACGCTGGCAGGGGCAGGCGTTGTGGCAGGTTTGCGTAGGCAGGCTCCATATGGATGCACATGATGCCGCGACGCGTGGCGATCTGGCGGTCGAGCATCGCCTGCATGACGTCACGCTGTTTGGCGCGAGCCGGCAGCCTGACGCAGTAGCTCTGCCAGTTGGAACGCGCCCAGCGCGGCTCGGCTGGCGGCCGCAACCCAGGAATGTCCTGGAGAAGCGCGCGATAAGTTTCCGCCAGCTCCCGCCTCCGCTGGATGATCCAGGGCAGGCGCTTCAACTGCTGACGGCCGATCGCGGCCTGCACGTCGGTCAGGCGGTAGTTGAAGCCGATCGTCGGATAGTCCTCGACGACCACCCGCGCGCTCTGGTGGCGCGCCGCATCCGGAATGCTCATGCCATGCTGGCGCCACAGCCTGAACAGCCGGTCCCATTCCGGATTGCGCGTCGTGATGACACCCCCGTCGCCCACCGTCAGCACCTTGCGCGGGTGGAGCGAGAAGCAGGCAATATCACCGTGGGGCGCGCCGATCGGCTGCCAACGGCCGCCAAGCTCGATCTCCGAGCCGATGGCACAGGCCGCGTCCTCGATCAGCGGCAGCCCATAGGCGCGGGCGATCGGGAGAAGCGCGGCGAGATCGCAGGGCATGCCCATCTGGTGCACGCAGAGGATGGCGCGCGTGCGCGGCGTGATGGCCCCGGCCACCGCGCCGGGATCCATCGTGAAGGTTTCGGGTAGAATATCCACGAAAACCGGTATCGCACCGCATTGCCTGATAGCGTTGGCGGAGGCGATGAAGGTGTGGCTGACGGTGACGACCTCATCCCCCTCCCCGACGCCGAGCGCCATAAGCGCCAGATGCAGCGCGACCGTGCAGTTGGAGACCGCGCAGGCGTGCGGCGCATCGACGAGCGCCGCGAATTCGGCCTCGAAAGCCGCGACTTCAGGCCCCTGCGTAAGCCACCCCGACAGCACGACCTCAGCCGCTGCTTCCGCCTCCGCGGGCCCCACCATAGGGATGACGAGTGGGATCATGATACGATCTCCGCCCTCCACGCCGGCATGGCGGACATGGCTACATGGGCCCGCGCGGCGGCGAGTGACACGCACTCCGGCTGCTCCTGCCACCAGTTCACCAGCTCGCGCATGCCTTGCGCCAGGGGAACGTGAGCGGAGAAGCCTATCGCCTGGCGTGCCGCTGTCGTGTCGGCCAGCCGGCGCGGTACGGGGTTGACCGCGCGCTCCGCCTCATGGACCGCGGTGAGGTCGGATTGGCGCATGACCGCCGCCAGGACCCCCGCGAGCTCGAGAAGGGACGTCTCCTTGCCCGTCCCGACATTCAAGGCCACGTCCGTCGCATCCGAGGCCGCCGCCAGAAGATTGGCGCGGGCGACGTCACGGACATGCACCATGTCCATCGTCTGCAGGCCGGAGCCGAAGATGACCGGCGGCTCGCCAGCCGCCAACCGCTCCATCCAGCGGATCAGCACTTCCGTGTAGCGGCCATGGATATCCATGCGCGGCCCATAGACGTTAAAATAGCGCAGGGCGACATAGTCGAGGCCGTACATGTCATGGTAGGAACGGAGCATTCCTTCGCCGAAGGCCTTGGCTGCGCCGTAAAGCGTGCGGTTGCCGTAGGGGTGCTGCCGCTCGGTCGTCGGGAAACTCTCAGCCAGACCATAGACCGATGCGGAGGATGCCATGACGATCTTGCGCGTGCCCATCTGCCGGCAGCGGTCGAGAAGATCGAAGGTCGCATCGACCATCACCTCCATCGCGAGCCGGGGTTCAGCCGCACAATGGGTGATGCGCAGCGCGGCCTGGTGAAAGACGGTGTCCACACCGGACAGAAGGCTCGCCATCAGCGCGCGGTCGCGAATATCGCCCTCGATCAGACGCACGCGGCCGGACGCGAGCGCCGAGGCCAGATTCTCGGGGCGCCCCCGGATCATGTTGTCGATGACGACGACCTCGCTGCAACCGACCTTCAGAAGTCCATCGACGATATGAGAGCCAACAAAGCCGGCACCACCGGTGACGAGCATGCGGTGGCCGGCAAGGACCTTACAGGCCTCGGACAGGCACTGGGTCGTGCCGTTTGGCGTGTCATGCGGAACGTCGTGCATCGCGAACCTCATCGATGGCCGGATCGCAATCCGGAAGGCCGGGTGGGACAAATGCGGCGGCGACACCGGGACGCGCGTCGTCACGCCTTTCGGCACCGCGTCTGCGGTCCTCAAACGCGGGCCGCCGTGATACGGCACAGGCACGGCCGACCGCCGAGATGACATGATCAATCTGCTCAGGCGTGAGTTCCGGATAGATCGGCAGTGAAAGCGTCTCGCGCGCCACGGCCTCGGCGATGGGAAAATCCCCTTCGCGATAGCCGAGGTCGGCGTAGGCAGGCTGCAGATGGACGGGACAGGGATAATGGATGCCTGTCGCCACGCCCTGTCGCTGGAGGGAAGCCGCCTGCCCATCACGCGCCGGCGAGCGGATCGCGAATACATGGTGGACATGATCGAGGCCCGCCCGCGCGGGCAGCACGATCTCCCCGGCAGCGACCCCCGCGAGCCCCAGCCGATAGGCATCTGCGACACGGCGGCGTTCCTCCGTCCAACGCGGAAGGTGGCGGAGCTTCACGTCGAGCAACGCGGCCTGAATCGCATCGAGGCGCAGGTTGTAGCCCTTGCGGATGTGGTTGTACTTGCCCGCCTGCCCCCAGTCGCGCAGGCAACGCACGGCATTCGCGAGATCAGGGCGATTGGTGACGACGGCGCCGCCTTCGCCGCAGGCCCCGAGATTCTTGCCGGGATAGAAGCTGAAGCAGCCGATATCGCCGAAAGCTCCGGCGCGGCGGCCATCCCTTTCCGCGCCGTGGGCCTGCGCCGCATCCTCGATGACGACAAGGCCGTGGCGCCGGGCAATGGCGACAATGGCTTCCATATCCGCGAGCCGCCCATGGAGATGAACGGGCATGATGGCGCGCGTGCGAGGCGTGATCGCCACCTCGATCCGCGCGGGATCGAGCGTCAGGCTATCCGGATCGACATCGACAAGCACGGGCCGCGCGCCGCAGTATTGGATCGCGGCGACAGTCGCCACGAACGTGAAGGGCGTCGTGATCACCTCATCCCCCGCCCCCACGCCGGCCGCTTCCAGCGCGAGATGGAGCGCCGCCGTACCACTGCTGACACCGACGGCCTCGGGGACTCCGCAAAAGGCAGCGAAATTGCGCTCGAAAGCCTCGACGGTGGGGCCGAGCACATAGCCGCCGCTCCGCAGGACCGCGACGGCGGCGCTTTCGAGCTCGGCGGCAATCGTCGCGTATTGCGCCTTCAGATCGAGGAGTGGGATCATGACACCCTCCTCAGCGGCACGAGATCGACCGGATGCCCGCGCTGATTGAGGGACTGGCTCGCGTATTCGAGATAGGAGACGATATTGAGCCCGACCGCGCCGCTTGTGAGCGGGACGCGATTGTTGGCGACGCAATCGACGAAATGCTCGATCTCGGTGACGAGCGCCTCCTTCACCGAGGTCTGCGGGGCCCACATGTCGCCGATCCGGTAGGACACGCGCGCGTCGTAGACCCGCTGTTGCTCGGCGCTGATATCGACGCCGCGATCATAGACTTTCACCTTCTCGCTCGGCTCCAGATCGTCATAGACGATCATGCGCTGGCTGCCGCCGATCAGCGTGCGCCGCACCTTGACCGGAGCGAGCCAGTTGACGTTCAGATGGGCGATGGTGCCGCGCGAGAAATAGAGCACGATATGCGCCATGTTCTCGCGATTGCCGTGCAGATGGTCGGCGCCGCAGGCCGAGATGGCCACGGGCACGTCATCAAGCAAGAAATTGATGATAGAGAGGTCATGGACGGCAAGATCCCAGATCACATTGACGTCTCTCTGGAAAAGACCGAGATTTATACGGGTCGAGTCATAGTAATAAACATCGCCAACGATGCCTTGTACGACAAGATCACGTATTTTCTGGACAGCGCCTGTATAGACGAAGGTGTGATCGACCATCAGAGTGAGATTGCGCCGGTCGGCTTCCTCGATGAGTGCCGCCCCCTGCGCCGAGGTCTCGGTCATCGGCTTTTCGACCAGCACATGTTTGCCGGCCCGCAGCGCGGTAAGCGCCATCTCGTAGTGCTGGCGGACGGGGGTCACGACCGCGACCGCGTCAACGGCCGGATCGGCGATGACATCATGCCAGTTCTTCCAGAGATTTGCGCCGGGGTACATGCGGCCAGCACGGGCGAGAGCGTCGCTGGAGGCGTCGCCAATGGCGGCGACGTGACAGCCATCGGTCGCCGCGATGCAGCGCGCGATATTCGGCCCCCAGTAACCATAGCCGATAACCCCGATGCCGATGCTGCCGCCCTGCGCCCGCCGTGTGGCGCGCGGATCATGACCCTTCATGCGTGCCTCCCGGCGACACGTGGAGCGTGAATAGTGTGGGGACGGACATCGCCGCCGCCCCTCTCCTTCTCCCGGGCATCGCCGATCACGCGCGCGGGAACCCCGACAACGATCGTGTGATCGGGCACATCGCGCGTCACCACCGCGCCGGCGCCGACGAGAGCCCCCTCGCCGATCGTGATGCCGCAGACGATTGTCGCATTGGAGCCAATGGAGGCGCGTCGGCGCACCAGCGTTCGCACGAGCTCCCAGTCATCGTCGGTTTGCAGGACGCCGGCCTCAGTCGTCGCGCGGGGATAGATGCCGTTGGTGAACATGACACCGTGGGCAATCATGACTTCGTCTTCGATCGTCACACCTTCACAGATGAAGGAATGAGACGAAATCTTGCAGCGCGATCCGATGACACTGCCCTTCTGGATCTCTACAAAAGGGCCGATCCGCGTCCCGGCTCCGATACGGCAACCATAGAGATTGACGAGATCCGGCTGGAATATCGTCACCCCCTCCCCCAGTTCGACATTGACGATAGCCATCAGCCCGTCTCCCATCCGCGCCGGCTTTCCCGCGGCGCCCAACGTCACAAGCTAGGCCGAACGTGGCCGTGATGGAGCCTCCGAAAGCGGCGGATCCGGCCCCGAGGAAAAGCGTTACAGACGACGGTGACTATGAGGCTGAACTGTCACCCGTGAGGCGTAGACGGCAGTGGTAGCGCGGTGAGGCTGTACCTCTTTTGCACGCCTTGCCGGCACCCCTCGCGGGCGAGGACAATCAGCGGTACCCGGCCGCGCGCTCATCCGCGTCCCGGCGAGAAAAACCGCGGAGCGTGGAGGTATCGCGATGCAGATCATCCTGGCCAACCGCTATTTCTTCCCCGACGAGTCGGCGACCAGCCGCATCGCGACCAGCCTCGCCCAGGGCCTTGCCGAACGGTCCGCGGCGGCGGCAACCGATAGCGTGCATGTGTTGGCGAGCCAGCGCGTCCACAACGACGTGAGCCAGACATTGGAAGCGGAGGGAGGGATCGGCCGCGTACGGATCCACCGTCTCGCCACCACGCGTTTTGGCCGCGACAGGCTGGTCGGCCGTATGCTGGATTATGCCACCTTCCACGTCAGCGTCTTTGCCGCCCTCCTCAGACATGTGAAGCGCGGCGATATCGCCATCATCTGCACGGACCCGCCGATGCTGTCCGTTACCGCCATGGCGGCCGTGCGCCTGAAGGGCGGGATCATGGTCAACTGGATCCTCGATCTCTTCCCCGAAATAGCCATGGACCTCGGGGTGCTCGGCCGCGAAGGGCTCGCGACCCGCGTCGCGTTATGGCTGCGGGATCTTTCACTGAAGACGGCCCACCGCAATGTGGTGCCGATCGAGCGGATGGCGATGCATCTCGCCGATCGCGGCATACCTGTATCGAGCCTCGCCATCATCCACCATTGGTCCGATGGCGAGGCAATCCAGCCGATCACACCCGGAGAAGGATCGCTCAGACGCGAATGGGGCCTGACGGGAAAATGCGTCGTCGGCTATTCCGGCAATCTCGGCCGCGCGCATGAATTCGACACGGTGCTGGCCACCGCCGAACGACTCAAGACACGGGACGACATCGTGTTCCTGTTCGTCGGTGGCGGCTTTCGGCGTGCCGCCGTCGAGGCCGAGGTGGCGCGGCGCGGCCTGACCAACGTCCTGTTCAAGCCCCTCCAGCCTCGCGAGCGGCTGACCGAATGCCTTGGCCTGCCCGACGTCCATCTCGTCACCCTGCTGCCATCGATGGAGCCCTATATCGTGCCGAGCAAGTTCTACGGCATAGCGGCGGCAGGCAGGCCCACGCTGTTCGTCGGGGATACCGACGGCGAGATCGCCCGCGTTCTTGCGAATGCGGACTGCGGCGCATCGGTCGCCATCGGAGACGTCGATGGGCTCGAGCGCGCCGTGCTCGACCTCGCGCAATCGCCCGAACGCAGGCGGGAGTGGGGCATCAATGCGCGCCGCGCGTATGACGAGCGCTTCAGCGAAGCGCGCGGCATCGCGGAGTGGCGCCATCTCGTCGATGCGCTGGCGCCCGCGCAGGCCCGCACAGACGCGCCAGCATTGTCACGCGGCTTGCCGACATGAACGCGCTGCCGCAAGCCCCATCGTCATCCGGGGAAAGCCACGGAACCGGCGAATGGCCGGCGATGCAACGTCTGCAGGAGAGCCTCAATGGTGCGAGGCAGGGCGGCCCGCGCGAGCGGCTCGGGCCCGTCGCCGTCGTCCAGCTCGGCGCGCGGATGCATTATGCCGTGCCGCGCATGCTGGCCGCGCAGGGAGAACTCGCGCGGCTCTATACTGACGTCACCGCGGTCCAGGGGTGGCCGCGCCTCGTCGGCCGCCTGCCTCGCCGCCTTCTGCCGGGCGCGGTGCGGCGCCTCACCGGGCGTGTGCCGGACGATATCGATCCGCGCCGGCTAACGACCTTTCCGGGCTTCGGCCTCGCCCTGTCGCTCCGGCGCCTTGGGGCACGGACGCCCGAGCGCGAGACGGCGGCCGCGCTGTGGGGCGGGCGGGCGCTGGCGCGCCGCGTCGCCGCCCATGGTTTCGGCGAGGCGGCCGGGCTTTACACGTTCTCCGGCGAAAGTCTCGATGTTCTCAAGGCCGCCCGCGCGGCTGGCCTCTGGACCGCCGTGGAACAGATCATCGCGCCGCGCGGCATCGTCGAACGGCTTATCGCGGAAGAGGAAACACGCTTTCCCGACTGGCAGGCGCCGGGCTCCGCGAACCGCCTCGCCCCGCAATTCGCCGCCCAGGAAATCGCGGAATGGCGCGTTGCGGATCTGGTGATCTGCGGCTCCGCCTTCGTGCGCGACGCTGTGATCGCCACCGGTGGCGACAGCGCACGGACCGTCGTTGTTCCCTACGGCGTTGATCAGCGCTTCGCCTTGCCCCCGCGCACGCCTCACGGCGGGCCTCTGCGTGTGCTCACGGTGGGAGGTATAGGTTTGCGAAAAGGCTCGCCCTATGTGCTAGAGGCCGCAAGGCAGCTCAAGGGGCGCATGACCTTCCGCATGGTCGGCCCCTGTGCGCTTGCCCCCGCCGCCAGACAGGCGCTCGCCCGTGAGGTCGAGCTCCCGGGGGCGGTTCCGCGCGCCGAAATCCAGAGCCACTACGCCTGGGCGGATGTTTTCCTGCTTCCCTCGATCTGCGAAGGCTCCGCCACCGCGACCTATGAGGCGCTGGCGGCGGGACTGCCCGTCGTGACCACCCCGAATGCCGGCAGCGTCGTACGCGACAATCTGGAGGGGCATGTCGTGCCGATCCGGGATGTGGATGCGATCGTCACCGCGTTGCTGAACCTCGCCGGCAATCCACGCCTGCGCCAGGAGATGTCGCGCGCCGCCCGCCTGCGGGCCACCGAGCACGATCTCGCCCATTACGGACGGCGCCTCCGATCGGCGCTCGCCCAGGCCCGTGCGCTCCACGACGCGCATCTCACATCCCGAGAACGACCATGAGCATGCCATCAATCGACGCGCTGACGACCGCATCCCCGGCTAGGGCCGTACCGCTGCCCGCGCCTTCCAGGCCGCTGAAAGCGGGGATGCTGCTTGGCTCGGTCGCACCGACGGCGGGCGGCGTCGCGGCTTGCGTCCAGGCACTTGGGCTCGCCTTGCAGGCGCCCGCGCTGTCCCACCACGTGGAAATTTTCTCCCTCGCCGATCATGACGGCAGCCTCGATCTCAGCGGCTGGGGCGCATTGGACGTCAAGCTGTCCAGGACCACGGGGCCGCGCGGCTTCGGCTACGCGCGCGGATTGTCCACCGCGATGGCCGCCGCCGATCTCGATGTTCTCCATGTCCATGGTTTGTGGATGTACCCTTCGGTCGCCGCACGCCGGTGGGGGGCCGCGCGGCACGCGCCTTACGTCGTCAGCCCGCACGGCATGCTGGACCCCTGGGCGCTCGCCAACAGTGGCTGGAAAAAGGAAATCGCGACGCGCCTCTATGAGCGCGCGCATCTCACCCATGCCGCCTGCATCCACGCGCTTTGCGACCCGGAGCTGGAGGCGATCCGCGCCTTCGGCCTGCGCAATCCAGTCTGTGTGATCCGCAATGGCGTTTCGCCCCTGACGGGCGACGCTGTGGCACGCCCGGCCTGGCGCGTGGCGCTGCCGGCCGATGCGCGCGTGCTCCTCTTTCTCGGGCGGTTGACGCCGAAGAAGGGGCTGACGAACCTCATCCGCGCCTGGAGCGCGTTCAAGCAGCGGGCTGGGACCAGGGCTTCGGCCTGGCATCTCGCGCTCGCCGGCTGGGGAGCCGACAGCTACGTGGCCGGCCTTCGGTCTCTAGCGGCCAATCTCGCGCTCGGCGCCAGTGTGCATTTCATCGGCCCGCAGCACGACGCGGCGAAAGAAGCAACCTTCGACGCCTCAGATGCCTTCATTCTGCCCTCGGTCAGCGAGGGGCTGCCAATGGCGATCCTGGAAGCCTGGCAACACGGCCTGCCGGTACTGATGACGCCGCAATGCAACCTGCCGGAAGGCGTTTCCCACGGCGCCGCCGTCGCGGTGATGCCCGATGTCGACAGCTTGACCGCAAGCCTTGCCGATCTTGCCGCATGGCCGCCGACGCGGCTCGCGGCCATGGGCAACGCCGGCCGCGCGCTGGTCGCCCAGCATTTCAGCTGGCCAGCCGTGGCGCAGGAATTTTCCGCCGTCTATCAATGGATCTGCAGGGGTGGCGACAGACCAGACTGCATCGATGTCTGGTGATCCCTCGGCGCAGCGGGCGAAATTTCATCCCTCAGGACTTCATCCCACCGCTGGCGTGCATAGAGCAAGGCCGGCAGGAGGAAGATCGCCAGTTGCACCCAGGCGGACACGATCCACTGCGTGAAATGGGAAAAGGTGTGCATCGCCGGCACGACCGACAGGAGATAGACGATCTCCGCTCCGGTGCTGCCGCCCATCGCGGCGCGGTAGACCGCGCGCATGGCAAAGGCGATCAGGAAGAACTTGAGGGCGCCGAAGTACCAGAAGGAAGCGAAGGCATCAGCCATGCCTGTCTCGGTACTTCCAAGCAGTGGATCATACTCCCGATCATAACGCTGATCCACGTCGATCATCAGCGCGCCCTTCAAGGCCTGGCCGACGAGCTGGGCGGGAACGAAGGTATAGACCAGCATGTTCCAGTGAAACGCACCATAATCGAAGTCACTGCTGCGGTCGGTGGCCGCGATACGCAGGACCGCATTGTGCATTTCCGGCCCGCCTCTTTCGAGAATCTGATCGAAATTCTCAACGATATCGATCTGAGCGAGGGACGCGACATCCGGAATACCTTCGCTCCGCGTCAGCTCGCGATAATCATGGGTCGATCCCAGCAGCAAGGTTCCCGCCACCAGCCCTGTCAACATCAGGAAGCGCGGCGCCGCCCAGCCCCGGTGGAACCATAGCGCCAATGCGATCAGCATCAGGAACTCCATGGCCTCACCGCGTTTGCCGGTGATGATGATGCGATCGAGATAGAGGAGGCTTCCACCCAGCACGATGGCCCATGCCCATGCCGAGGGGCGTCGCGCGAGGCAGATGAGGCCCAGCGCCAGGCCATAGGTCAACATCCGCGAAAAGAACAGGTACACCACGGGCAACCCGCTGATCGTGGTGCCCACCGTCACATCGCGCGGCAGCCGGCTCAGCTGGATATAGAAGGACGCGCCCATGAGGGACAAGACGCCAGCCGCTATCAGCAGCCTGCGCTCGTCGAAGGTCCAGTCGAGGAGCCGCATGGGCCTGCGGCAGGCCCACCAGCCCATCTGACACATGGCCAGACAGAGCCCCGTGAAAGCAATTGCCTTCGCATAGCCACCCGCCGGCAGGAAGCGATCCGTTGCGAGGCCGGGCAGTTGCGGGAGAATGAAGGCGAAGGTTATGGCCGCTGCCAGGAAGGGAAATTCATAGATCTTGCCCGGACGGGTCATCGCCGACAGCAGCATGGCAATGGTGATGACCGCGACAATCGCGGTCCACATCCAGTTGTCCCATAGCCATCCGGCCTCGCTATAGGCGCTCATGACAGCTCCTCCCACGCATCGACGTCGTCGAATCCCGCGATATCAACGCCATAGCGCAGCATGTACCAGGCGACCTTCACGTATTCGAGGAGGATGCGGCCGCTATCGGGATCCTCCACGAGACGCCAGGATGGCCATTCCGGCTCGACAGGCGACGACACGAAGGCCACCCGCGGCGCCACCGCCCGAAAACAAGCAAGCGCGCGCCTGCTGTGGAACCAGCTCGTGACGATGACAGCCCGGCGCACCCTGGCCTGGATCAGCATGGGAACGGAGAAGACGGCGTTTTCCCAGGTATTGCGCGAGTGACATTCCATCTGGATCACGCCCGGAGGAACTCCGCGATCGATCATCATCTGCCGGATGAACTGGCAGTCGCCATCGCCCGCTATGATCACCTGTGGCGCAACGCCAGCACGATAGAGCGATGCGCCCCGATAGGCGCGTCGCGGGCCGTCCCCGCCCAGCACCACAATAGCGTCGGCCCGGCCGGCATCGGAACGCACGGTCAGCAATCGCTCGGCCGCCAACAGCCCAAAGGCCGGAGCTGCGATCATCGCGGTCACGACAAGCGCGGCGACAAGGAGACCCGTACCCGGCGAAAAGCCCGAGCGACCGCGTAAGCTCGGCCGATCCGGGGACAGAACTGGCCGCCAGCGTAGCGGGCCTGCCGAGAACCACGCGAACGCGGGACGCGGAGGAACCGGATTCTGCTGCATCAAAGCATCCCCTCGGCCCGTCGGCGCGTTGACACCAGGTTCGATCGACATGCAGCGCTCCCCACGCGATACAACCGTCATCACCGGGCTTGTCCCGGTGATCCCGATAGGAAAGCCGCCTCGCTCAATCGGGATGGCCGGGACAAGCCCGGCCATGACAGCTGGGAACGCTGATTGTCGATTGACCCTAGAGCATTTCCAGTAAACTCCACTTCGCTCGAAAGGCCCGTGCAATCCCTCATACAGGCAAGCCGGTTCATACTGGCAGGCCTTGGCGCCGTCGGCGGATCTCCGCGATCTTGATCACGATCATGTATTCGTAGGCGACGAGCAGACGGCAGTAGACATAACCTGCCCAACCGTCGAGAAATCCGCGCCTGACAAAGTACATGTAAAGAAACCGCAAGGTCGGCCGGCAAGGCAGGCGGAAGGACAATTCCTTCATCGCGCGGCGGCGGCGCGGCGCCTCCCTGCTGAAGAGATCGCTCATCCGGAAGCTGCCCCGCTCAAGGCTCATCAGGGATTCGCGCGCTTCATGCCACGAGTAGCGATTGTGCTTCTCGTACCAGGCATTGAGCCCCTTGTTGAAGCTATAGTGGGTGAAGTGTCCCTTGAGCCGGCCAACAGGCCCATCGACGACGCAGACCGAATTGATCTCGCGCTCGAAATGCGCCTTTTCCGGCCTGACGAGGCGCATGACCCAGGTGGGATAGAGGCTGCTGTGCTTGAGCCACTGGCCCATGAAGATGACCTTGAAGCGCACGCGGAACCCCGCTTCCGGGCAGTCCGGGTCGGCCACCGCCGCCAGCATCTCATCACGCAGGTCCGGCGGGGTGATTTCATCCGCGTCGGGAATGTAAACCCATGGATACTTGAAGGGTATTTCCTTCAGCCCGTAAGTATGCTGCGTGTGCTCATTGTCATAGGCGCGTTGATAGACCCGCGCCCCCGCCGCTTTCGCGATCTCGACGGTGCGATCCGTGCTGAAGGAATCGAGCACCACGACATCATCGCTCCACGCAACAGACGCGAGACATGACGGCAGGATGTTTTCCTCGTTCAAAGTCAGGATGAGAACAGAAATGCTCATGTCGCTTGTCCCCTGCGCTCGGCGCTCCGATGACCCGCGTGAGTGACTGCCACGGCGGGACGTCGCATGCGGATGGCTCGCGCGGGGTTGCCGGCGACCACGGTCCACGGGGGCACCGGGCGGAAAGCCGAGGCCCGCGCTCCCACCACCGCCCCCTCACCGATGGTCACGCCTGGCCCGACAAAGGCATCGGCCGCGATCCAGGCGTGGGCACCTATGACGATGGGCGCCGTCACGAGCGGCATGTCGGGCGCGTCGATGTCATGGCTCGCCGCGCATAGGAAGCTGTACTGGCTCACCGTTGCATAGTCGCCGACTGAAATCAGATCAACCGCATAGCAGTCGACGCGATGGCTGAGGCTGGCGCAGGTGCCCATCGTGAGGTTCCAGGGCGCCCAGATGCGCACTGATGCATGGATGACGGCGCCGGGGCCGATCTCGGCGCCGAACAATCTGAGCAGCATCCGCCGCCAGGCATGGAACGGCTTGGGGCTTGGCCGGAACAACAGGAACCACACACAACCCCAGGCCAGCCGCGCGATCTTGTTGGTGCGGCTGTGCGGGCTCGGCCGGTAGGCGCCGCTCGCCCTGAGCGGGCGCGAGTCTTGGCCTTGAAGGATGTGCCGGGCGCTCATCATGACACGGCCCGCTCGCGCAGGACGCGCAGAACATTCTTGATCGGCGACGGCAGATAGCTGCGCAGGCCGGGCCTCAGTCCGCCCGCCATGCGCCAGTGATCGAAAGACAGGGGCTTCGCGATGGGAGGGCGATCATGGGCCAGCCGGCGGATCAGCGTGTGATAACGTGACGCCATCAGATCGGCACGGAACCGTTCATGGGCCGTCCAACATCCGGCGGCGGCCAGTCGATGCAGCAACGGACGATCCCTTTCGAGACACAGGATCCCCGCAACGGCGGCGCGCCAGTCCCCCACCGGGAACAGGAGGCCGTCGGCACCATCCGTGATGATGGAATCGGTGACCCCATGGATCCGCGCGACGACAGGCACGCAACCGCGCGCCATGGCCTCCACCGCGGTGATCATGAAGCCTTCGAAACGCGATGGCGCGAGCAGAATATCATGGGTCTTCATCAAGGCGTCCACAGCATCGGGCCCTACTTCGCCGGTGAAACGGACGCGCGCTCCCAGGGGCATCGCGAGCGCGCGCAGGCGCTCGGCGTCGGGGCCGGTGCCGGCGATCGTCAAGGTGATGTCAGCCGGAAGTGCTTCAAGGATCTGCGGCAGCCAGAACACACCCTTGGCGACATCCTCGATCCGCCCCAGCGACAAAAGCCGCAGCGGCGCATGCGCCACGAATGGGCGCACCGCGGGCAGATGTTCAGCGAGATCCGTGCCATTGGGAATGGCCACCGTGTGCCTGTCGTCGAAACCGTAGGATCTGACGAGATCGTCCCGAATGCGCGGCGACACGCCGACAGTTGCATGGACGTGATCACGGATGGCACGCGCGGCGGCATAGGTCGCGGGGGTGATATTGTGCACGATCATGATGCGAAGCATCGGCGCCGCGAGATAGCGCATGGCGTTGGTCTGCGCCCTGTCCGCGAGCACGCTGACGATCACGCCGTCGAAACCGCCCGCCTCCAGCGCGTTGACAAGCGCGCGGGCTTGCGCCTGCTCGCCATCAGTGGCCATGCCCGTGACGAAGCCATGGGCCAGTTCCGCCGCGAAGGCAGGGTCGCGGATCGCGCGATGCGCAGCCTCGCCGGTGCCTATCCAGCAGAGCTCCGTCCCGAACGGCGCGAGCTCGTCGCGCAGGAGCCGGTAGACCGTGTAGGTGCCGCCACGATGCGGGAAGCCGAAATAGGCGAGTTTCATGACAGACGCTTTCGCACAGGCTGCGATGACATCACCGGATCCGCCGCCGGAGTGGCCGCCCCGGCGTTGCGCCGCGCCACACGGTGCTCGTGGTGGCCGACGAAGAACACGTGCAGGCCCACTACCAGGACAAGGCCGAGAACCATCACATGTGTGGACATGCCGAGCCACACGCCCAGCATGCCGATACCGCCGAGCAGGAACGACACCATGACGATCGTGGTCGTGGCAGCACGTGCCGAAAGCCCCGCCTCCAGGAGAAGGTGATGCAGGTGGCGACGATCGCTTGCCATCGGGCTTTGCCCGACCATAAGGCGCCGAACGATCAGGCTCAGTGTATCGATAGCCGGCAAAGCACAGAGCCAGAGCCAAGCCGGCAGCGGCGCCAGACGGGCCGGGCCGGTGGCGGCGTCGATCGTCAGAAACGCGATGCTCGCGCCGAGCATGGTAGAGCCCGCGTCGCCCATGAAGACCCGCGCGCGGGCCTGCCAGGGATGGCGCAGATTGAACAGCAGAAATCCCGCCGTCACACATAGCAGCAGGAGCGGAAGCGTGGCGCTGCCCGCGTCCGAGAAGGCGCCGGCCACCGCCAGCCAGAAGAAGGCCGACGCCGCGACACCGCCGGCGAGGCCGTCCAGACCGTCGATCATGTTGAGGGCGTTGATCACGCCGACCATGAAAATGAGCGTGAACGGCATGGCGAAGATGCCAAGCTCCAGCGCCCGCTCGCCTCCGGGGCTCGCTCCGAGACCGAACCCGATGACATCGCCGAGATCCGTGATGAGATGGCTGCCGGGCGCGACGATGATCAGGGCGGCCGTAATCTGCACCGCGAGACGCAGCGGGGCGCGCAGGTTGAAACGGTCGTCCATGACGCCGAGGCCAACCAGGATCGCCAGTCCCGCCAGCAGCGGCCAGCGCGTCTCAAGAAGCCCGTCGACCAGACAAGCTGTGAGAAGCAGGGCGAGGAACATGGCGATGCCGCCAACAACCGGCACACCGCCATGATGCTGCTTGCGGCTATCCGGCTTGTCGATCAGCCCGAGCGGCCAAGCGACCGCCCTGAGCAGCAGGATCAAAACGATAGCCAGGAGGAAGGCGTTCATCAGATGTGTGGCGTGCAGCGGCATCTCGAACTCCGCAGCCCGATTGTTCCGGGCATGTCCGTTATTTCAACGGTACCCGGGGGCAGTTTGATTGGCGCCAATCTGGCGTTCATCCAATGTTAACGAACGCCCCGATCGCGGCGATTCAGGATTTCAGGTGACACGTCGGGCCGCGACTGCTGCCGTCGGAGGTATTGGCCCGCCAAAGGGCAGCGGCCATCGCCACACCCGTCGCCCCCCATCCCTCCTTTTTCGTAGCCTGGGCTCCACCTTCGGATGAGGTCAGCACGCGGGTGACATGGCGTAGGCTCTGATACCGCGTCTTATCCTCAGGTGGTCGATGACAGGTCTGCGCCGCTCATTCGCCTTCTCATTCATCGAGCGCTATGCCACGAGCCTGATCAACCTCGGGATGACGGCGGCGCTGGCCCGACTCGTCAGTCCCGACGAGATCGGTGTCTTCGTCATCGGCGGTACCATCATCCTGCTGGGAGAGATCCTGCGCGATTTCGGGGCGAGCTCCTATCTGATCCAGGCCCAGGCGATCACGGCGGAGGGAGTGCGGACGACGTTCACCGTGACCTTCGCCCTCTCCGCCTTGGTCATCGGGCTTGTGCTCGTGACGGCTCAGCCCATCGCGACCTTCTACGGCGACGCGCGGCTGGCCGTCGTGCTGAGGATCGCCGCGGCGGGCTTCATGCTTGGCGCCTTCATCAACCCGATCCTGTCGCTCCTGCGCCGCGAGATGGCCTTCGACAGGATCGCGCTCATCAACACCATCGGCGCCTGCGTGAACGGCGGGGCCGCCATCGGCCTTGCCACGGCGGGCTTCGGCTACCGTAGCCTTGCCCTGGCCTATGTGGCGTCGGCGGTCGCGATCCTGGCCGCCGCGCTGGCGTTCCGCCCCGTCATGACGACCTTCCGGCCCGGCCTGGCCGACTGGCGGCATGTCTTTGCCTTTGGGGGATACGCCAGCGCCACGGCTGTCATCAACAACCTGTATCTGGCCTGGCCGCAGCTGGTGCTCGCGCGCATTCTCGGCTTCGACGCCGTGGGTCTTTTCAGCCGCGCGACCATGCTCGTGCAGATGCCGGAACGCTCCCTGCTCTCGGCCTTGCAGCCCGTGCTGCTGCCCGCCTTTGCCCGCGAGGTGCGGGCGGGCGGCGAACTTTCCGGCGCCTATCTCCACGGCATCGCGCTCGCAACCGCCGTGCAATGGCCGTTCCTCGTTGGCCTCGCGATCCTGGCCGAGCCGGTCGTCGCCATAGTGCTCGGCCCGGCGTGGATGGGAGCGGCCCCCGTCGTCAGGCTCTTGGCGCTCGGCTCCCTCTCGCTGTTCGCGGCCTTCCTGACCTATCCCGTCCTGGTTGCGGTCGGACGCATCAGGGATACGTTGACGGCAAGCCTCATCGTGCTGCCGCCATCAGCTCTCGTCGTCACGCTCGCAGCATTCCACGGCCTCGACGCGGTTGCCGCGAGCCTCTTCGTCACCGGCCCCCTACAGATGGCCGTCAGCTTCATCGTGATCCGCAGACATGTGCCCTTCCCCTGGGGCGCCCTCATCGAAAAACTCACACGGAGCGCCATCGTGACGGCGGGCGCCAGCGTGGCCCCCCTTGCCATCGCGGTCGCCAATGGCTTCACGCCGCACCCTGGCGCTCTTGCCCTGGTGGGCGCCGTCGCCGGCAGCGCGATCGGCTGGCTGGCCGCGTTGTCCGCCATGCGGCACCCCCTCATGGACCTGCTGCCGTCCCCAAGGGCCATCGTTGGCGCCATGCGCACACGCCTGGAGCGGCTTCCGGTCAGGCTGAACCAGCTCACGGACTAGACGTGCCTTGGACGCCGCCCTCTTTCAACAACTCGGAGCACAGGCTCTGGCGCTTCGTTTCCATGGAGGTGTCATGTGTCAGCCCTGGTCGAGCCTTTTCCGACAATCACCATCGATCGGACGCGCCAGCTTGCGCATTTTCCCGAGGGGCGCCCTCTGGCCGATAGCCTGGGGGATTACCTCCGCAAGACCGAGGCGAGTATCGCGGGCCGGCCTGTCGCGGACATGGTGACGGCCATTGTGCCGGTCTACAACACCGATCCCGCGATGCTTCATGTCGCGCTGGATTCTCTTTTGGCGCAGACGATGCGCCCCGCCTACATCCTCTTGATCGATGACGGCAGCGACCGCCTGGACACCCGCGCTTATCTCGCCGCGATCGACGACAGCCTGCTGATCGATGTGCTCTACAACCCGCGCAATATCTCGCTCGGGCCCACGATGAACCGCGCCCTCGAGGCCTGCCCCACGCCCTTCGCGCTCAAGCTCGATTCCGATGATGTGGCGGATCCCGGTCTCCTGGCGGCCTTCTGCGATCACCTCGACGGGCAACCGGCTCCCGACGTGCTCGGCTGCCAGTTCACGGCCTTCGGGGAGAGCCATTTCACGACCCATCATCCCCGCAAGGTCACCCGCGCCCATGTCGTGCATTCGGCCGGCTACTGGTTCATGAACCACACGGGCGTCATCCTGAACCGGGACAGCGTGCGGGCCGTTGGGGGATACCGCGCGATGCGCGGCCTGCCGGAGGACTATGATCTCTGGATACGGATGATGCGCGCGGGGCACAACCGCTTCGTCAATCTGGACGAAAGCCTCGTCGCCTACCGCGACAGCCCCTCCGCGCTGCATCGCAACTTCCGGCGCGGCATCGGCCGGCTGCGGCTCATTGCGGCGAAGGCGAGCGCCCGGCTTTTGCCGCCGTTCTGAACGGCAGCGCCCTCGCCCATCCCGTCTCGCTGAAAAGTGCCGCCAACCGGCGACTTGCCTGCGGCGAGCGCAGGAGATGCCCCACAGGGGGCGCCACCAGCAGCGATGGTCGCAGACGGCAGGCGAAACGCACGAGGTCACGCCCGCTCGCGGGGTTGCCACGCCAGCGCTGCGCCTGGCCGGTCCAGAAGGCCTGTTCGGCGAGGTGGCGCAAGGCGAGTGCCCGCAGGCGCGGCGCATCCGGCAGCGAAGCGCCCGCCCCCGCGAAGAAGGTCTCGAAGGCGAGCTCCCTCTGCTCGCAATCCCGCAACAGCACATCATCGGCGTGCAGCGACATGTTCTCGCCATGGACGCCGCGAATGCCCTGGACCGCATGTGTTTCAGCGACATCGCCATGCATGGCGAACCGCAACCACATCTCCATGTCGCCGGAATGCGTCAGCTCCGCCCGATAGGGCCCAACGGCCTTTTGTGTCGCGCTGCGCAGGATGGCCGTGACGGTCACGACGGGGTTGAGGGCCGTGGAGCAGGCTTTCCGGATGAAGCGCTCTCCGGGCTCGACGCGCCAGCCATGGATCCGGTCGCTTCCCTGCGCCGCGAGCGCCGACCACAACGGCCGATGGTCAGCGCCGGAGGGGAGCTCACTCCAGCCCCCATAGGTCAAGACCACCTTCGGATTGGCTTCCATGATCGCGATCGCGCGTTTCAGAGCGCCGGGGGCGAGGAGATCATCAGCGCTGAGGAGCAGCATGTAAGGGGATTCGACCCAGTCGATCCCCTCGTTGTAGGTGGCGATATGGCCCTGATTGACCGGATGGATGATGACCGTGACACGCCGGTCGCGCCAGGCGATCGCCTCAGCGACAGCAGCGCTGTCGTCCGGCGAAGCATCGTCAATGATGAGGATACGAATATCGTCCAACCCCTGATCGACAATACTCGCGACGCACCGCTCCAGGAAATTGCCGTAGCGATAGCAAGGCACGATGATATCGACGATCGCCATGGCCGAGTTCCTCCTCATGCCCCGTTGAGCGGGCAATAACAGCGCTGCGGCGGCATGCCGCCCCGCGCCATCATCAACCGGCCGGCGGTTTCGTCCGAGTTATCTTTCGGAGAGCCGGCCCTCCCGCGGATACCGCCTTTCGGCGATGACATGATCCACCGTCCTGCAAAGGCCTGCCCCTCAGCCACGCCCTTGGCGGAAGGGGTGGCAATTGGCTGGAAGCCCTTTGCCACCTTCGGGCAAGGTGAAGCGGACCATGCGTCGCCCTAAGCTATGCAGCGACGATGGTACGCGGCATCCGGAGTAGCGGCGCACCATCGCGGCCTGGGTATGATACCACGGAGGCAGCGCAATGACCGCAGCAGACAGTGGCTTTTCGCATCGAGACACACCAAGCGACATCATGCATCCCCACGGCGATGCCATGGCGTTATCCGGCCGGCGCATTTTCGTCGCCGGTCACAGGGGCATGGTCGGATCGGCGCTGACGCGGCGCCTCGCCCGGGAGGACTGCAAGCTCCTGACGGTTGATCGCACGGAGCTCGACCTCACCCGTCAGGCCGATGTGGAAGACTGGATGCTCAAGAGGCGCCCGGACATCGTTCTCGTCGCCGCCGCGCGCGTAGGCGGGATCGTCGCCAATGCGACATTCCCTGCCGAGTTTCTCTATGACAACCTCATGATCGGCGCGAATGTCATATCCGCCGCCCGGCGCGCAGGCGTGAGCAAGCTGCTCTACCTCGGATCAAGCTGCATCTATCCGAAGCTCGCCGCGCAGCCCATCGCGGAGACCGCCCTGCTCACCGGCGCCCTCGAACCAACCAATGAAGCCTATGCCGTCGCCAAGATCGCCGGCCTCAAACTCGCCGAGGCCTATGCGCGCGAGTATGGCTGCCGCTTCATCACCGCCATGCCGACAAATCTCTACGGGCCGAACGACAATTTCGACTTGACGAGTTCGCATGTCATCCCCGCGCTGATGCGCAAGATTCATGAAGCCAGGGAAACGGGAAAGCCTGTTGTCGAGATCTGGGGCTCGGGTGCGCCGCGACGCGAGTTCCTTCACGTCGACGATCTCGCCGATGCCTGCATCTTCCTGCTGAAGGCCTATGAGGCGCCGGAACCGATCAATATTGGCTCAGGCATGGAAGTGACCATCCAGGAGCTCGCCGGCGCCATCGCCGAGGTTGTCGGCTACACCGGCTCATTCGCTTTCGATCCATCGAAGCCGGATGGCGCGCCACGCAAATTGCTCGACACGACACGCCTCAGAGATCTCGGCTGGACCCCGCGCATCGGCCTCGACGTCGGCCTGGCTGATGCCTACGGCCATTGGCGCGCGCATGAAGAGGCGCTCGCCTTCAGCTTGCCGCCCCTCTCTCCGCCCCTTCCTGCCGCGTCCGCGCAAAGGGCTGTGCGGTGATCGTTCCGCGACGGCTGTCACAAAATGGGCCCGGTCGCGGAAACGGCCGGGCCCATCCTCTTCCGGGGGCTGGCTTGGCCGCCGCCCCCTCCCCTCTTCCTTTGAAGCCCGCCCGGAACGAAAGCAGCGGCTATCGCGCCGCGAGATCGCGCGGCGGGGCATGGGGCATGGTTGCGCCTTCACTGACCCGTCCCGGGCCGGGCACATCGATACGGAGAATATCGCGCGGCGCGATGGCATCGAGTTCGCCGATTGGCCGCGTGACGTAGCGCCCCTCCTCCTGCCGGGTCACGCTATACTTCGTCGTGCGCCTGTCCGCGTCCCGCATGCTGCTCGCCTGTCCACGCAACTCGCCAAGGGCGGCCACGAGGGAGCCGATCCTCTCGTCACGGCGGGCGGTGCTGATGTCGAGCTCCGCGAGCATCGTCGCGTTGTCGCGCACCCACTGATCACGCAATTCGGCGATCTTCTGATCGACCTCGAGCTGGCGCTGATGCGCTCTGGCGAGGAACGAGCGCAGCTCCAATGCATTGCGGCGCGTGGCTGACAACTCCCGCTTCACCGCGAGAAGCCTCGGCTGGACGGCGAGCCCCTTGTCGTACAGGCCTTGCTGCGTCCCAACCTCCTGCTCCAGAAGGCGCAGTTCCTCATCGTGAAGCTTGATGCCCTCCTCGAGCGACGCGATTTCCTGGTCATAGCTGGCGCGTTGCGCGGCAAGCGCCTTGTTCTGCTCGGCGAGTATCGTGCGCCTGACGCGGAACAGGGACACCTCGTTGTCGACGACAGACTGGCGCGTGCCGGCAGCAACAAGCTCCCCGCCCGCGATCGCCTCCTTGCCATCGAACTCTTGGCCCGCGATTTCCGCGCGGACACGGGTCTTGCGCACCAGCTCCGACCAGCGCGCGATCCTGAGATCAACCAGTTCCTGTTCGGTGGAGATGATCTGCAGCATCACGGATTCGCTGCTGGCGACGCGCCGCTCACCGCCACCGAGCGCTACCAGTTCCAACACCGTCATGTCCGGCCTGTACTGATAGGGTCCGGGCTTGTCGACATTTCCGATGACGAAGACGGGCGCGTATTCGACAATCTCCACGCTCGGCAGGCCGCTGGACGGTATGCGTTCCGCGAGCGCCGCCGCAATCCTCCGGCCGATCTCGATCGTCGACAAGTTCGCCACGGCGACCTCGCCGACGAGCGGATAGCTGATGGTGCCCGCCGGGCTCACGCGAAAACGCCCCGATAGCTTGTCCTCGCCATAGACGACCACGTTGAGCGTGTCGCCAGCACCCGCGCGATAGCCGCCATCGCCGGCAGCATGGGCCGGAAGGCCGGCCTGAAAGCCGATACTCGCGATGCCCACCACGATGAGCCCCATGATCCGCCGGGTCATGACCTGTCGCTCCCAACCTTGACGACGGCCGGGACGACCGTCGCCGCGCGCGCCGCCGCCGGAGAGGGCCGCGCCACGAGCCCCGGCTGCGGGCGGCCATGGCGCCGCGCCGGGCCGGCTCCGTCCTCGCCATTGTCGGCCGTGGGATTGCTGCCGTATTGCGGCAGCAGGCGCGGGTCGATCCCGCCGAGCACGAGGCTCACCCGGTCCAGACCGCACAAGCTGAGCTCGCGCAGGCCTGCAACCACCTCACGCGTCCCTGTCCTGCCCCACCGGACGATGAACAGGGTCGCGTCGGCGAAACGGCCGACCAAGGCGGCCTCCGCCGCGCTGAGGACGGGGGGCGTGTCGATGAGCACGATGTCGTAGCGCTGCCTGAGCTCGGCGATGCAGGCGCCAACGGCCTCGGAGCCTAGCGCCGATTGTGGCAGCCCCTCCGTCAGCCCGGGCGCGATGAAATGGACGCTCGACTGACGATCCACCTGCGCGCAATCGGCCAGGGTCGCGCCGCCGCGCATCACATCCGCCAGACCGGGCACCAGCGTTCCCCGCAGCATGGCAGCGACCGCCGGACGATGCCAGTCCGCGTCGATGATGACGACCTGCTCGCCGCCGCGCGCGATGGACCGGGCGAGCGATACGCAGGTGGTGGTCTTGCCATCGCCCGTCGATGCCGATGTGACCATGATGACCTTCGCGTTTCCTGTCTGCGGCGACAGGCGCAACGTCGCCTGCAGTTTGGCAAAAGCTCTTTCATAGGACGAGCCAGGCGGCATGATGGGCGACGTCACCGTCCTGCGGCGCATTGCGGGCACAAGCGGGACCTGTGCGAGCACCTTGGTTCCCGTCGCCTGTTCAAGCGCGGCCGCGTTGCGCACGCGATCGTCGAGATGCTCCATCATCATCGCCAAGCCAAGGCCGAAGCCCAGCCCACCAAGCAACCCGAACACCAGCACGGGCAATCGCGCGGTCGAGGGACGACGCGGCGGCTCGGCGCGGGAGACCAGCCGCGCCTCCGGCGCCGCCAGGCCATCCTGCTCGAGGGTCTGCTTGTAGCGGTTGAGAAAGCTCTCATAGACGGTCCGATTGGCATCCGCCTCCCGCTCCAGCTGCTTCACATGGATCAAGGCGTCGCTGGAGGCCGCATAGCTTGACTGCGAGGCATTGAACTCCGACGTGAGCGCATCCTCCTTGCGGCGCGCCACATCCACCTCGTTGGCAAGGCTGAGCAATACGCGTTCGGTCTCTGTCGCGATCTGCTGCTGGAGAGCATCGAGCTGCGACTTGAGCGCCGGGATCTGCGCGCTCTTCGATGCACCAGCATTCTCGAGGCTGGCGAGTTCGCGGCTGAACTGCGCCTGGTCCTTGCGCAGCAATTGAATGACAGGGGAGTTCAGCACCTCCGGAAAGGTCGCCGCGCTCGCGCCGGCGTCCTCCTGGGCCAGCCGGCGGGCCGTCGCCAGACGAGCCTCGGCACCCGCACGGTTGGCGCGGGCGATCACAAGCTCGCGGTTGAGGGCGTCCAGCCGCTGAACCTGGAGCGATGAGCCATTCGCCTCCACCAGACCGGACTTGCGGCGCAAGTCTTCAACCGCCATCTCGGAGCTTTGCAATGTGGAACGCAAGTCATCGAGCTTCTTGCCGAGCCAAGCGCTGGCCTGACGTGTGGCGCCGGTCTGCAGGCCCGTCTGCTGGTCCAAATAAGCTTCAGCGAAAGCATTGGCGACACGGGCCGCGTATATCGGGTCCTTATCAGTATAGGCAATGAAGATTGTATAAGATCGGCCATCATTACTGACGCGCAATCCATTCAAAAGTCTGTCGATGTCCGCCCGTCGACTACTGTCCGTCAATGGTTCCGGCTCGCCCGCTCGCGACCATGGCATATATCGCCATGGACTCAAGTATTGCCAAATGCCGGATGGAACCTCTGTCGACACCTGTCGATCCGGGGCAGCGACATCTGCGGCAGATCTCTCCTCGCCGAGCTTCTCCAGGGCTTTCTCCGCCAGAGAGCGCGAACTGATGACATCGAGCTCCGTGCGCAGCACCGGGCTGTCCTGGGGCAGACGCGAAACGACGGCATCCTGGAGGATCACCTGGACCTTGCGGGCCTCGAGCACGAGACTGGCCTCTGCTGTATAGCGGGCGGGCGTCAGGTTGAGGATGACGAGCGCCAGCGCCAATCCCAAGACAAGAGCTGAGAGTATGATGAGCCACCACCGTCGCAGAAGACCACGCCAATCGATCATGCGATCGCCAGGCTGACGGGGCGATGCAGGGCTCACGATCATCGTAATCTCCCATTTCTATACTTTGGGATTTCCCCAGTACGCGTCAGCCATCGTCACCTTTGAGGAACAGCTCGTGGGTCAACACCGCGACCTCTGTCCTGTTCTTGGCTTTCAGCTTCCGCATGATGTTGCGGACATGCACCTTGACCGTGCTTTCCTGCATGTTGAGCTCATAAGCGATACGCTTGTTCGCTTTGCCCTGCCGCAGGGCACCGACAACCGCTGCCTGACGCACCGTGAACAAGCTATTGCCGTTGTTCTTAGAGACCGTTTGAGAATGGGTTGATGTGACGGCTGGGTCATGATTCAAGCTTGGGATGTGGACCCGAGCGAGCCGTAGCCGGATGGCTGGATTTGAGAAGCGATCGAAGCGCTACCCGACCGATCTGACGGACGAAGAATGGCTGTTCGTTGAGCCGTTTCTACCACCGGTGGCCAAGCGTGGACGCAAGCCGGCGACGGACCTGCGTGATGTGCTTGATGCGCTTCGCTATCTGGCGCGCACAGGTGGTGGATGGCGGATGTTGCCGAACGACTTTCCGCCCTGGCAGACGGTGTATTGGTGGTTCCGCCGCTTCGTGCGCCGGCTACTGTTCCGTACGATCCACGACGTCACACTGATGCTCGACCGCGAGCGCGAAGGGCGTGAACAGAGCCCGACGGCCGCCGTCGTTGACAGCCAGTCCATCAAGGCACCAGCTGCGGAAAAGCGGGGCTTTGATGCCGGTAAGAAGGTGGTCGGTCGTAAACGGCACATTGCCGTCGATACCGATGGTAGGTTGCTCATGGTCAATCTGACCACTGCCGACATCTCCGACAGCGCCGGTGCTCAAACGATCGTCGCGGCCGTCCGCAAGCGATGGCCATGGCTCAAGCATCTGTTTGCCGACGGTGCCTACGACCGCACCCGCCTTATGGACGCCGCGGCATATCAGGACTTCGTCCTCGAGATCATCCGTCGCTCCGACAAGGAGCCGGGCTTCAAGGTGCTGCCCAGACGCTGGGTCGTCGAGCGCACCTTCGGATGGATGACGCGCTGGAAACGGCTCGTTCGCGATTATGAGAAGCGGATCGACGTTTCAGAGGCGATGATCCACCTCGCTCTCGGCAGCCTCATGCTCCGAAGAAGTGTCCATCCATGACCATTCTCAAACGGACTCTTAGCCGTCTGAGCGTGTTCCTCGATCGAGCGCCTGGATGAGATAAGGCTGCTCGCCGGCACGAAGACCCCGCCAGCCTTGACGAGGTGCAAAGCCTCGACCGCCACGTCAAGCGACATGCTTGTCGGAATATAACCACGCGCTCCATAATCCAGAGCATCGAGTATCTGCTCCGCCTCCTCGATATCCGAGAGCAGAACGACAGGCATGTGCTTGCAGCCATCCGGCAGTATACCGATCTCTTCGTCAATATCCTTGGGCTTCCGGCCCACCGGACACAGCAAGATTATGGTGTTCGGAGCAGGCTGGGGATCAGCCACGCGCCAGTCCTCCACATTCGCGAAAGCGAGTACCGTATCGCCGTTCGTGAGCGCCCTGAGGCTCTGCAAAAGGCAGTCGCGGATCAGGGTTCGTGGCTCGATGATGATAATTGTTGTGTTTGATGGTCGCACCGATAGCGACGGGGGGAGCATGGCATCCATTGTACTCACTCTATCCAGTGCGGCCGGATCCAGTGCGGCCGGCGAAAAATCCCCTCCAAAGGACCCGGCACCATGCGCCACCGGCGATAATATCTCAGCTGTCATGATGAAATTCCCCTCTAAATCCTGGGAAAATATCGGCTCAGATCGTTGTTATTCAGGTCGATATATCCCTATTCCTCTTCCGCCTCCTTCTATATTTACAATCTATTCGCATAATCGCCGTACCGATAATAAATTTCACGGGATACAACCGATTATCGCTTCTAAATTCACATAAGTCCGAGCATTTTCGCTTTTTCATCAAACTTGCGAAATATCCCGGTTTATTGTTGCTTGTGATTCCGGACGGTAAGGCGCGTCACATCTGCCGAGAAATCTCTTATGTCCCGAGACTCTGTCCCGACCTATTGTTTCTGGGCCGGCGACAGCGGGCGGAAGGCGGGATTACGATAGCGCGACGCCTTTCCGGCGGCCTCGTTTGCCGCCTTGATCGAGACAGCCTCTCAATCGCTTTGTCGAGCACAGGGCCTGTCCGAAAGCCGACTGACGTCTTTCGTCCCGATGGTCCATCGGCATCGCGGCATATCCGATGCCGCTCCGGAGCGCCAGCCAGCCCCACGCGCTGGCACGCCGGTTATGGATGAGAAGCAGGCTCGGCGGGCTCCGTGGCCATCGCAGCAGCCGTTGGCACGTTCCCCAGCCCGTCACGCAACAGGGCGCGCTGCTCCCGCGTGAGATCACGCCAGGCACGACCAACCATCGCTGGCGAGAGGCCCGTTTCCTTCGCGACCGTCCGGACGCTCCAAGAAAGCCGCCCGGGACAATCCTTTGACAATGTCTCGTTGATCAAAGAGATCAACTCATGACGCGAGAAGCGTCTCGGCTTACCGGAGCGGGGACGGTCGTACAGCCCGTTGATGCCCTCCAGCTCATAGCGTCGCCACCATTTCGCGATCGTCTGGCTTGCGACACCCAATTCACGCGCGACGTCCCGGCGGGGGTTCTTTTCGCTATCGAGCACTATCCGCGCTCTCAGCACCGCCATCGACGACGGATCGCCTCGTTCAACGATGTCAACCAGGCGCTGCCTATCGTCCTCAGTCAAAGTCAACCTCATTTGCCGCATGCTTACCTCCGGCAAATTTCCGATACGCAAAACAAGCTTGCACTTTTACGGATTTTAGAGACACCGCCCCTGGACACGCCCGCCCCCAACAAAACATAATGACACATTACCACAACAAACTGTGCAGTAAACTATATATTGGAACGGACGTGAACGCTTACGATCACCACAGGCCGGCGAAATCAATACCAGTATTTATTGAGCTTATCAGCCAACGCGAGCGAGCCTATGCACGTATATATATAAAAAACGGGGCACCTCTCATCGACTTAGAAAGAATCAAGATATGGTTAACGAGAATTACCCCATTGTTTTCCGATCGTTAAGCGGCCCGGGACCTTGCGCTTTCGCCTCGTGATGGCGGCGACTGTATCGCGTTATTCACCTCTATGTGTTCACGCCAGGGGAGTTCATGGGTGGAGACGGCACTATCCGATAGTGAAACCCCACCACCAAGACTTCTAAGTCGCCCACCTAAGACTCTTTAATTAGAGGATAAAGCCTAAGTGGTATAAGATAGCCCGCGAAACTTCCCGAATAGACTCGGATGGGTATCAGCATACAGCGCAATCTCGGCAGCATGCGGTGCAGTTTTACCTGGCAATACCCAAAGGCCCGGTGCCATGATGCTATACAACTTTCGTGAGCGCTTCCTGGCCGCTGAGTGTCACCTGAAAGGTCTCCACCTCCGCCTTGCCCTCACCCTTTAGTATACGTGCGACTAAGCCCTTGCGCGCTAATCGGCGCAACGTTGTCGTTACCCAGTTTCCGCGTGGCCAAGAAACCCCCATACGGAGACCCAGCACTTCTGCGGTATCGCCACTATGCAAATGTCGCAGCACGGTTATCTCAGCCTGCGTCAGATCTCGCATGCGTTGCCCCCCATACAAACGCATCAGGTATTGGTGGGACAGGCCGCCTACTTGCGGCGGCTGTCGGCACCGCGTCAAATGGCGGACAGCTTCGACTGGCAACCGCCCATGGTTGCTTGCCCAAATACCACCAGTAACCACGCGCCCGTACGAACTCTCCAACTTGTTGCGAACAATGAAACAGCGGCCGCGTGCGCCTTCTGCTCCTCTGCCCGGAGTAATCCAGCGAAGCCCATGCCAGAAGCGATACGCCGCTATGTAGATAACAGAAGCAGAGATTAACGAGTTTGGTTAATTGTGCTTGCCTGTTGCAACGCGTCACTCACATATTACAACTTGTCAGTTGTTCAGAAATCAGCCTGGGCTTGACCGCAAGACCATCAGGCCGCCTCCCGTAAATACCTGCAAGTGAGCACAAAAATTCGTGTCGCATGCAGACTGGAAAACAAACGACAGGTTGCTTCCCCGAAGTATTTTCCGGTACTTGAATGCCGCGTCGTGATGATGAAGCCTCGGGTCCCCGGGCTACAGGCGGAGAGTAGCGGCACTGACATGGCGGGCTAGCATCTCACTGCGAGCGTCCCCACCCTCCTGGGTATCGCCGGGATAGGCGGCACAAAATTGCGTCATTTCGGGACATGCACCAGAATGGGTCGTTCATTTTGGCACGGATATGACACGAGGGCATGTCGACATGAGGGCAATCGCGCGGGAATGAAGTCTCAACGCACCCGGACCCTGTCGCTTGCCAGCCGCGTTATGCAATAACCGTGAACAGGCCTCAAGGGGGCATCAAAGGCGAAGTCTGGTCATGAAGTCTGGTCATGGGGATGTTATGCGGCGGATCGGCTTGAGAAACGGCGAGGAGATTCCTGTCCTTGGGCAAGGAACATGGACGATCGGCGAGCGCGGCAACGACCTTCGCGCGGAAAAAGAAACGCTGATCGCCGGCATCGACCTCGGCCTGAGATTGATCGACACGGCGGAGATGTATGGCGACGGTGCGTCGGAAGAGCTTGTCGGCGCGGCGATCAGGGGGCGACGCCAGGACGTGTTCCTCGTCAGCAAGGTCTTGCCCAGCAACGCCTCTCGCACTGGCACGCGCGCAGCCTGCGAGGCCAGTCTGAGCCGTCTCGGCACGGATATCATCGATCTCTATCTGCTGCATTGGCGCGGCGGCATTCCACTGGCCGAGACCGTCGCCGCCTTCGAGGAGCTGAAGGAGGCCGGCAAGATCCGCCATTGGGGGGTATCGAATTTCGACACCGCCGACATGGAGGAGTTGCTGAAAATCGCCCCCGCTGGCGCATGCGCCGTCAACCAGGTCCTCTATAATCCCGACTATCGCGGCATCGAGTACGATCTTCTGCCGTGGCAAATGGCGCATGGCATTCCCCTCATGGCCTACTCTCCCCTTGGCCAGGGCGGCGAACTCCTCCAGTCGGGACCTCTCATTGATATCGCCACCCGCCACAACGCGACGCCCGCGCAGGTGGCGCTGGCCTGGGCGCTGCGCCAACCGGATTTGATCGCGATCCCAAAGGCAAGCCGCAAAGCCCATGTCGAGGCAAACGCGCGCGCCACGGACCTCCAACTGACGCCGGAAGACCTCGCCGCGATCGATGCCGCCTTTCCTCCGCCGCGCCGCAAGCGGCCCCTAGCCATGATCTGAGGCCTCACCGCAAGAACTCATCGCAGGGGCAGGGCCTCCGAACGCTTGACCTGTCCGAGCGCGAAACTGGTCTCGATGGACGCGACGCCGTCGAGACGGGTGAGCTTGTCCTTCAGAAATTGCTCATAGGCCTTGAGATCCTTCACCACGATCCGCAAGAGATAGTCGCGCTGCCCGGTCATGAGGTAGCAGTCGGCCACCTCCGGCCACAGCGCGACCGCCTTGGCGAAACGATCCAGGCTCTCCTCGCGCTGGCGTTCCAGCTTGATCGAGGCGAAGGCACTGACCGGCAACCCCACCTTGGTCTGGTCAATGATCGCCGTGTAACCCTTGATGACACCGGCCTCCTCAAGCAGGCGCAGCCGCCTGGCGCAGGGGGACGGCGACAGGCCGACCCGCTCCGCGAGTTCATGGGTCGTTATACGACCATCATTCTGCACGGCGGCAATGATCTTCCGGTCGATATCGTCCAACGCGCGCATTTGGCACATATCCGCCTATTTTCGAGCTAGTTTGGCTGATATCGCCATATGGCCATCGCAATGCAAGCGAGATTGGCTACTTTTGGCAAACATCCCAGTCTATCATCATGGAAATTCCTGTGGGGTAATTGTCATGACGGACGTCCGCTTGCCCGTTCTCGCCGCGCTCGAACGCAAGATTCTGTGGCTTGCCACCTGGACCATCCATAACGCCAACCACCTGCGTGCCAGCACGGACGGGCTGAAGGTTGGGGGACACCAGGCATCATCGGCGTCGCTCGCGACGATCATGACTGCGCTCTATGGCGCGGTGCTGCGGCCGGAAGACCGGGTCGCGGTCAAGCCGCACGCGAGCCCCATCTTTCACGCCATCCAGTACCTCCTCGGCAACCAGACCCGGGAGAAGCTCGAGAACTTCCGGGGCTACAAGGGTGTGCAGTCCTACCCCTCGCGCACCAAGGACACGGACGACGTGGATTTTTCCACCGGCTCTGTCGGCCTCGGCGTGGCGCAGACGCTCTTTTCCTCGCTGGTTCAGGACTATGTCCGTGCCAAGGGCTGGGGCAAGGACAGACCCGAGGGCCGCATGGTCGCGCTCGTCGGCGACGCCGAGATGGACGAGGGCAATATCTTCGAGGCCCTGCTGGAGGGTTGGAAGCACGGCCTGCGCAATACCTGGTGGATCGTCGACTACAACAGGCAGAGCCTCGATGCCGTCGTCCGCGAGGGGCTGTGGTCGCGCTTCGAGGCGATCTTCCGCAATTTCGGCTGGGACGTCGTCATCCTGAAATATGGCACGCTGCAGCAGGAAGCCTTTGCCGAGCCCGGTGGCGAGGCGCTGCGTCGCTGGATCGACGACTGTCCCAACCAGCTCTATTCCGCCCTCACCTTCCAGGGCGGCGCGGCCTGGCGCAAGCGCCTCACCGATGACCTCGGCGACCAGGGTGAGGTCTCGCGCCTCATCGACCGCCGCAGCGATGACGAACTCGCTGCCCTCATGGCCAATCTTGGCGGGCATGACCTGCCCTCACTGCTTGCCGCCTTCGAGGAAGCGCGCAGCCATGACCGGCCGGTGTGCTTCATCGCCTATACCATCAAGGGCTTCGGCCTGCCTCTCGCCGGCCACAAGGACAACCACGCCGGCCTCATGACGCCGACCCAGGTCGAGACGCTGCGGCAGAGCCTGAACATCCGCGAAGGCCATGAGTGGGACATCTTTGAAGGCCTCGGCCTGCCGGCAAAGACGCTGAAGAGCTTCCTCGCCTCGGTCCCCTTCGCCGCCAAGGGCCGCCGCCGTTATCAGGCACCGGAGGTTGACGTGCCGGCAGCGCTCAGCGTTCCCGCCCAACCGTCCATGTCGACCCAGCAAGGCTTCGGTCTGATCCTGCACGAGATCGCCAAGGGCGACACGGAACTTGCCCGTCGCATCGTCACGACGTCGCCGGATGTCACTGTGTCGACCAATCTAGGCGCCTGGGTGAACCGGCGCGGGCTCTTCGCGCGCGAAGAGATGGCGGACACCTTCAAGGCCGAGCGTATTCCCTCGACGTTCAATTGGAACTTCTCGCCGAGCGGCCAGCATATGGAACTCGGCATCGCCGAGATGAACCTGTTCATCATGCTCTCGGCGCTCGGCCTGTCCCATTCCATTTTCGGCGAGAGGCTGCTGCCGATCGGCACGCTCTATGATCCCTTCATCGAGCGTGGCCTCGATGCCCTGAACTACGCCTGCTACCAGGATGCGCGCTTCATTGTGGCGGCGACCCCGTCCGGCGTGACGCTGGCGCCCGAGGGCGGGGCCCATCAGTCCATCGCCACACCGTTGATCGGGATGGCGCAGGACGGGCTCGCCAGCTTCGAGCCGGCTTTCGTGGATGAACTTGCGACCATCCTCAACTGGTCCTTCGCCTATCTGCAGCGTTCCGGCGAGGCGGAGCCCGACGAGACGACCTGGCTGCGCGATGCGGTCGGCGGATCGGTTTACCTGCGGCTTTCCACCCGCAGCGTCGAGCAGCCGCAACGCGCGATGACGCCGGCATTGGCCGAGGACATCATCAATGGAGCCTATTGGCTGCGCAGGCCCGGTCCCAACGCCCAGGTCGTCGTGGCCTACACCGGCGCGGTCGCCCCGGAGGCGATCGCCGCCGTTGGACTGATGGGCGAGGATCGCCGCGATATCGGGCTGCTCGCCATCACCTCGGCGGACCGCCTCAACGCCGGCTGGACGGCGGCGAGCCGCGCCCGCGAGCGCGGCCTTGTCCATGCCCGCAGCCATGTGGAACGGCTCCTCGCCGAGGTGCCCTCCCATTGCGGGCTGGTGACGGTGCTTGATGGCCACCCGGCGACGCTGGCCTGGCTCGGCTCCGTCCATGGCCATCGCACGCGTTCGCTGGGCGTCGAGCACTTCGGCCAGACGGGCACCATCGCCGATCTTTACCGGCACCATGGCATCGACACCGACGCGATCGTCCAGGCGGCCTCGGCCCTCGTTCCCGGCCGCCCGATCCGTTATCTGCGTTCTGCCTGACGAAGCCCGCTCGCCGCGCCAAGAATAGTGCCAAGAACAACGTCCGGAACAGCGTCAGGAATAAACGAGCAAACGCACCGACTTGGATGGCATCGGATGTTTCCCTTCAAGTCGGATTTGCCCTATGGAGGGATGCCCTGGCGGGCCTCGCTTCTCTCAACCTCGACGGCCCGATGCCCGAACGAACCTCCGCTGACCTCACCGCGCTTGCCGCGCAGACGCGCGTCGTCTGTCTCGGCCATTGCGCGCTCGACCAGACCTGGCAGGTCGACAGCCTCCTCACTCGCGGCAACCAGAAGATACCGGCCCAAGGCTATCACGTCGTGGGGGGCGGCATGGCCGCGACGGCGGCCGTCGCCGTGGCGCGCCTTGGCGGGCGAGCGGTCTTCTGGGGACGCGCCGGCCAGGATCTCGCCGGCGAGGCCATGAAGCGCGAACTCGTCGCGGAAGGCGTTGATGTGGGCGGCCTTCGCCTCATCGAAGGTGCGCTGTCGTCGCTATCCGCCATCATCATCGACGCCGCCGGTGAGCGACAGCTCGTCAACTTCCGTGGCGACCTGCCCGATGACGCGGGCTGGCTGCCGCTGCACGAGATCGCCGGCGCCTCCGCCGCGCTCGTCGATCCGCGCTGGCCGACGGGCGCGCTCGCGTTGTTCCGCGCCGCCTGCGCAGCCGGCGTCCCGACCGTGCTTGACGGCGACGTCACCGAGACGGACGCCTTCCAGCACCTCTTGCCGCTGACCGACCATGCGATCTTTTCGGAGAACGGGCTTGCCCAGTTCACAGGGCTTGGCATCGAACAGGGTCTTGCGCACGTCGCAACCTATGGTTGCCGAATCGTGGCGGTGACCCGGGGCGAAGCGGGGGTCAGATGGCTGGAAGACGGCTGCCTCTACCACCAGCCCGCCTTTCCGGTTGTCGCCGTCAATACCAACGGCGCGGGCGATACCTTCCACGGCGCCTATGCGCTGACCGTCGGCGCCGGCCTTGGCTCCCACGCGGCCTTCTCGTTCGCCGCAGCGGCGGCTGCCCTAAAATGCACGCGACCCGGCACCCGCGCGGGCATTCCAACCCTCAGCGAATGCCTGGCTTTTGAGGCGGCCCGGTCGAGGTAGCTGTTGCTGGAGCATGGTTTGCGAGCCCACTTGAAACACAGGCCCTGCTCGCGTCATCCCCGGCCTTGTGCCGGGGATCCCGATCAGGAGGGTGCCAGCCTCACCGATCGGGATGGCCGGGACACGCCCGGCCATGACGGCTGGGGTTCGGCCTTCCCATTGAACGCCGTCAGTGATCCAAGGGCCGCGCCGTGTTCATGGATCCCCTTCCCGTCGCGGCGCGGCGCCGGGGATGACACAGTGGGGCACCGCCGCCGCTGATCCCTCCCCTTCAGGGGAGGGTGGCCTCGCGACAGCGAGGTCGGGTGGGGCACAGGGCCGCGAGCAATGCTCCGCTGACCATGCAGCTGTCGCCACCCGCTTCTGGGGCAGCTCAGGTCGCCCCCGGATCCCCACCCGGCGCCTGCGGCGCCACCCTCCCCTGAAGGGGAGGGATCAACACGGCGGATGAGAAAATGTAGTTCGGCGAATCGCGACTGACGTTATGATAGACGATGAGGCGCTGCGCGCTCACCTCAGGTATTACCGTTCAATTCGACCGCCCCACCGCCGCGAATACTTGTCTCGATGGCCAGACAGAGCCCAACTGCGGCGCGCGCATCGCGCGCGGGCATCACGCTTTCACCGGTCTGGAAGCCAAGCAGGGCCCGACGCATATTCTCCTCCAGCTCGAAGATCTCACCGGATTGCGGCACAGCGATCGTCACGGCCTCGTTTGAGCCGCGCCGCTGCACATCGAGCGCGAAACTGGGATGGGCCGTGCGGTCCTGGGCGCCCGACCACCATGTGCGGATGGCGCCGGCGTCGCCGGCAACCTCGAGGAGGGTGTGATGCTGGAAGCCCGCCAGACATTGCGTCACGAGGGCCGTCGAACCGTCCGCCCATGTCATGAGCACGGATACGGTGTCCGACAAGCCCGACGGCGATGTGGACTGGGCGAGAAGGCGGACCGGCGGCCCGTTCTCCCGCGCGTACCACAGGACGAGATCGACGAAATGGACGAGTTCCTCGAGTATCCAGGAGCCGACCCGCGCGGGGTCGCGCCGCCAGCCGCCCGAGCCCGGCCGAAAAGCGTGGCGGAACAGCGAGAAATGCTGGTGCGTTACCCGGCCGATGTCGCCCGCCGCGATCATCTCGCGCACCTTGCCCCATTGGTGGGAGACGCGCAGTTCATGGTTGACGGCGACCATCCTCCGAGTTGCCTCAGCCGCGCCGAGCACCGCGTCGCATTCTTCCAGCGACAGGCCGAGGGGCTTTTCCAGAAAGACATGATGCCCAGCCTTCAGCGCGGCCACGGCGAACGCGGCATGCTGGTCATTCGGAACCGCGATATTGACGACATCGAGCGCGCCCAGGGCGAGGAGCTCATCGTAGCGACGAAAAACCGGAACGCCGGGCGCAAGCGCAGCGGCAGCAGCGGCCGACGTATCGCCATGGCAATAGATCGCAACGAGTTCGGCCTCCGGGATCGCGGCAAGCGCGCGGGCATGCATCTGTCCCCAGGCGCCGAAGCCGGCAAGCGCAACACGGCTGCGCCGGCCGGTCGCCGGTTGAGGAGCTGATGCCGCGTCAGGCATGTATGGCTCCCGCTGTGGTGGCTCCCGCCGTGGCGGCATCGGCCTGCCCCTTGTCCGCGCGGACATGGGGAGCGCCGATAGCGCGCCCCGTTTCCGCATCGAACAGATGCATGCGGCGGAGGTTGCAGCGAAGCTTGACCGTCTCGCCCGGCGCGGGGCGCACCTCCGGCCGCACGCGCGATGCGACCGCATGATCGGCTAGGCTGGTGAAGACCAGGGTGTCCGCGCCAAGCGGTTCGACAACCTCGACGACGGCGGAGAGGTCGAAAAAGCCGGGCGGCGGCGGTCCCTCCTCCACCACCTCGACGTCTTCCGGACGCAGGCCGAAAACCACCCGCGCGCCTTCCTCGACATCCGCATTCAGCGGGACGATGGCATCGGTGCCGTCGAGCCTCAGACCCCGGCCCTCGACGCGGCCGGGAATGAGGTTCATGGTCGGTGCGCCGATGAAGCCGGCGACGAACAGGCTGGCCGGGGCGTGGTAGACTTCATCGGGCGTGCCGATCTGCTCGATATGGCCGCCGTTCATCACCACGACACGATCAGCGAGCGTCATCGCCTCGACCTGATCGTGGGTGACGTAGACGGTTGTGACACCGAGGCGCTGGTGCAGCTTCTTCATCTCGATGCGCATGGAGCCGCGCAGCTTAGCGTCGAGATTGGACAAGGGCTCGTCGAACAGGAAGACCTGCGGCTTGCGCACGATGGCGCGTCCCATGGCTACGCGCTGGCGCTGCCCGCCCGAGAGCTGCTTCGGCCTGCGGTTGAGATAGGGGTCAAGGCCGAGAACCGCCGCCGCCTCGCGCACCCGCTTGTCGATTTCGCGCTTAGGCACCTTCCGGTACTGCAGCGAGAAAGCCATGTTCTCGTAGACGCTCATATGCGGATAGAGCGCATAGTCCTGGAACACCATGGCGATGTCGCGATCGCGCGGTTCGACCTCGTTGACGACCCGGCCGTCGATGCGAATTTCGCCCCCGGACACATCCTCCAGGCCGGCCAGCATCCTCAGCGACGTGGATTTTCCGCAGCCTGACGGTCCAACAAGAACGATGAATTCGCCGTCATGGATCGCGAGATCGATGGCATGGACAACCTCGATCGCCCCATAGCGCTTGACGAGCTTGACAAACTCGACAGTCGCCATCGTTCAGTTCCTTCCGCTCGACTGCGCGACGACTTCACGAAAATGGGCTGCGGCCGCATCCGCTCGCTGCACGAGCATCACGAAATCATTCGCCACGGATACGAAATCGAAGCCGGAACGGATATGCCGCTCGGAAATGGCGTCGTTGGGGGCCAGCACACCAACAGCCTTGCCGGATGCGCGGCAACGCCTCAGGCCATCCTCGATGGCGGCCGTGACATCCGGGTGCGTTGCCTGACCGGGCAAACCCATGCTCGCGGCGAGGTCGCCTGGCCCGAAGAAGACCGCGTCGACACCGTCGACCGCCGCGATCGCCTCGCAATTGTCCAGCGCCTCCTTCGTCTCGATCTGGACGATGAGGAACAGCGTCTCGTCGGCCCGGCGCGCATAGTCCTTGATGCGTGAATAGCGGCTCCCCCGGTGCATGGCGGCGATGCCCCGCGCGCCACGGGGTGGATAACGCATCGCCCGCACAGCCTCGGCAGCTTCCTCGGCGGTCTGCACATAGGGCAGCATGATCGTGCCGATGCCGGCGTCGAGATGGCTTTTGAGCAGGAGCGGATCGTTCCACAAGAGCCTGACGATGGGGATCGTCGGCGTGCCCGCCACGGTGCGGCAGTGGGTCATCACGTCGTGCAGCGAGACCGGCGCATGCTCTCCGTCGATGAGGATCCAGTCATAGCCTGACCAGCAAAGCGCTTCGGTGGCATCGACGGAATTCAACATCGACCATATGCCGATGAGGGGGCGACCGCGCGAGAGCGCGGCGCGGAAGGGATTGGCGGGAAACGCATCAGATTCCAGCGTGCCGGCAACCGACATCAGCCATTTCTCCCCTTATTTTTGGCAGGCGGAACACACGGCCCGCTTCCCGAGGACGATAGGGTTCCGCCTGCATTTTGCAACTAAAATTTCATCAGTAGATACTTTGTATCATTGAATGAAACTTTCAACCGATCGTCACGCGGCATCCGGCTCGAAAGGACGCGGCGCAACCGCTTCCGGCTGTCCGGCCACGTACAGCGCGTGTGGCTTCAGCAGTTTCATGCCCTCGCGGCGATGGCCGATGACATCGACGAAGGGCACGGCCACCTCAACGAGATCGAGCACGCTGATGTCGGCCGCGGCTCCCACGCCGAGATGGCCAATGTGGTCACGGCTCATGGCTTTGGCCGGGGCATCGGTCACCATGGCGATCACATCGGTGACGCCGACACCGCAGCACATCAGCTTGCTCATGGTGTGCAGGAGATCATACGCCGGTCCCTTGATGGACATGACGTGCACATCGCTGGAGATCATGTCCGGCGGAAAGCCGTCGGCAAGCGCCGCTTCCGCGCTATCGAACCCGAAGGCCCCCATGCCGTGGCCGATGTCGAACAGCACGCCACGTTCCCGCGCCTCGCGCAGCGCGGGGAGTACGAGCCTCTCCCCATCCACCGGCGCGTTCGGCGCGGGGCGGAAGCAATGGGTCAGGATATCGCCAGACCGCATGCGCGCGAGAATGTCCTCATAGGACGGCGGTGGCCCGCCGATATGTGTCATCACCGGCAACCCGGTACGCTCCGCCGCGGCGATCGCGCGGTCAAGCGCCTCAAGTCCCACGTCGCCGGACGTCTTGTCGCCGATACGCACCTTGATGCCGACGACGAAGTCCTTGTGTGCCTCCACGGCTTCCACGCAGCGCCCGACATTGAGGAGGTCCCGCACCGTCGCCTCACCGACCGAGAAGGCCTTGTCGAAGGCAAAAATGCCGGGAAAGGAAATATTCACATAGGCCAGCAAGTTGAAGGCGGACCGCGCGGCGACGAAATCCTTGAGACCTTCGAGATTGCCCGCGCCCGCGCTGCCCGCGTCGACCAGTGTCGTCACCGCGGAGCGTCGCGCCACGGGATCAGGGTCCACGCTCAGGGAGGTCGCCTTGTGATAGACATGGGTGTGGATATCGATGAGGCCTGGCGTAACGATATGGCCGGCCATGTCGTCGACCGCTGCCGCGCCGGCGTCTAGCCGCTCCGCCACCGCCGCGATCCGGCCATCCCTGATACCGATATCCATGACGGCATCGATGCCATTGCGCGGATCGATCACGCGCCCCCCCTTGAGGACACGATCGAACGCCCCCTCACCCTCGTCCACACGCGACAGGCCTGCCCCGGAAGTCTCGACCACGCAAACTCTCCCCTATCATGACCCGTGCTCTCCGGCACGGAAACGCCGTTTATCCTTGGAGCAGCGACGCGACGATGCAACCCCAACCGGCGCGCTGCACTATATTCGCTTGAAGCCACCGGATTGTCCTGGAGGCACATCCTCACCGGAAAAAGGCCGGGTGGCGAGGCATCCGGATCCGGTGTCACAAGGGCTCCGATGTCACAAAAACTGTTGAGTTTATTCCTCGTGAGCGACGCGAACCAGGCCGATCTCGGAGTTTATCATCACCGCGACGCCTGGCTATGCCATCCCAGCAATTCGCCGATCCGCGCGGCCGTGTCCCGCGCGACGGCAATCAATTCAGCGAAGCGCGGGGAGCTCGCTGTCTGTCCGAGGCTGGAAATGCTCAACGCTGCGACAACCGTGCCCTCGCCATTGCGGATCGGCGCGGCGACACAGGAAACAAGGTCATTGTATTCGCGATCATCCACCGCGAACCCATCGGCGCGGACCTTGCCGAGGGCCTCATGCAACGCCTCCCCGCTGGTGAGCGTCCGGGCCGTGAAGGCCGGCATACCGGCTTCCTTGAGAATGGCATCCACCTCGGCCGGATCGCGATAGGCCGCAATCGCCTTGCCCAGCGCGGTGCAATGGATGGGCCGGCGTGCCCCGATCTGCGTGTTGAGTTTCAGTGGCGGATCAAGAGGTTCCACCTTCGCGAGATAGACGACGCTCGTATCGGGCAGAATGGCCAGCTGGACGGTCTCGCCGGTCTGGCTGCAAGCCTCCTCCATCAGCGGCCTCGCGAGCCCCGCCAGATCATGCCGCGCAATGCTGCGCGACCGTATGTCCAGAAACACAGGCCCGGGCCGCCAACCCTTGCCGTTGTGGCCGGCGGCGACGAAGCCGCCTTTTTCCAGTGTCTTGAGGAACCGCAGCACGGTGGACTTGTGAAGATCAACGCGCTGGCTGAGTTCGGTCAGCGTCATGGAATCCGTGCTGTCGGCCAGGACCCGCAGGATGCGCATGGTCCGATCGATCACGCGCACGGACGATGAGGCTCCGGCATCGGCCCCAGTGCTGTCAGAGGCGCCCAGGTCCGCTTGCACGTCGCCCAGCATATCGCTTTCGGGAACGAGGCTGCTCAAGATCGCTGGCTCCTATGGCCAAACTTGCTCTATGCTGCACATGATGAAACAGAATTTCATCTCGCGCAACATTATGCGCGCAAAGCGGGGGGGGGGGGGGACGGATGAGCGCGGACATCATAGCGATTGCGGAGATCGAAGCCGTTGCGGTGCGTGCGCCCATCGACACCCCGGTCCGCACCTCGTTCGGGACCATGACCGACCGACCCGCCGTGTTCATCGAGGTGCGCGACCGTGACGGTCACCGCGGGCTCGGCGAAGTCTGGTGCAACTTTCCGTCCGTCGGCGCCGAGCACCGCGCGCGTCTCGCGCTGGCGACGGTCGGACCGATGCTCCGGCACCTGTCCCCACTGCCGACGGGCGAGGTCTTCGCGCGGCTCATGCAGTCCCTGCACATTCTGGCGCTGCAATCCGGTGAATGGGGGCCCTTGCGGCAGGTGGCGGCGGGGTTCGACATCGCCTGCCACGATCTGGCCGCGCGCCGGGCCGGACTGCCGCTCCGTGCTTATCTCAGACGCGCATACGGTCTCGGCGCCCCTGACCAGCGGCGGGTGCGCGCCTATGCCAGCGGCATCGGCCCGGAACGACCCGCCGAGGTTGCCGCGGCGGAAAAGGCGCGAGGCCATCGCGCCTTCAAGCTCAAGGTCGGCTTCGGCGAAGAGGTCGACCGCCGCTCGCTTTCTTCCATCCGCGCGGCCATTGGCGATGAAGCGACGCTGATGATCGATGCCAACCAGGGCTGGTCGCGCGATGAGGCGATCCAATTCGGCCGCGCCTTCTCGCCCTATGATCTTGCCTGGCTGGAGGAGCCCCTTGCTGCCGACAGGCCGCTCAAGGAATGGCAGGCCGTCGCCGAGGCCATTCCAATTCCCATCGCGGCGGGCGAAAACATGAACGCGACCGACACGTTCGAAGCCGCGATCGAAAGCCGGACGCTACGCTTCATCCAACCGGACGCGGCGAAATGGGGAGGACTGTCGGGTTGCCTCGATGTGGCCCGCAAGACAGCCGACGCCGGCCTGACCTATTGCCCGCACTATCTCGGCGGCGGCATCGGGCTGCTCGCGTCGGCGCATCTCCTGGCAGCGACCGGCGGCGATGGCCTGCTTGAAATCGACACCAATCCCAACCCGTGGCGCGACGCTCTCATCGACGGATTGATGCCGCTGGCGGAAGGCCACGTCCATCTGAGCGAGGCGCACGGCCTCGGCCTTACGCAGGATCTGGATGCGCTGACCAGGCTCGCCTGAAAACCTGATCGTTGGGCCGTCATGGAGATCAGGTCGAACCACGGGCTACGAGTTCAAACCCGAGATCGAAGATCGTCTGCCTGGCAGGTTCACCCCCGAGACGGGACAGCAGAACCTCGACCACCTTGGTGCCGATCGCCCCGCGCGGCGGTCGCACGGTGGTGAGTGCCGGCTCGCTGGCCGCGGCGAATTCGAGATCGCCGAAGCCGCAGATCCGCAAGCGTTCGGGGACATGCCAGCCCTGCCGCTGCGCCTCGAACAAGCCGCCCAGGGCGAGAATGTCGTTGGTGCAGAAAACGGCGTCCACGTCCGGATGCCGCGTGACGAGGCCACGCAGTGCCTCGCTGCCACCGAGCGCGCTCGCCCTTTTCTCGAGGCGGTATTCCACAGGCGGCGCAAAACCCGCCTCGGCGGCCGCCTCGACAAAGCCCGCGTAGCGATCGACCGCACGGTAGTCACGATCGAGCATCGCGCCAATAAAGCCAAGCTTGCGCGCACCACGCTCGGCGAAATGGCGGACGACGACCCGGCCGGCAGCACGCTGGGAAAAGCCGACGATCATGTCGATGGGGTGGTCGGAAAGCTCCCACATCTCGACGATCGGAATGTCCGCATCGAGCAGCATTCTGATGGTTTCGCGGCTGTGACGGCGCCCGGTGAGCACGATCGCGGCGGGAGACCAGGCCATCACGGAAGCAACGAGTTGTTCCTCGACATCCATGGAATGGCGGCTGTTGCCGATGAGCAATTGATAGCCACTACCCTCCAGGCCCTCTTCCATGGCCTCGACCGTCGCCGAGAAGAAAGAGTTGATCATCGAGGGAATGATAACGCCGATCGTCATGCTGCGGGCGCTCGCGAGCGCGCCCGCCATGAGATTGCGCCGATACGACAGCCGCTCGACGGCCTCGCCCACGCGCGCCCGGACGGGGGGCGAGACCCGGTCCGGCTGGCGAAGCGTCCGCGAGACCGTCGCGGTCGACACGCCCGCCAGCCGGGCGACATCCTCCATGCGCGAACGCGTCGTGCCGAGCCGCTCCCGTGGTGCGGGGTGAAGGACGGTGGGCAGCATATCGTCCGGCGGGACTTTTGCCATTCGATCCAACTTCCTGGGGGCGCGTGGCTTGGAACACAGTTCTGGGAGATTGGGCCGGATCAGAAGATCTCAGGTTCGGGCGTAGCCGCGCCTGCCTCGAGAAAATCAAAATCACAGCCCTTGTCGGCCTGTGTGATGTGGCTTTCCACGATCACGCCATAACCGCGGCTGAACCGGCGCGGCGGCGGCCGCCAGTTCTCGCGCCGGCGTGCCAGCTCCTCATCGCTCACCAGCATCTCGAGCCGTCTGCCCGGCACGTCGAGCAGGATCTCGTCGCCCGTTCTCACAAGCGCAAGCGGCCCGCCCACATGGGATTCCGGCGCGACATGCAGGACGCAGGTGCCGTAGTGCGTCCCACTCATTCTGGCGTCGGAGATGCGCACGAGGTCGCGGACACCACGATCGAGCAGGCGCTTCGGCAAGGGCAGCGCCCCCCATTCCGGCATGCCCGGCGCCCCTACCGGGCCGGCGCCGCGCAGGATGAGTACGCTGTTCTCGTCGATCGCGAGCGCGGGATCATCGATGCGGGCGTTGAGCTCGGCATGGCTGTCGAACACGACGGCCGGGCCGCGATGAACGAGCAGATGCTCGCTCGCCGCCGACGGCTTGATGACGGCGCCATCGGGGGCGAGGTTGCCGCGCAGCACGGCGATGGCCGGACGGTCGACCACCGGCCTGTCGAGCGGCCGAATGACGTCATCGTCATCGACACGCGTCTTCGCCAGAACGTCGCCCCAGGCCACCCCGGAAGCGGTCATCGCGTCGAGATCGAGCCTGTCGGTGAGCCGCGACATGAGGCCGAGAAGTCCGCCGGCGAAAAAAAAGTCCTCCATCAAGGCATCCCCCGCCGGGAAGATATTCGCCAGAACCGGGGTCTGGCGGGCCGCCGCGTCGAAATCCTCAAGAGATATGGCGAGGCCTGCCCGCCGCGCGATGGCGACGAGATGGACCGCCGCGTTCGTCGAGCCGCCCAGCGCCGCATCGACATGCAGCGCGTTGCGGACCGCTGCCGGCGTCAGGATGTCGAGCGGCTTCACGTCGCTCCATACCATCTCGACGATACGCTCCCCGCAGGCCGACGCCATGCGCGGATGCGCGGCATCCATGGCGGGGATGCTGGACGCACCCGGCAACATCAGACCGAGCGCATCGGTGATCGACGTCATGGTCGACGCCGTGCCCATCGTATTGCAGGTTCCGGGCGACCGTGTGGAAATACCCTCGATCTCCACCATCTCCGCTTCACCGAGATGGCCGGCGCGATACTCGTCCCAATACTTGCGCGTGTGCGTCCCCGCGCCGACCTTGGTCCCGCGCCAACGACCGTTCAGCATCGGGCCCGCCGGGCAGTAGATGGCCGGGATGTTCATGCTGATGGCGCCCATGACGAGGCCGGGCGTGGTCTTGTCGCAGCCGCCGAGCAGCACAGCCCCGTCGATTGGGTGCTGACGCAGCAGTTCCTCGACCTCCATCGCCAGCAAATTGCGGTAGAGCATGGTCGTCGGCTTCACCATGACCTCGCCGAGAGACAAGGCGGGCAGTTCCACCGGAAAGCCGCCCGCGCGCAGAACGCCCCGCTTCACGGCCTCCGCCCGTTCGCGCAGATGCGCGTGACAGGGGCTGAGGTCGCTCCATGTGTTGACGACGGCGATGACCGGGCGCCCCATGAACTCGTCGCGCCGGAAGCCCATCTGCTGCATGCGCTGGCGATGGGCGAAGGCGCGCATCCCGCCCGCCGAATACCAGCGGGCACTCCGTAGATCACCGGGCTGGCGGCGAGACATAAGCCCCTCTCCCCTCATCGACTTTCTCCACTGCGGATGCGTGTCGAGTCAGTAAATCCGCAATATGTTGCACTCAATGAAATGTTGCACCAGATGAAATCGCTTGCATTTCAGCCGTTCGCGGCAATCGGAGCGTGCTCATAAGCCCGATAACTGCATGAAAACAGCGACTGTCACAATAAGCACCGGCAAGCTACGGTTGAGCGCTTGACCGCGCGCCTGCAAGCGCTATCATCAACCCAAGAATGAGCGTTGGCAACCAGAACAACACGCCCTACGCTCTTGCAAAGGGGACGGAAGCAAACCCGGTCGATCGAGCGGCCGTTGTGCATGTTTGCATATCGATTGCGTAACGCCTTGCAGCGGAGATGCGTTCTCGCGCCTTGCAGGCGCATGTGGCCACAGCAAAGCCGGATAACAAAAGTTCGAGGGAGGGCGGGATGGATCGCAGGACAGTGATCAAAGGCGGACTGGCGATGGCGGGTGTGCTTGCCGCCCCCGCCTATCTGAGGGCGCAGTCCAACAAGAAAATCAGCATGCTGACCTGGAATATCGCTGACCAGGAAGCGTTTTTCAAAGAACAGTTCGCGGACTTCATCAAGGACAATCCCGGCGTCGAGATCGAATGGCTCGACAAGAAGGGCCCTGAACTCCCAGCCTTCTATCAGACGCAGCTGGTCGCGGGCACGGCGCCCGATATCGTCGATCTCCAGGGGATGATCTGGGTGGAATGGGCCGCCAATGGCGCGCTCCTCGACATGTCGCCGATGCTGGAAAAGGAACCGGCCGTCGCGAAGCTCTACAATCCCGACTATCTCTCCGGTTTTGTCTACGACAAGAAACAATTCGCCATTCCGTTCTATGTCGCCAAGACGCTGCTCTACTACAACAAGACGATGTTCAAGGAGGCCGGACTATCGGCACCGCCGCAATCGTTCGACGAGATCATCAAATTCTCGGAGGCCATGGCGAAGGGCGAGAAGACGGGATTCCTGACCCTCAATTTCGACTGGCTCTACTGGCCGCTGATGCGGATGAACGGCGTCGAGCTGCTGAAGCCGGACATGCGCACGCCGGCCTTCAACACGCCCGAAACCGCCGCCGTGCTCGAGAAGCTCGCCAAGGCGACCTCCTCTGGAGGCATCAACAAGATTGCCTGGACGGGACGTTGGGTCGAGCCAAACGGCGCCTTCGCCGCAGGCAATGTCGGCATGCTCCAGGCGCATTCGGCCTCATATTTCTTCGTCAAGGGCCAAGGGCCGTGGGTCAACCCGGACACGCTTGGCGCGGCGCAGGCGCCGGGCAACTGGTCCACGCCGACCAACCACGCTTTCGTCATCTCGAAATCGTCGAAGAACCCTGAACTCGCATGGTCGCTCATCAAGCACATGACGGGCAACAAATGGGCCACGCGGTTCGCCTTGAGCCGGCGCATCCTCACCGGGAATATCGAGGCAGACAATTCGGTCCTCGCCAAGATGAAGACCGAGGACCCCCTCGCTCATGCTGTTCTTCAGACACAAATCGAGCACACCGACAAGATGACCGGCAACTGGCCCTTGCCCAATGACGCGCAGGTCAAGGATGCGTTCTGGCCCGAGATCCAGAACGCGGTGCTCGGCCGGAAGGATCCGAAAACAGCCCTGGCGGACGCCGAGCGCGCGGTCACACGCGTGATGCGACGCTCCTGACGGGCGCGTCTTGCTAAATGCAGCTTCCCGCTCGCAGCGGGAAGCTGGCCCTCGGTCGATATAGCGTGACAAGCGGAAAGACGTAATGGCGACAGCGGTTACCGAGGCGGCGCGGGACTACCGATCATTCTTCATTGCGCGCAAGAACACGCGGCAAGCCGTCCTGATCTGGTGCTTTCTGGCCCCGTCGTTATTGATATTTCTGCTTTACCGCATCCTCCCACTCGCCTGGAACGTCGTCCTGTCCTTTCAGGCATGGTCGCCGTTGCGGCCCGCGATCTGGATCGGCCTCGAGAATTACGACGAAATGCTGACCGACGAGGTGTTCTGGCAATCGCTCTTGAACACGCTCTACATCATCGGATCGGCGCCCATCGGCATCGCGATCGCCTTGGCCCTGGCACTTCTCGTCAATGCGGATATCCGCGGGAGGGATGTTTATCGAACAGCGATCTTTCTGTCCTACCCGCTGATGACGGTGGCTGTCGCCATCATCTGGCGGTGGATGTTCGACGAACGTGTCGGCCTGATCAACTATGTCGCACGATCGCTCCATCTCGTCGACTCGCCCATTCAATTCCTCAATTCCTTTACCTGGGCGCTGCCATCTGTCATCGCCGCCAACATCTGGCAGATGCTCGGCTTCTACATGATCATTCTGCTGACGGGATTACAGAATATCCCAAGCAACCTCTATGAGGCGGCCGAGATCGACGGGGCCAACGCATTCCGCCGTTTCCTGCGCATTACCCTGCCCTTGCTGAAACCGTCGATCTTTCTGTGCTTCGTCATCGGCATGCTCAACTCGGTCACGAGCTTCGACCTCGTCTATGTGATGACCGGGGGCGGGCCGGGCCGCGCCACGGAGATCCTCGTCACCTATATCTACAAGCTCGGTTTCGTGCAGACACGGTTTGATTACGCGGCCGCTGTGACGGTGGTCTTCTTCATCATGCTCATTGCCATTGCCTGGGCGGCCAATCGCTTTTCGGGCGGCAATGCAGGTGCGGTGGAGCGGGACTGATGCTTCGTTACCCGCGCTGGCCAATCCACGTCATCCTGCTCGCCGTTAGCTTCATCATGCTCGTGCCATTTTACTGGGTGTTCAAGACATCCGTATCTGGCGAGAATATCTTCACATATCCGCCGAATATCATTCCGCGCAATCCGCACATCTTCTATTACGTGGATGTCTGGTATGCGATCCCCTTCGCGCGCTATTTCCTCAACAGCGTGATCGTGTCGGTGTTGACGATCGCCGCCAATGTCATCTTCAATGCGATGGCAGGCTACGCGCTGACGCGGGGTTTTCGCGGCAAGAACCTCGTCCTGATGCTGTTTCTCTCCTGCATGATGGTGCCGTTCCAGGCCACGATCATTCCGGCCTATCTCATCACCGGCAAGCTCGGCCTGCTGGATTCGTATCTCGGCCTCGCGCTGCCCCAGTTCTCGACGATCATCTGCATCTTCGTCTTCAAGGCGAGTTTCGATGCGGTGCCGAAGTCCCTGATCGATGCCGCCAAGATCGACGGCCTCTCCGAATGGCGCATCATCTGGAAAGTCATGATGCCGCTCGCCAAATCCGCCATGGCGACCAATATCATCCTGTCGTTCATCTGGTCGTGGAACAACTTCCTCTGGCCTTTGATCATGACACGATCCGCCGACATGCAGACCTTGCCGCTCGGCCTCTCGCGGTTCCTGTCCTATCAGGAAGATACGACGGGCGCGCTCTATGCATTCTGTGTGATGGTTCTCGCACCCGGCATCCTGCTTTTCCTCCTGGCGCAGAAGGAATTCATCCAGGGGCTCACATCCGGCGCCACCAAGGGATGAGGTCGCATCGTGGACAATGAGGATTTTCAACGTCCCCGCTGGCGCAAGTGGTTGCTCAACCGCTTCGTGGTGACGCCGCTCATCATCGCCCTCATTGCCGGCGCGTGGGATCTCTACGCGAATATGCACAACAACGGCCTGGTGGAAGGCAGGGTCGTGGATGCGGGGGGCCGGCCCGTCACCGGCGCGGACGTGACTCTTTGGACGTTTAATTTCACGACCTTCAGTGAAAAGAGCCGCACCACGAGCGGACCTGACGGGCGCTTCACCTTCACCGACAACCCCTCGCATCATATCCAGGTCAGCGCGACAAAGCCGGGCGTCGGCACCTCCCAGCGCAGGCCGATCCGGCTCTTCTTCCAATCCCAGGACACGCAACTTGAAGAGCCGCTCGTCCTCGCGGGCGGCGCCTGAATCAGCCGGCGAATTTCGGCTCCGGGAGACCGTGCACGCCCAATCCGTGAACCGCGAAGACCGCACCAGCGTGCACAATGCTGGCACGCTCGGCCTCGGGCACCATCGAGGCCGCACTTGTCACGTAGAGGATATCGAGATCGGGCCCGCCAAAGGCACACATCGTGGGATGCTTGACGGGTAGATCGATGAGGCGATCGAAACGGCCCTTCGGATCGACCCGCGCGATCTGCCCGCCGTGGACGAGCGCGCACCAATAGAACCCCTCACTGTCGACGGTCGCGCCATCACAACGGCCTGGAATGTCCCTGGTCGAGAAAAACAGGCGTCGATTCGAAATCACCCCTTCGTCGATATCGAAATCATAGGCAAAAACGGACTCGGCGCGGCTGTCCGCGAAATAGAACGTGCGATCATCCGGGGCAAAGGCAATGCCGTTGGAGACGATGAAGCCCCGATCCATACAGGAAACATGCGAGCAATCGTCCAGACGATAAAGCGCGCCCGTCGGATGAGCGAGGTCTGCGTCACGGGAGCCGCACCAGAAGCGCCCGTGCCTGTCGCATTTGCCGTCGTTCAGAATGTTGAAAGGCCGCTCCGGCTCCGGATCGACAAGACGCTTCACAAAGCTCGTACCGCGGTCGTCGACGAGTTCAACGAGTGCGAAGCCTGTTTGCAGCGCGGCCACTATGCCGCCCTTGTCACGGAAACCGAAGGAGCCGATCACAGCTGGCATTTGCCAGGAGGCAATGTCGCCATCAGGCCCCATTCTATGCAGGGCCGGACGCAATGCATCCACCCAATAGAGCGCGCCTTCCTCCGCGTGCCAGCAAGGGCACTCGCCGAGCTGGTCACGACGGTCAACCACCACTTCGATTTCGGGAGCGTCCGTCATGGCCTTACCAGGGCAAGGGTTGGTCGTGATAGGTCTGGAAGATGCCGGTATGGTGCCGGCCGGCCCGGTGCAGCACGCCGCGCATTCCAGCAACGCTTTCGGCGACCGGCACACGCCCGCCAGGCTCCGTCGCCGCCCACCCGGGATGCAAGGCGATCACACTGATATGACGCGGCGCGAGGTCGACCGCCAGCGTCTTAACGACCATGTTGAGGCCCGCCTTGCTGGATCGGTAGGCATAGGAACCACCCGAATTGTTGAGCGTGATCGACCCCATGCGGCTCGACACGAAAGCCATTGTCTTGTGTTCACTGGCGGCGACATTCTCGACAAGGCATTCCGCCAGTTTCATGGGGCCGATCAGGTTCGTTTCAAGGATACGCCGCCAGTTTGGATAGTCGGTCTGCCCGAAGGGTGGATGTGGCCGGCCAATCCCTGCGTTGTTGAGGAGAATATCGACGGATGCACCGCCAAGGCTTTCCGCGAAAGCTTCGATTGCAGCATGATCCGTGACATCAAGCTTCGACACCGTGATGTCGCCAGCGATCGCCCGCGTCTCGTCAGCGGAGTGCGGATCGAGGCATGTAGCATGGACGCGGTGGCCCTCGGCCACGTATTGCCTCGCGAATTCAACACCTAGACCTGTGTCGCAGCCCGTAATGACGATCGTTGCCATAGGAAGACCCAGAAGCTGTGGGAGCCTGAACACTTGGCCTTTTGGCAAGGCTTGGCCTTTTGGTAGGGCCTGGTCCGAGACGCATGCCAAATCCCGCATGCCAGATCCCGTTAAAGTGCCAAGCGAGGAGGATGGAGATGAGGCAAAATCCCTATCAGGGGGAAAGAACGCACCCATCAGGGGTACGCGGACAATCGCAAACCATGGCATCGTGGCGCAGCCGGCGCGATAGATGCCTGAGGCGAGATCAATGATAGCGTTTACACTACGAAACGCAACTTGCCACCGACCCTACAAAAAACAGATCTAGCGAGGATAACGTTATGACATCGACTGCAACGACATCGGCCACCCACGAGCTTTCGCTCTCCCGCACGCTCGCGGCGCCCCGCCATGCCGTTTTCCGCGCCTGGACCGATCCCACGCTTCTGAAACAGTGGTTCGCGCCTCGCCCATGGAGTGTGAGCGAAGCCAAGCTCGATGTCCGCCCCGGTGGCTCGAACTTCATCGTCATGCGCAGCCCGGACGGCCAGGATTACCCCAACCGTGGAGTTTATCTCGAAGTCGTCGAAAACGAGCGGCTCGTCATCACGGATGCCTATAGCGAGGCCTGGGTTCCTTCAGAAAAGCCGTTCATCACGATCATCCTGACCTTCGAGGAAGAGGTCGGCGATCCCGGCAAAACCCGCTATACCGCACGTGTCCGCCATTGGACGGCCGAAGATCGTGAAACCCATGAAGGCATGGGGTTTCACGAGGGCTGGGGCCGCTGCACCGACCAGCTGGAAGAGCTGGCAGCGAGACTGTGAGTTAGGCCGACCCGCCGCGCGGATTTCCATGACCGGGGTCAAGACCGGCCGGCGCGACTTCCAGCTTATCGCGGCACATGAGAATCAGGCATAGGGGTCAGAGCGCATTTGCTAGGCCGGGTCGGGGTTATCCGACGGCCTGGCTGCAGCGCATCCATGTCCCGCGCATTTCGCAACCTGCAAGGAAAAGCCATGTCCCTCCTGAAGACCATTGCCACCAAGGCGCTCGGCGATGGAGCCCAATCGAAAATTGATCCCGATCGCCTGCTGGAGGGCGACCCAACCTGCACGACCTGGGAGCAGGACGCGATCGACGGCAAGGTGGAGACGGGGGTCTGGCAGATGACACCCGGCAAGAACCTCATGCGCAAGAGCGATATCTACGAGTTCTGCCATATTCTCGAAGGGGTGGTCGAACTGACCGAGGAAGGCAAGGAGCCCGTGACTTACCGCGCCGGGGATAGCTTCGTGATGAGGCCTGGCTTCGCCGGTACCTGGAAGACGATCGAGACTGTCCGCAAGATCTATGTGATCATCGACTGACCGGGCGAACTCAATCGCAAGCTCCGCGGCCCCGATCACCGGACACTCGTCAATACGAGGCCGTTGGTCGGGATCAGCTGGTAGCATCGCGGTTGCGCGCTCCCGTCCTATCCCATCCCATATCTATCCCTTTCGTCCCCATCGCTTGCGATACCCATGGGGCCGTTGCGGCGTCAATCGTGCCGCCTTTCGAGGTAATTCTTCAGGGCCACCGCATTATTGTGGGTCGTCTCCCGTGATGCATAGAGAAGCGTGACCGGCCCCTTCGCTACGAGTTCCTGCAACGGCTTCAAGGCCTCTGGATGCGCATCGAGCTCCATCGCATAGCGCCTGCAGAACTCATCCCAGAGCTCAAGCTTGCTATGAAACAGCGCGCGCAGTTCGTTGCTCGGAGCGATATCACGGAGCCAATCCGTAAGCTCGGCCGCGTCGCGACGGACACCGCGCGGCCATAACCGGTCGACGAGTACACGCGCGCCGTCGGAAGGGGATGGTGCCTCATAAATTCTCTTGGTCATTATATCTGTCATCGCAGCGCATTGGCGTTTTGACGCCATCCCTCCCTCGCTGAGGTAAAATCTCGGAAGAGTGATCTTCGCGCCGAAACCCGAAGTTCCCGAAGCTCAATTATGAGGTCTGATGAAGGGGCTCCGCAATCGCATCAAAGAGCGGGCGACGGGCCGCTGTGGAAACCCAAGTGCAAGCCTCATTGCCGCGTCCGACGCCGCAGGCTGATACGATGATAAGGCGGCCAGATACCGATCAATCGGCACGAATTAGGCCGCGCAGCGCGTCGCGCCAGCCCCCGACATCGCATGACGGACGGGGACGGCATGTTTCCAGGGTGGTTGCTCAGGTTATCGCCTGGCGCAACACTGCGGGCAGGAATCATCCCCAAGGGGTATTCGCCGCCGAGGCGGCCCTGTCCCCCCCGATACCGAGGAAAGCCCTTCATGCCCGATCTTTCCACATTTGCCATAACCGCTCGCTGGCCGGCGCAGCATCCCGAGCGTATCCAGCTCTACTCCTTGCCGACGCCCAACGGCGTCAAGGTCTCGATCATGCTGGAGGAGACCGGGCTCCCCTACGAAGCGCATACCATCAACATCGGCCAGAACGAGACCTGGACGCCGGAGTTCCTGTCGCTCAACCCGAATGGAAAAATCCCCGCGATTATCGATCCGGACGGGCCAGACGGCAAGCCGCTTGGCCTGTTCGAGTCCGGCGCCATTCTGCTCTATCTTGCCGAGAAGACGGGTCGCTTCCTGCCAAACGACGCCGCCGCGCGCTACGAGACGATCGAATGGGTATTCTTCCAGATGGCCGCGGTTGGGCCGATGTTCGGCCAATTGGGCTTCTTCCACAAATTCGCCGGTCGTGAAATTGAGGACAAGCGCCCGCTTGAGCGCTACCGGGCAGAATCCAAACGCCTCCTCGGCGTGCTGGAAACACGCCTGGCCGGCCGTGAGTGGATCATGGGAAGCGCGTATACCATCGCGGATATCTCGCTTCTCGGCTGGGTCCGCAACCTCGTCGGCTTCTATGGCGCGGGCGAGCTCGTCGACTACGCCAGCCTGACGAACGTGCCCCAGTGGCTCGAGCGCGGTCTTGCCCGTCCTGCCGTGCAGCGCGGCCTGGAGATCCCGGCGCGCCCTTGAGACCCTTGGCATTGGGGCCTCGCGGGAGGCTTCGTCGCTCAGAACAGAACGATCCCGGACGGCGCCGTCCGGGATCGTCGTCCGGCCCTCGCCTCGATGAAGAATCAAAGCTTCTTGTAGCGCCCGTAGACCTCCTCGGCATCATTGGCCGGATCGGCGAAATCGGCGCGGGCGCGCGTTTCCGTCGCCGCATGTTCCTCCGCCAGCCGTAGGACCTCCAGCGCCCGCTCCTTCGGGATCACGAGGACACCGTCGATGTCACCGAACATGAAGTCACCCGGATTGACCGTGACAGTCGCGCTCAGATTGCCGCGCAGCGTGATGGGCTGCTGCCAGCGATAGTAGCTCCAGCGCGCGACGGCCTCGACGGGCGAGTGATAGCGACGGAAACAGGGAAAGCCCATCTTGAGGATGAGCCCGCTGTCCCGAATGCCGCCATCGATGACAGCCCCGGTCACGCCCTTGGCGCGACCGAGCACCGCGTTCATCTCCCCATAATGAGCGACCCTCGCATCGAAACCGCAGTCGCGGACGTCGACGCAGGGATGGCGCATGTCGCCGAACATCTTGATGCGCCGCTCCCGAAGCCCGGGATCGCCGGTCGGGTCGGCGATCCCCTGCACGGTGAAGGCCGGCCCGGCGATGACCATGTCGTCCCGCAGCGGCCTGATGTCCGTGGCGAGCGCCTGGTTGGGCAGGCCCATCTCATCCATGATGTCATAGACAAGCCCGGTATAAAGTCGCTTGTATCGCTCAATGACATCGAGCATATCCGGCGCGCCGGACAACACATTGAACGTCATCCTGTCACTCTTATCTGTCGATTACACTGATAATTTTTACCCGCGAAACCAGTATCCGTTCCTGGAGCTGGATCAGCCCCTGGAACAGAATTAGCTCTTGGCTATCCAGGCTTCCGCCAACTGCCAGGCTCCGCCCGAATCCAGGATGATGTTCTGCAGTTCCTTGCGCGCGACGTGGCGCGCTTCCCGGAAGAACAGCCAGGAATAGTAATTGTTGGTGTTCAGCGCGGTCTGCAGCTGCTTGTAGATAGCCTTGCGCTTGGCCTGATCCGTCTCCTCACGCCCTTGATCCACCAACTTGAAGATTTCCTCATCGTTGATGCCGGACCAGTTCTGCGCAGCCGTGCGTCCGAAGAAGGGCCCGAAGACCTGATCCGGATCAGCGCGCGGCACGTTCACACGGCCAATGGCGATCTCATGTTGATGATCGAGAACCTTTGGCACCCAGGCCTGCCGTTCGAGGATCTCGATCTCAAGGTTGATCTTGAACGGCTTGAGTTGCGCCTGGACGATCTGCGCGACCTGAGTGTCGGGATCGCGCTGGATGATCGACAACTTGGCGTTGAAGCCGTTCGGCTGTCCACCCTCCTTGAGAAGCTCCTGCACCTTGGCCGGATTGAGGCTGGGCGCGGGCACACTCGCGTCAAAAGCCCAATCCGTCGGCGGCACCCAGGTGGGCGTTACAGCACCAAAGCCACGCGTGATGCCCTTCATCAGGACATTGCGATCGACGCCGTAGTTGACAGCCGCGCGTAGGGCCGGGTTGGTGAATATTCCTTTCTTGACGTTGAAGGTCATCCATTGCGCTATACCCGGCGGAACAGCAACAAGCTTCAGCTCGGGATTGGCTTGCACCTCCTCGAAATCACGCGGCGTCACGCCATCGACGAGTTGCACGCCCCCGGACTTGACCTCGACCATCTTGACGGCTGTCGTCGGGATAATGCGCAGGACCACTGCATCTGAATAGGGCAGCTTCTTTCCGTCCGCACCATCGCGCCAGTAGCGCTCGTTGCGCACGAAGCGGATATGGCTGCCGCCAACCCATTCCGCAAATTTGTAGGGTCCCGTGCCGACGGGCTGCCTGCCGAAATCCTGCCCCAGCTTCTTCAACGCGGCCGGCGAGCACATCATGCCCGCCTCCACCGCCAGCGACGCAAGGGCGGCGCCTGACGGCTTCTTGAGCTTGATGCGAACCGTCATGGGATCAACCGCCTCGGCGCCCGCGAGATCAGCGAGATCGGGCGTGCGCGGCGCCGTCGATCCCGGCGCGATCACGCGGGAGATATTCGCAATCACCGCATCCGCATTGAATGGCTCCCCGTCATGGAAAACGACATTCTCGCGCAACTTGAATACGATCGATTGCTTGTCTTCGGACCACTCCCAGCTCGTTGCGAGCGATGGTTGCAAATTGCCCTGCTCGTCAAACTTGAGAAGTCCCTCAAACATCTGAATCAATGCATAGCGATCTGAGGTCGGCGCGTCGCCCATGATGGGATCGAGGCTCTTAGGCTGCAGATCCATGGAAGCCGTTATGGTGCCCCCGCGAACCGGAGCACCCTGCGCAAAAACCGGAAGGCCGGAAAAGCCAGCCAGCAGACCAGCGCCCGAAGCACCTGCCAATAATCCACGACGTGAAATGATGGTCATGAAAGGTCTCCTCCAAACGGGCACGCGCGGCATCCGCGGCACCTCATTGAGACCTACATATCAGATATGTTGACGAAGGTGCAATAGGGTTTCATGGAGGCTATCACGGCAACCAAAGGCCGCGCGGGCGGTACATTTACGCAAGGCCTGCGACGGCCTCGTTACAATTTACTCATAAAAATCATTAATTTAATTGATCCAAAGCCGAGCGACGCCAAGAGCGCGAGACAATTTTCAACCTATCAGATAGGCAGCCGATTGACCGATTCGAACTATTAAGATATCTGTTAGGTATGTTGGAAACGTCCACGACAACAAACGATAAACAGCGCCTGACCGAAACGGTCACCCAATTCATCATCGATAGGGTGAGCCAGAAGGTTTTTCGCCCAGGGGACTCCCTGCCTTCCGAGGCCGATCTCGCGCGCCAGCTTAACGTGTCGAAGCCCGTCGTGCGCGAGGCGTTAGGTCGGCTCGCGGCCCTTGGCATCGTCCAGATTCAGCAGGGCAAGCCCACGACCATTCAAGGGCTGACCGTGGCGCCGCTGGACCAGTTCCTCCGGCTGGCCGTGCGCACCATCGACAACGGGCTGCGCGAAGCCATCGAGTTGCGGCGGGCCGTTGAAACGGAGATTGCCGCACTCGCAGCGGAACGGGCAACACCCCTGCAGATAGAGCAGGTCGAGATCGCCCTCGACAAGATGAAGCGCAATATCGACGGCAGTCTGGAGCAATGGCTGCAGGCAGACTTCGCCTTTCACGTGGCGCTCGCCCGCTGTTCCGACAACACCTTGTTTGAGCATTTCATGGAGGCGCTGGGCGATACGATCCGCTTTACGCAGCGTGCGCTTGGCCTGCAGCGTGACTTGCGTGATCCGGCGGCGACCTTTGCCCGCCATGAGGCGATCGTCGATGCCTTGAAGGCGAAAGATCCCGCGGCCGCCCGCGCCGCGATGATCACCCATTTCGCCTTCACCGATGCCGTCGTGGCAGAGATCGCGCGCGATCATCGCCGCCTTGACCGGTTCTGAGCCATGTTCAGCTATTTCTCGCGCAAGCTGATCCAGATGCTGCCTGTGGCGTTTTTCGTCACTGTCATCGTCTTCGCTTTGACCAATCTGTTGCCTGGGGACCCGACCGTCACCATTCTCGGCGAGCAGGCGACCGCGGAGCAGCGCGCGGCGGTGCGTGTGGAATATGGCCTCGATCAGCCCGCGCCCGTCCGCTACGTCACATGGCTCGGCCGCGTCGTCCAGGGCGATTTCGGCCGTTCACTGCGCACCCGCGAGGACGTGGGCGACATGCTCAGCGCGCGCATCCCCGTGACGCTCGAACTCGCCTTCCTGTCCATTCTGATCGCCGTTGCTATCGGTGTGCCGGCGGGCATCATCGCGGCACGTTTTCGCGGCACGCTCGTCGATGTGATGACCAGTTTTCTCGCGATGTCTTCGGTTGCCATCCCCTATTTCTGGATGGGGATACTTCTGATCATGCTGTTTTCACTGAAACTCGGTTGGCTTCCAGCGTCGGGATACGTCAAGTTCATCGACGATCCGGCGCAGAATCTCCGCCTGATGATCCTGCCGGCACTGACCATCGGCACCGCCTTCGCCGCGCTCGTCATGCGGCAGACACGCGCCTCGATGCTGCAGATCCTCTCGCTCGACTACATCCGCACGGCACGCGCCAAGGGTCTCAGCGAACTCATCGTGGTGCTGAGGCACGGCCTGCGCAACGCGTTGATCCCGGTCATCACCGTGATCGGCCTGCAGATCGGCGCGCTGCTTGGCGGCGCGGTGGTGACAGAGACCGTCTTCGCGCTACCGGGCCTCGGCCGCATGCTGGTGGACGGCATCTTTCAGCGGGACTTTCCGGTGATACAGGGCGCTATTCTGTTCATCGTCATCGCGGTCTTCGCGGTTAATCTCTGCACCGACTTCGTCTATCGCATCCTGGACCCGCGTGTTCAGGTGTAGACCGTTCAGATATAGACCGTCCGCCGCGTACAGTCTTCACCATTCGCGCTCGCGAACGCTTCGCGCCCTAGGGGCAGGCTAACGACAGAAGCCCGCGCGGACGTTCGAGGAAACGGGACGATGAGCGCATCGAATGAGGGTGGCACAGTGACCCACGTGAGCTCCATGGCCGAGATCCCATCCGCGGGACGCCCGCGCGCATCGCGGTCGCCCAGCGCGATCTTCCTGCGGCGTGTTCTCACATCCTGGCAGGGCGCGTTCGGCGTCACCGCGCTCGTGATCATTGCCCTGCTGGGGCTGCTCGCTCCCTGGCTATCGCCTTATTCGCCGATCGATATCGACCCTGACGCCTTCATGGAGCCGCCGAGTGCAGCCCACTGGTTCGGCACCGACGAGATCGGACGCGACGTGCTGTCGCGCGTGCTCTACGGGGCAACCGTCTCGTTGCAGGTCGTCGTTTTCGCCATCGCCATCGCGCTCGCCGCCGGCTCGCTGCTGGGGTTGATCTCCGGCTGGCTGGGCGGGCGCTGGGATGCGCTTATCATGCGCATCATGGATGCCTTCCTCGCTTTCCCGCTCCTTGTCCTTGCGCTCGCCATCGTCGCTGTGCTCGGCCCCGATCTCATGAACGCGATGCTGGCGATCGCCATAACCAAGACGCCGGGCTTCGCGCGGCTCGTCCGCAGCGAGGTTCTGGCGTTGCGCGAGATCGACTATATCAAAGCCGCGGAATCGGTCGGCGTCAGCAACGCGCGCATTCTTCTGCGCCATGTCTGGCCGAATGTCTCCGGCAATGTCATCGTTTACGGCTCCTTGTCTGCCTCCCAGGCCCTGATTACGGAAAGCGCGCTGTCCTTCCTCGGCCTCGGCGTGCAGCCGCCTACACCGAGCTGGGGATACATGGTGGCAACCGGTATTCAGTTCTACCAGTCCTGGTGGATGAGCTTCTTTCCGGGGCTCGCCATCTTCATCACTGTACTCGCCTTCAACTTCCTCGGCGATGCCGTCCGCGACGCACTCGACGCCCGGCTCGGCGGGCGCCGGGACTAGATTAAATCAGCATTTGGATAGCATCGGACGATACCAGTCGCCGCCCGGTCGCGCGTGATACTCGCCAGCCGGAGGGGCTCGCTCAACTGAGGACTCCAGTTCATGAAGATCATCGACATGAAGGTGCGCTGCGTGGCTATCCCGCTCAACGCACAGCTACGCCACAACACGGGTGTTCATCCCGGCTATCTCATGCGCACGGTGCTGGAGCTCATCACGGACGAGGGGATCGTGGGCCTCGGGGAAGTGGGCGGCGGCGATCAGCGCGGCGCCTTGATGAAACTGAAGCCGCGTATTCTTGGGATGGACCCATTCCATCTCGAATTGATCAAGCTGAAGACACTGCGCGCGATCTATTATCTCTCGAATGCTAGGCTCTATGCCGCGATCGAGATGGCCTGCCTCGACATTCAGGGAAAGGCGTTGGGGCGGCCACTCTGCGATCTTCTCGGCGGGCCGGTGCGTGACCGCATTGCGATGATCGCCTATCTCTTCTGGCGCTATGATCGCCCTGGGGGCGGCCATGATGACCATCCCGAAGACATGGCGGATCTCTGCCAGGAATTGCATGAGACGCTTGGCGTCAACGCCATGAAGCTGAAGGCGGGCGTGCTGGCTCCCGAGATCGAGGCGCGCGCCGTCGAGCTCTGTCGCGAGCGGATGGGACCGCAGTTCGGCCTGCGCATTGATCCCAATGGCGTGTGGTCCGTGCCAACGGCCATTCGCATCGGCCAGCGGCTGGAAGCCGTCGGGCTGGAATACCTGGAGGATCCCTCATGGGGCCTGGAGGGCAACGCGGCTGTGCGCAAGGCTGTCCGCATTCCCATCGCCACCAATATGTATCCGGCTAAATTCGATGATCTCGGGCCCGCGATCCGCATGGCAGCCGTTGATATCGTGCTCACGGATATTCACTATTGGGAGGGTCCGCGCGGCGTGAAAGATCTTGCCGCGATCTGCCGGACGTTTGGTCTCGGCGTCGCCATGCATTCCGGATCCGAATTCGGTGTCGAGCTCGCCGCCATGCTGCATACGGCGGCAACGATACCGGAGATGACCTTCGCCGGCGACGCCCATTACCACTACCTCATGGACGATATCATCGAGGGTGGGTTGATGCGCTACGAAGGCGGGGCGATCCGTGTGCCGACGGGCCCCGGTCTCGGCGTCACGCTGGATGAAGACAAGATGCGCCACTACGCGGCCTTCTACGAGGAGAAGGGCGACTACTACGCGCGCTTCCACCAGGACCCCTACCGGCCGGACTGGTATCCCGTCGTCGGCGGCCTGTGACATAGTCCACAAGGAGACAATCAGAATGACGACCTCAGCGGTCAAGACCGATACCGGTGCCCTCCAGCGTGAGGCTGCCATGATGAACCTGGAACAGTTGATCCGGGAGCGGGAAGTTGTCGATATCGTGCCGCTCTCGATCCCCGATGACGAGTTGCTCGCGCGATACGAACGGATCTACACGGGCGCGATCAGCGACGTCCTGCGTGAGCATTGCCTGATGGACCAGGCCTTGCCGGGCTCGCTGATACCGCTTCGGCCCGAGAAGACCGTGGCGGGCTTTGCCTTTACCGTCAAAAGCGCGCCCAGCACCAAGGTCTCGGGAGAACTGACCTTTCGCACCGGCATGCTCGACGCGATGTCCGCGGGGAGCTTCGTGGTCTGGGATACGTCAGGCGATCTCGAAGGAACGGCCTGGGGTGGCGTGATGACGGCGACGGCCGTCGGCAAGGGCATCCGCGCCGCTGTGATTGACGGCGGCATTCGCGACACCCATCAGATCCTCGACAAGGACTTCCCCATCTACTACCGGTATCGCAGCCCCAACGGCTCTCTGGGGCGCTGCCTGATATCCCATTACCAGATCCCGATCCGCATCGGCGCGGCGTGGATCAGACCCGGGGACGTCGTCGTCGGCGACATCGATGGCGTCATCGTCGTGCCGCGCAAGGTTGCCATCGCCGTTCTGCTGCGCGCCGAGGAAATCCTCACAAATGAGAAGAAAATCTTCGGCTGGGTCGCTGACGGCGAGAGCATCCAGTCGATCGCCGACAAGGGCGGCTATTTCTGATCGCGCCACGATTGGCCGGCGTCATCCCCGACGACCGCGCGCGCCTGCGCGTCGGGGATAGCCCCCTGCCCCATGCACTTCGTCACGGCTTGTCGATGGCCAGGACGTCGGCCAGCCGGGACGTTTCCTTTTTCTCGCGGCCGAGATCGAGCCCGGAGAGCAGATCGACGATGTGGCTCTTCATCAGCGCCGCCGCATCGCTCTCCGCGCCTTTGGCGAGAGCGTCGCACAAGGCCTGATGCGCGTGACGCTCGCAGGTCGTGTCGCGACGACGCCAATAAAGCGCGATGATGAGAGACGACCGCGAGACCAGATCACGCACGAAGCCCGTCAGGATCGAATGATCCGCGATTTCCGCGATATCGACATGGAAACGCGCCGATAGGGCAATGGCGTCAGCATCCCGCCCGGCATGCAGCGCCTCATGTTCCCGTTCAAGGTGCTGGCGCAGGCGGACGATATCGGCGGGTTTGGCAGCCGCCGCGGCCAATGCGGCGACCTTCGGCTCGATCAAGGCCCTTGCCTCGAAAATCTCGCGCGCTTCCTTCTTGGACGGCTCGGCAATGAAAGCCCCGCGATTGGGCTTCAACTGCACCAGACGGTCATGCGCCAAGGCCTGCAGGGCGGCCCTCACAATCGTACGGCTGACCGAATAGATTGAGGCGAGCTCATCCTCCGGCAGCTTTGTGCCGGGAGACAAGCGATGGCTGATGATCGCTTCGCGCAGGCTGTCATAAAGGGGCCGCCAGCCGGCGATGCGCGCGCTGTCCTGTTTCAACGACGTCTCACGCGTATAAGTCATGTATCATTCAGGGACCTAGTTCCGGAACCCTGCCGCCCGGTTGTACGCAAAGGCACAACCCACCGGATGCCTCCCCGGATCGGTGGTTCGACGCGCGCGTATCTCTCCCCATCCTCGCGGGCGTTAGATCACTGGTTCGGAGCAAGCAACATATTCCGACAGGAATGGCGCTTTCCACAAGCTGCACCCATTGCCACAGCCAGATGTGCGACGTCAATTCCCGGTTCAGCCGGAGCTTTCCATCTCCGGCCGATGTCTCGCCTCATGAACCTGACGGCTCTCGCCCCCATGCCCCTCCTCCCCCTCAGTCGTCCGAGCCTCCTGGTGAGGCCGGGGCGAAGATACCCCCGAAGGACTTATGCCCCGGTGAGGCATAGCCCCCGCGCTTCGAGGTTCTGAGCCCGAGGCTGACGAGCCCCTCCGCAAGCTTCACAGCGCAGGCCACACCATCGAGCACGGGCAAGCCGTGCTCCGCCGACAGGCGATCGGCGAGATCCGTCATTCCGGCACATCCCAGAACAATCGCCTCCGCACGATCTTCGATGATCGCCCGCTCGATTTCCGCCGAGATCGTGCGGCAGGCATCGGAGCCGGGACGCTCCAGTTCCAGCACGGGGATGTCCGAGGCGCGCACGCGGGCGCAGCGTGACGAGAGCCCGTATTTCACGAGATTATGTTCGATGGCCGGCACCGAGCGTGCCAGCGTCGTCACCACGCTGAAACGCCCCGCCAGAAGGCTCGCCATGTGGAATGCCGCCTCGCCGATGCCGATCACCGGCGCGCTGGTGACGCAGCGCGCGGCCTCGAGACCCGTATCGTCGAAACAGGCGATAACGTAGGCATCCATATTCGGAGCCTTGCGCATTTCCGCAAGCAAGCCTGGCACGGCGTAGACTTCGTCGAAATATCCCTCGATACTGGGCGGCCCATCGACTGGGTTGACGGCGATGATCTCCGTGCCCGCAGCTGCGACACGCTTGCCTGCCGTCCCGATCTTCTCCGTCATGGAAGCCGTCGTATTGGGATTCACGACCAGGATACGCACCTAAACCTCTCCACCAAGATACAATTCCTTGACACGACTATCCGACAACAAATCAGCTGAGTCTCCGCTCAATGCCACCCGTCCCGTCGCGATGGCATAGGCGCGCTGCGAGATGCGCAAGGCCATGCGCGAGTTCTGCTCTACCAGGAGGACGCTGACCTTGTCCTCCCTATTGATCGCAACGATGGAGCGGGCGATGTCCTGCACCAGCTTTGGCGCGATGCCGAGCGAGGGCTCGTCCAGCAGCAACAACCTGGGGCGTGCCATCAGCGCGCGGCCGATGACCAGCATCTGCTGTTCGCCGCCGCTCATTGTGCCCGCCGCCTGGGAATAGCGCTCCTTGAGACGGGGAAAGCGCGCCAGCACCATGTCGAGGCTGTTCCTCACCTCCCCCTTGTCCGAGCGCGTGAAGGCTCCCATCAAGAGATTGTCGCGCACCGTCATGATCGGGAAGACACGCCGCCCCTCCGGCACCATGGAAATGCCCATGCGGACGATCGCGTCCGGCCCAGCCTTGTCGATGCTGCGCCCATCGTAGTGGATGGAACCCGAGCGGATGCCCTTCAGGCCGGTGATCGCGCGCAATATGGACGACTTGCCGGCGCCGTTCGCGCCGATCAATGCGACAGTCTCGCCCTCCTGGACGTCGATCGACACGCCCTTCAAGGCATAGACATGATCGTAGTAAAGTTGAACATCCTTGAGGCTCAGGAGATTAGCCATCGGTCAAAGTCCAATCGATTCATCTTCGACGCCGAGATAAGCCTCGATGACCGCCGGATTTTCCTTGATCTCTCCGGGCGTTCCCTCGGCGATCTTCTGTCCGAAGTTGAGAACGACGATCCGGTCCGATATCGTCATGACGGCGGGCATGTCATGTTCCACCAGAAGGACCGTGACACCGCGTTCCCGCACACCCCGGACGATCTCGACCGCGCGTTGCGTCTCCTCGTGGTTCATGCCGGCGAAAGGTTCGTCGAGCAGGATGACGGCCGGGTTCGTGGCGAGGCCGATGGCAATTCCGAGCGCGCGCAAATGCCCGTGAGGCAGGTTGCTGGCGACTTCGTTGCGCATGGCCGACAGGCCGAGGAAGGCCAGTATCTCATCCGCCGACCGTCCGAACTCCACTTCATCCTGCCGCGCAATGCGGGTGCCCAGGAAGAAGCCGGCGAGGCTCGCGCGCGAACGCAGATGGTGCGCCGCGATAACATTGTCGCGCACCGTCATCGCCTTGAAGATCGTCGTCTCCTGAAAGGTGCGCACCACGCCCTTGCGGGCTGTCTGGTGCGGGGCGAGGCCCGAGATCCGCTCCCCCCGGAAACGGACCTCGCCCGAAGTCGGCGTGACAAATGAAGAAATCAGCTTGAACAGTGTGGACTTGCCCGCGCCGTTCGGCCCGATGACGGACAAGATCTCCTTTTCCCGCACGGTAAAGGAGACGTCCTTGACCGCGACAAGGCCGCCATAGCGTTTCGTGATGCCGGATACCGCGAGAATATCGTTCATGGCGAGACCTCGCCACGGCGGCGCGACAGGCGCAGGCTGAGTAGGCCGTTCGGCAGAACCAGCATCAGAGCGATGAGGATGATGGAAAAGACCAGCAACTGGAAATCGCCAAAACGGTAAAGCAGGTCCCACCCGAAGTAGAGCACGAAGGTCCCGAGTACGGGGCCGAAGACGTAGCCAAGGCCACCAAGAAAACAGTTCAGCATGAAGTTGACTGAATCCGCGACGGTGAAGCTCGAGGGGTAGATGGACTGGGTAATCGACGCGAAGATCGCACCGCCAACGCCACCCAGGAAGGACGAGATCGCATAAGCGATGACGCGGAGCCGCGCGATATCGACGCCGATCGACGAGGCCAGTTCCTCATTCTGCTGTAGGGATTGACAGAGATGGCCAATGCGCGAGTTGACCAGCCTGTACATGCCGACGAAGCACAGGAGCATGAGCACGACGGCCATGATGTAGAAGGCGAGCCGCGGATTTTGCAGTGTGGCGAAGTCCGGGATCAGCGTCAGACCGAAAATCTGCACCGCCCCGGGCAATGGAATGCTGACGATGCCCTTGGCACCGTTGGTAATCGGCAAGGCCAGCGCCAGAAGCCGTGCCACCTCGGTCAGGACCAGGGTGACCATCGCGAAATAAACGCCGCGCAGCCGCAGGATCGGCAGCCCGATCAATACGCTGGCGCCGGCGCAGAAAAGCCCCGCCAGCGGAAGGGTGAGCCAGAAGGAAAACCCGTAGCGCGTCACGAGCACGGCGGAGACATAGCCGCCGACCAGGGCATAGGCGCCCTGTCCGATGTTGATGCGGCCGATGTAAAAGGTGAGCCACACCCCGGCACTGATGATGCTCAACAGGGCTACAGACGTCAGCGTATAGTAAAGATCGGCTCTCCCCGTCGCGTTGATGGCCACCGGCACAATGACCAGAAGCAGGATGGCAGCAATGGCGACGGTGAGAACCTGGCGGACATGGGACATGCTCTCACCCCCAGGGCTTGCCCATCAGCCCGTTCGGGCGGATGCTGAGAAACACCATGAGAAGAACGAAAATCACAAGATAAGTGATGTCGCCGAACTCGCGCAGCACAGACAGTCCGACGGATTCCATCATCCCGAGAATGAAGCCGCCCGCGATGGCTCCGCCGACGACGCCCGCACCGCCGATCATCACCATCATGAAGGCCTTGATCGAGATCGGACCGCCAATACCGGAGTTGATGCCGGTGATCGTCACCAGGAGACCGCCCACGACACCGGCGAGCATCGCGCCGAGCGCGAAGCCAATCATCGAGTAGCGATCGACATTGACGCCCATGAGCTGGGCCGCGACACGATCCTGCGCGAGCGCCCGCATGGCGCGTCCCGTCTTGCTGTACTGCATATAGAGCACGAAGGAGAGAATCATCAGGATCGCGACGATACCCACGACGATCCGATCATAAGGCATGACGATCGTGTCGGAGAGGAAGACGCCATTGACGATTTTGGGCACGCCGCGCTGCTTTTCCCCGAACAACAGCAGGATGAGCGCGTCAAGCAGGAAGGCGATGGCCGCCGCGAGAAGCATGGTGCTCTCCTCGCGCTGGCTGCGGCGAATGACGGGCCGAAACAGGTACTTTTCGCAAAGGGCCCCGACAACCGCCAATGTCAATCCGGAACAGAGCAAGGCCAGTATGAATGGTAATTGCAGCTGCCCGTATATCGTATAGACGACGAATCCTCCAAGAACATACATCTGCCCATGGGCAAAATTCAGCACGTTCATCAGGGCGAATATCAGTGTAAGGCCAAGCGCGATCAAGGCATATTGGGCACCGAGGTAGAGCCCGTTAACGAGAACCTGTTCCATTCGGCGTAACCCCGCGTGCAGGAGACCCGGGGGTCTTATCCCCAGGTCCCGAAGGTGCATTGAGGCGGCCGTGTCAGTCGACCGAGCCGACGAACAGGGTCTGGAACTTCCCGTCCTTGAACTCTGTCACCACCATCGGCACGGAGACCTGGCGCTTCTGGCCGAAGGACGTCGTGCCGACATACTTCAGGGGATGTCCATCCTTGACGTAAGGATTGGGCGCGCTGAAGTTGTCCATCGTCTTCTTGTATTCCTCGACATTATCGATGGCCGCGGGATTGGCCTTCAGCGTCTCGATAATATAGTCGAGCGCATAGACCTTGGTATTCGACTCGTCGTTGTATTCACCGAACTTCTTCGTGTAGCGATCGATGAATTCATCCATAGCCTTGGAGCGAATTTCAGGCGTCGACGCGCCACCAACCGAGATAAAGCCGTTGGCAAGCGCTCCCGCGCCCTCCTGCAGCACAGTCGCGTCCTGGGCGGTCTCCGCGGAGATCAGCCCCTGATAGCCGAGCTCGCGCGCGGCGCGGATGAGGAGCGGCGCGTTCCCCGGCGCGACGCCCGACAGGACGAGCAGGTCCGGCTTCAGACGAACAATCGGCGTCAGCACGGGGGTGAAGTCACGCGTGTCGTTCTGATAGGTGTCGTTGGCCGCCACGACCTCGAGGCCTAGCGCCTTGGCGGCGGCAACGCCACCGTCGCGCTGGCTCAGCGGGTCGGACTCGTTGGCCGCGACAAAGGCGACTTTCTTCACGCCCTTGTTTTCTTTCAGATATTTGTAAATCTCGGGCGCGGACTGGTAATTCGCCACCATGCCGAGCACGGCGTTGGACGCCGGCTTCTCATAGAGGGTCTTCGGGAAGGCGTAGGGGAAATAGATAATGCCCTTTGACTCGGCGACAGGGCGGACCGCGGCCGCACCGTCATCGACATTCGGACCGACGACATAACGAATACCTTCCTGCGCCATCTTCTCCATGCCGGCGATCGCGCGGCGCGGGTCCTTCTGATCGTCGAAGGTCACAACCGTGATCTTGTAGGTGTCGTTGCCGATCTTCACGCCGCCCTGCTCATTCAGCCAGTCGGCGCGGGTCTGCATGGACCGCACGTTCGAGGTACCCCAGGCCGCAGCGGGGCCGCTCGTGACCCCGACGAAGCCGATCTTGAGCTCCTTGGTCTGCGCCAGCGCAGGCGTGAGCGCGCCGATAGCCAACGCGCCAACGGAGACAGCTCCCAGAGCCACGATCTTCAATGATGTGCGTCTTGTGATCATTGTTCGGTTCTCCCCTCTGTCGCTCCGCGTTTGATTGGGACGCCGATGTCTCGCGCCCAGCGGATGCCGCCAGTCTGCCCCCATGAAAGCGGATGATTGTTCACATTGCAAGAAGAACTCGTATACAATAATCTTCCAAATTGGATGTAAATTGTCGGCGGCTGATGCCGCTTGAGGCAGACCGAGGGACCGATGTCGAAAATTCGTATTACTGCAGGGCCTTACACGTTTGAAGCGGTGCTCGAAGAAGAGGCAGCGCCCAAAACTTGTGAGATCTTTCGCAAGCTCCTGCCGTACAAAGAAAGAATCATCCACGTTCGCTGGAGCGGTGAGGGCTGCTGGATTCCCCTCGGCGAGCAGGATTTCGGCCTGACCTTCGAAAACGCCACGAGCTTTCCCGCCCCCGGTCAATTCATCTTCTATCCCGGTGGCTACAGCGAGACGGAAATGCTGCTGGCCTATGGCGGCGTGCGCTTCGCGAGCAAGATGGGGCAGCTCGCCGGCAACCATTTCATGACGATCACCAAAGGCCAGGAAAACCTCGTGGCGCTCGGCAAGCGCACCTTGTGGGAAGGCGCCCAGGACATCCTTTTCGAGAGCCTGTGACCGACCATGCCTGACGCGTCAACGGCCAATCTCGCGATCAATGCCGAGCGGCTCTGGTCGAATATCATGACAACGGCTGCCTTCGGTGGCACGCCCAAAGGCGGCGTCCGTCGCCTGACCTTGTCGGCGGAGGACAAGCAGGTCCGCGATTGGCTGGTGGCGCGGGCGCAAGCCTCCGGCTACGAGGTCGGCATCGACCAGATCGGCAATATGTATGTGCAGCGACCGGGCCGCGAGCCCGGCCGCCCGGCCGTCGCCATCGGTTCCCATCTCGATACCCAGCCGACCGGCGGCAAGTTCGATGGCATCCTCGGCGTGCTTGCGGGCATCGAGGTGCTGGAGACGCTGGACGAAGCCGGCATCGTGACCGAGGCACCGCTCTGCGTCGTCAACTGGACGAATGAGGAAGGATCGCGCTTCGCGCCCGGAGAGCTCGGCTCGGAGGTCTATGTCGGCCATGTCACGCTGGATGCCGCGCTCGCCTGCCGCGATGCCGAGGGCGTGACTGTCGGTGAGGCTCTCGCCCGCATCGGCTATGCCGGTGCGGAAGTACCCGGCGCCCGGCGCTTCGCCGCGATGGTGGAACTCCATATCGAGCAGGGGCCGCTTCTCGAGGCGGAGGGCCTGACCATCGGCGTGGTCACGGCCGCGAAGGGACAGCAGTGGTACAACGGCGTGGTGAGCGGCCGTGAAAGCCATGCCGGCACCACGCCGATGACGCTGCGTCGCGATGCGTTGATGGCCTTCGCGGAGCTCGCGCTGGTTGCCGAGCACATAGCCCGCGCCCACGGCCCTGACGGGGTCGGCACCATCGGCATGGCCAGCGTCAGCCCCGGTTCGCGCAATACCGTGCCCGGCGAGGTCAGCTTCAGCCTGGAGTTTCGTCATCCAGACCGCGACCACTTCGGCCGCATGCGTACCGAGATGCGCGCGGAGGTCGAGCGCATCGCGGCCACGCGGGGCGTGGCCATCACGCTTGATCCGATCTGGAGCATGGAGCCGCTGTCGTTCTCGCGGGACGTCGCCGCCCAGATAGCCCAGGCGGCCGCCGAACGCGGATTGCCCTATCGGAATATGACGTCCGGCGCCGGCCACGATGCCTGCGCCGTCGCGTCAGCGGTGCCAACCGCCATGATCTTCGTGCCGTGCAAGGACGGCGTCAGCCACAACGAAGCCGAGAGCGCCACGCCGGAGGATTGCGCCGCCGGCGCCAATGTCCTTCTGCACGCCGTGCTCGCGCTCGCCGGAGTTTCCCACAATGACTGAAGCTTCCTATCCCCGCGATCTCATCGGCTACGGCCGCACGCCGCCGGCCGTCCAGTGGCCAGGGAAGGCACGTGTCGCCGTCCAGTTCGTCGTGAACTATGAGGAAGGCGGCGAGAACTCAATTCTGCATGGCGACCCGGCCTCCGAGGCCTTCCTGTCGGACGTGCTCGGTGCCCAGCCCTGGCCGGGGCAACGCCACATGAATGTGGAGAGCATGTTCGAATATGGCGCGCGCGCCGGCTTCTGGCGCCTACGCCGTATGTTCGATGAGCGCGGACTTAAGGCGACGGTCTTCGGCGTCGCGACCGCGCTCATGCGCAGCCCCGAGCAGGTCGCCGCCATGAAGGAATCCGGCTGGGAGATCGCAAGCCACGCGCTCAAGTGGATCGAATACCGCACCATGTCCGAGGCGGAGGAGCGGGCGCACATGCAAGACGCCATCCGCATCCATCGTGACGCGACGGGCGAGCGCCCCCTCGGCTGGTACACCGGACGCTCGTCCGAGAACACGCTGCGCCTGGTGATGGAGGAAGGCGGTTTCGCCTATTCCTCCGATTCATACGCGGATGATCTACCCTATTGGGTGTCGGGCCCACAGGGCGCGCATCTCATCATTCCCTATACGCTCGACGCCAATGACATGCGCTTCATCAACCCGCAGGGCTTTCAGGATGGTGAAGCCTTCTTCCGCTATCTGAAGGACAGTTTCGACGTCCTCTACGCGGAGGGCGCGACCCATCCGAAGATGATGACCGTCGGCCTGCACTGCCGCCTGGTGGGACGCCCCGGCCGCGCTGGCGGCCTCGCGCGGTTCCTGGATTATATCCAGAGTCATGAGCAGGTCTGGGTGGCGCGCCGGCTGGACATAGCTCGCCATTGGCAGGCACACCATCCGCCATCGGCATAAGGCGAGCCGTCTCCCCCCGGGGGCGAGTAGCTTCGATCCAGGCACCACCGCGCGCGCCCGCGATTGGACCTTGCGCCAGGCGCCTCATGCTGCCACTTCCTCTACGGACTGTGCGCATAGGGAGGCAGCGATGTTCGAGACGCGCGTCGTGGACAGCACTGACAAGGCGGCGTTCTATCGTGAGCTCGGTGAGCAACTGCAAGCGCTCCTCTCCGGCGAAACGGATGCCATTGCCAACGCCGCCAATACATCGGCGCTGCTCTTCCATCTGATGCCGGACCTCAACTGGGCCGGGTTCTACCTCATGCGTGACGGCGAACTTGTGCTCGGCCCTTTCCAGGGCAAGCCTGCCTGCGTCCGCATTCCCGTCGGTCGCGGCGTCTGCGGCACCGCGGTCGAGCGACGGAGCTCGGTGCTCGTCGCCGATGTCCACGCTTTCCCGGGCCACATCGCCTGCGACGCGGCCTCCCGCTCGGAACTGGTCGTCCCGTTGATCAACGACGGCGCGGTCATCGGGGTCATCGATCTCGACAGCCCCGATGAGGGGCGCTTCGACGCGCTGGATCAAGACGGCATCGAAGCCGTCGCGGCCATCTACCTGTCGGCCAGCGACGTTGGTCGAGGGTAACGACCCGCAGGCTATTTCGTGCGCACGAGCGCGTTGAGCGATGCCGACACATTGAGGATATGCGACGCCAGGAGCTTCGCGGCGGTCGCGAATTGCCGATCCTCGCATAGCCGGAGGATTTCACGATGCTCCTCCTCCGCGCGCGCTCTGGCGCCGGTCATGGACAGCTGGACGCGCGTATGGCGGTCGCACTCCTGCAACAGATTGAAGACAAGCCCCATCGAACGGGGTCTACCGGCATGCTGATAGAGAAGACGGTGGAACTCGGCATTGAGCTCGCCCCAGCGCCTCACGTTGGCCTCCTCAAGCTCCCGGTCATATTCGTCGAGCAGCGCACGCATGCGGGCGAAGTCTTCCCCGGTCAGCTTCGGAGCGGAGCGCTTCAGCAACATCGGCTCGATCGCGGCGCGCAGGTCGAACAGCTCGTCGATCTCCTCGCTTGTGAGCTCGCTCACGACAGCGCCCCTGTGCGCGTTGATCCTGACGAGGCCTTCCGCTTCCAGCTGCACCAGCGCTTCCCTTAAAGGAATGCGGCTTATGCCGAGTTCCTCCGCCAGCGCGGCCTGGCGCAATTGCTCTCCCGAACGCAGTTCGCCGTCCAGAATCCGACGGCGCAATTCATCGGTCGCACTCTGCGCCATTGTGCGGTGCTGTAGCGCTTTGCCAGAGCGAGGGGAGGCGATCGTCATACGCGAATTACCTGGATTGAAGCCACGGGCGCTTCTGTCTCACGCGTGGCCTTGAATGGCAAAGCGGTGGATGGGGAGAGCCCTCACCGGCGCGATGGTCCATGCGTCAGACCACCGAACTTCTGACTTTCAGAGGACCTGAAAGCCATGGGCATAGGGGTCCCGATCATCGATGAAGATGGTGTTGTAGCCGGTCGTCCGTGCCCATCCCGCAATGGAGGGGATGATCGCCGGCTTGCCGCCCACCGTCGTCGTCCGCTCCACCCGGCCATGGAAGAGCGAGCCGATGATGCTTTCGTGGATGAAGGCGTCCCCTTCCCTCAGCCGTCCCGTCGCCGCCCAATGCGCCATGCGCGCTGAAGTGCCCGTGCCGCAAGGGGAACGGTCGATGGCCTTGTCGCCGTAGAACACCGCGTTGCGCGCGGTCGCCTCGGCCTCGGTCGGCGCGCCTGTCCAGAGCACATGGCTGAGCCCCTGGATTTCCGGCTTTTCCGGATGGCTAAAGCTATAGCGCGCGTTGAGGGACTGGCGGAGCCCGCGGCTCATCTGGACGAGATCCGAGGCTGTGAAATCCGCCATGTCGCGATAGCGCTCCTGCGGTTCGACGATTGCGTAGAAATTGCCGCCGTAAGCCACATCGACGGTAATCTCGCCGAGAACGGGGCAATCAGCCGTGAGCCCCTGGGAATGAAGGAAAGCCGGCACGTTAGTGAGCCGCACCTCCTCGACATGGGCGCCCTCCTGTCGGTATTCAGCCACCACCAAGCCGGCTGGCGTATCGAGGCGCAGCACGCCGGGCTCACGCGGTGTGACGAGCCCGTGCTCGATCGCCATGGTGACCGTACCGATGGTGCCATGCCCGCACATCGGCAGACATCCAGAGGTCTCGATGAACAGGATCGCGACATCGCAATCCGCGCGCGTCGGCGGATAGAGGATTGAGCCGGACATCATGTCGTGTCCGCGCGGCTCGAACATCAAGCCGGTCCGGATCCAGTCATACTCGCGCAGGAAATGGGCGCGCTTCTCGATCATCGTGTCGCCCTTGAGGTTCGGCCCGCCGCCCGAAACGAGGCGCACGGGATTGCCGCAGGTATGACCGTCGATACAGAAGAAGCTGTGGCGAGCCATGGGGGCCTCCGCTCTTTTCCTGGAGTAATTCCGATCCATCGGATTACTCCAGGCCTTTGTTTCTACGCATTTTCTTCACGCGAACCGGTTTCCACTTCGCTCGAAAATGCTCTGGAAACGTTGCGGTGAAAAGGGAGCGATATCAAGCGCCGGCGCGCGACCCGCGATGAGATCCGCCACCAGCCGTCCCGTTCCGGCCGATTGCGTCAATCCGAGATGGCCGTGGCCGAAGGCATAGATGATTGTCCGCGCCGCGCGAGACGGCCCGATAACCGGCAGACTGTCGGGCATTGACGGGCGAAAGCCCATCCATTGGCGCCCGCCGCCCGTCTTCAAGCCGGGCAGGAAATCCGCGGCCTTGCGCAGCATCGCCTCCGCGCGCGCGAAATTGGGCGCCCGGGTGAGGCCGCCGAGTTCGACGGCTCCGCCCACGCGGATGCCCGACGACAAGGGTGTGATGACGAAGCCGTGGCTGCCAAAGATGAGCTGACGCCGGATATCGAAAGCCTCCAGCGGCAAGGTGGTGTTGTAGCCACGTTCGGTCTCGAGCGGCACGTCATCCCCCAGGGCGCGTGCCAAGGGTTTGGACCAGGCGCCGCAGGCGATGACGGCCTGCCGCGCCATGATGGTGCTGCCATCCCCGCAATCGAGAGCAACGCCGCCCTCGACGGGACGCACCCTGGCGATATCCTGTCGTGCGACGTGCCCTCCCCTACGAATGACGCGAGCGGCGAGCGCGCTGGCAAAATCGTAAGGGTCAGAGACGGTCTTCCAGCCGGGAACGAAGGTGCCCGCCACGAAGCGTGGCGCCAGCCCGGGCTGGAGATCGGCCATGTCAGCGCCGCGCACATGCTGGAAGGCGATGCCCTGCTTCTCGCGAGCCGTCCATCCGGCGATCGAAGCCGCAAGTTCCGCCTCGCTTTCGTAGAGTTCGAGAGATCCGTCCGAACGGATCATGCCGCCAAGATCAGCCGAGACGACGAGCCTGGCCATCTCCTGCGCGGCAAGGCGCATCATCGACGCCTGCACCACCATCGCGTCGCGCACGCGATCCGGCCAGCTCGCCCGCCAGAAACGGATGAGCCAGGGCAGGATCTGGGGCAGATAAGCCGGCGGGATGGTGAGCGGGCCCAGCGGATCGACAAGCCAGCGGGGCGCCTTGCGCATGATGCCCGGAGACGCCAACGGCAGGATGTCCGAGAACGCGAAGGCGCCGGCGTTGCCGAAGCTGGCGCCGTGAGCAGGCTCGCCCCGGTCGATCAGCAGAACATCGCGCCCGTCGTCCTGCAGGAAGGACGCCGCCGCTATGCCGATGATGCCGGCACCGACGACCGCGACATCCACTTCGCTTTCGACTGCGGGATGCGTCACGCCCCGATCTCCGTCTTTGCGCTCAGCCGAAGGCCGGCAGCGCGGGGCGAATCTCTAGCGCATTCCTGATGACCGATTCCACACGCTTGCGTGTCTCACCGGAAAGCGGTTGGCGCGGGGCGCGCACACGCTCGTTCGAGCCAATGGCCAACATCTCCGCCAGCTTGATATTCTGGACGAGATAGGTGCTCACATCGAGATCGAGCAGAGAACGGAACCAGCGGTAGAGCGCCAGCGCCTCGGCATGGCGGCCCTGCTTCATCAGGCGGTAGATGGCGACCGTCTCCTTGGGAAAGGCGCAGACGAGACCCGCGACCCAGCCCACCGCGCCGACCGCAAGCGCCTCGTAGGCGAGATTGTCCACCCCCGTCAGCACGGCGTAGCGATCACCCAGGCGATTGAAGATTTCGGTCGTCCGGCGAATGTCGTCGGAGGATTCCTTGATGGCGACGAAGCGCTTGTCCGAGGCGAGCTCCTCCATCAGGGCCGGCGTCACATCGACGCGATAAGCGATCTTGTTGGAGTAGATCATGATCGGCAGATCGCCGGCCTGGGCGACCGCCCGCAGCGTCGAGACCGTCTCGGCCTCGTTCGTCTGATAGACAAGGCTAGGCACCACCATCAGCCCATCAGCGCCCGCCTTGGCGGCGCGCTGCGCGATCTCACAGCTTTCGCGGGTGGAAGCCGCGGCGACCGTCATCAACACGGGCTTGCCGCCGCTGACGGACTTCGCCGTGCGCATGACCTCAATGCGCTCATCCAGCGTCATCATCGGGCCCTCGCCCAGCGAGCCGCAAACAATGAGGCCATCGCAGCCGGCCTCCATCTGCATGGCAAAGCAACGGGTCATCTCGTCATGATCGAGAGAACCGTCTTCCTTGAATTTCGACGTCACCGCGGGAAGGACACCAGACCACATGCCTTTTTCCTCCAAGAGCCAAAACCGATCAGACCGCAGGCAGAGTGAGCAACGACCAATGCATTGTCCGCTCCCCCGAAAACAAGCTGCGGGGAATCAGGAACGGGCTTGAGCCAGGGCGGGGCCACGCGCCACGCCATTCCTGAATAAAATATACAATATTCAATCCAGGGCAACACCGTACCGAAGCAGCGACCTGCGCTCAGCGCGTTTTGGGCCCACGCAGGAGATAGGTATCCATGATCCAGCCGTTCTTATCGCGCGCCTCCCGCCTCACACGATCGATCTCCCCGGCGACCTCATCGAGCGGGCCGGACACGAGAATTTCCTCCGGCGTGCCGAGATAGGCGCCCCAGTAGATCTCAAGATCCTGACCGACGAGACGCTTGAACGCCTGTCCACCGTCGAGCATCACGACCACCGTGTCTGCTTCGTCCGGCAAGGCCTCGCCCAGCTTTCGACCTGTCGTCACATGCACCGGTTCGCCGATCCGGTTGAGGGCGATGCGATGCTGCGCGGCCAGCGCCTGCACGCTGGTGATACCGGGAATGACCCGATAGTCGAACGGGAACGGGGCCTTCGCGTCGATCTCCTGGATGATGCGCAGCGTGCTGTCGTAGAGGGCAGGATCGCCCCACACCAGGAATGCCCCGGTTTCACCGTCGGCCAGTTCGCTCTCGAGAAGAGCCGTGTAGCGCGCCTCGATTGCCGCATGCCATGCCGCCACATCGGCCTTGTAGTCGTCGCTCTTGCCGCGCACCGGGACCTCGATGCTCACGAAGCGGTAACCAGGTCGGCGGATGAAGCGCGCGCAGATCTCCTCACGCAACTCACGGAGGGCGGCCTTCTCCGCGCCCTTGTCGGGAATGAAGAAGACATCAGCCTGGTTGAGGGCCTCTATCGCCTGAACGGTGAGATAATCCGGATCGCCGGCGCCTATGCCGATGATGAGAACTTTGCGCATCCGAACCTCGCTCCACCCAGTGTCTCCAAGCGAACCGGTTTTCCCTTCGCTCGAAAATGCTCCAGCCGTCCATGCGACGACATACAGCATGCCGGGGAATGTCGCATCCAGGACGGCCAGATGGGGAGACGAGGCGGAAAAGAATGCTACTGTCGCCCTTCGCCGGGACGACTGGGAGCTTTTCATGCGTATTGTCGACGTCCGTGAAATGACCGCGTCGATCGCCTCGCCGATCGCCAATGCCTATATCGACTTCTCGAAGATGACCTGCTCGGTGGTCGCCGTCGTCACGGATGTGGTGCGCAACGGCAAACCCGTCATCGGCTACGGGTTCAACTCCAACGGCCGCTACGGCGCTGGCGGCCTGTTGCGCGAGCGCTTCCTGCCGCGCCTCAGGGAAGCCGCCCCAGACAGCCTCATCACCGACGCCGGCGACAATCTCGATCCCTTCAAGATCTGGTCGACCCTGATGACCAACGAGAAGCCCGGCGGCCATGGCGAGCGTTCGGTTGCAGTCGGCACCATCGACATGGCCGTCTGGGATGCCGTCGCCAAGATCGAGGACCGCCCGCTCTATCGCGTGCTCGCCGACCGTTATCGCGATGGTGTCGCCGACGACAAGGTCTGGGTCTATGCGGCCGGCGGCTACTATTATCCCGGGAAGGATCTCGGCGCGCTGCAGGATGAAATGCGGAGCTATGTCGATCGCGGCTACCACGTCGTCAAGATGAAGATAGGCGCCGCCCCGCTCGACGAGGATCTCGCCCGCATCGACGCGGTGCTCGAGATCGTCGGCGAAGGCGCGCGGCTCTGTGTCGACGCCAACGGCCGTTTCGATACCGAGGCCGCCCTCGCCTACGGCGAGGCCCTGAAACCCTATGGCCTGTTCTGGTACGAGGAAGCCGGCGATCCGCTCGACTATGCCATCCAGGCCGAGCTCGCGGAGCATTATGACGGGTCGCTCGCCACCGGCGAGAACCTGTTCTCGCATCAGGATGCGCGCAACCTCATCCGCTATGGCGGCATGCGGCCCGAGCGTGACTTCCTGCAGTTCGACTGCGCGCTGAGCTATGGGCTCGTCGAGTATCTCAGGACGCTCGACGTGCTGACGGAGAATGGCTGGTCGAGCCGGCGGGTCGTTCCGCACGGCGGCCACCAGATGTCACTGAACATCGCGGCTGGGCTGCATCTCGGCGGCAATGAATCCTATCCCGATGTATTCCGGCCGTTCTGCGGCTTTGCCGACGGCATCCGCGTCGAGAACGGCTATGTCGGCCTCCCGGACGCTCCCGGCATCGGCTTCGAGACAAAGGCCGAACTTTTCGCCGTCATGAAGAAGCTCGCCGAGTGATAAATGTGCGGCGATGCCTGCAGGCCTCGCCGCACACATTATATATATAGCCAAGCTAGAGCTGGATGACGGCGGCAGCCGGCCCGAGCGCTCGGGAGGCGGCGGCGACCACGTGCTCATGGTGAGTGAAGACGATGACTTGGGTGATCTCGCCCAACTCCCCAAGCAGCCGGAAGCCCGCCTCCGTCCGTCCCTCATCGAAAGTCACGAAGAGATCATCGGCGAGGAAAGGCAGGGGCGTCGCCCGGCCCGCATGGTCGATGATCGCGGCAATCCGCAGCGCGAGGAACAGCTGGTCCGCCGTTCCCTCGGACAAGGCGTCGACACCGAGAAGCCGCCCGTCCCGCAGTGCGCCGAGACGCGGCGGGTCCTCGTCGTAGTCCACGGCGACGCCGCTCCATCGGCCGCCCGTGAGCCCCGCGAAGGCGCGCGAGGCGCGCTCGACGATCGGGCTCTGATGGCGCTGTCGGTAGCGCTCGATGGCGGCCGTCAGCAGTCGCGCCGCGACATAGTCGTGGGTGAAACGCTCCATCGCATCGGCGATTTCCGCCACGGCGTCCTGCTCGTCCTGCGCGGCGCCGGCCGCGCCCACCCTTCGCTCCAGCATCTCGACGGCGGCGCGCGCCTCAGTGTCGCGCTCCACGGCGCGGTCACGCGCGCCACGTGCCGCCTCGTGCGCCGCGGCCGCCTCCGCGATGACGCGAGCAAGGCTCTCATCATCCCGGTCACCAATCGCGCTCCGCATTTCATCTTCGCCTGGGGCCCCGCGGATATCGGCAAGGCGGGTGCGGGCCTCGGCGAGACGCGCCGTGGAGACCTCGGCCACTTCCAGTGTATCGAGAACGGCGGTCAACATCTCCGGATCCGCCAGCCCGGCGAGCGCTATCTGCTCGTCCAGAGCCGATTGCGCGCGCTCCAGCGCAATCTCGGCGGCGACGGTCGTCCTGTGCCGCGCCTCCAGCGCTTCCCGGGCCGTGTCGGCCTTCGTCCGCGCCAGACGGGCCGCCTCCAGCCGGGCGCGGAGTGATTTCGCGACGGCGAAGGCATCGTCCCGGTCCACCGCCACGCCCGCCTGCGCGGCAAGCGCCACGGCGCGATCGATGAACGCGTCCCGATCCCGGACAATTCCCGCGACGCGATATTCCGCCGTGCCGAGCGCCTCCGCGAGGGTAAGCGCGCGCCGCCACAGATCAAGCGCGGCGCGGGCCTCATCGACGGACGCTTCATCCCGGATGGCAAGCAACGGAAAGACAACGGCCGTTTCCTTCTCCAGCGCCTGCCTCTCACGTGCCAGTTCCTCGCTGCGGTGAGCGATATCGGCGGCTGTCTCACCGAGGCGCTGCAGGTCGCGTTCATGGTCACGCGCGCCAAGAAAACGCTGTTCGAGCTCGGCAACGGCGTGACGCAGTTCCGCCATGCAACGCGAAACGATCCCGGGCTGTTCGTCAGCCAGCGGAGCCAGGCCAAGATCCCGGCGTAGTTGCTCGATCTCGACGCGGTCGGCGCGGGCTGCCTCACGGATCGCCTCGCCATCCGCCGCCTCACGGCGCAAAGCCGCATAAGCCTGTCGGATCGACCCTACCTCTCGCAGCAGCGCGAGCGCAGCATCATCCGCCGCCGGCTCCAAAGCCACGGAGGCCCACAGGGCTCGCCACTCGGCGCGTTGCGTTTCCCCCTCGCGGACCGCATCCTCAATACGGCTCTCGGCGGCAGTGCATCCAGCCCGCAATTCAGCGATATCGAGCTCGGCCCGCGCGAGATCGGCAAGCCGCTTGGCCTCCGTCAGCCGCTCATCGGCCAACTGATCCGCTCCCGATACAGCCCGCTCGAAAGCGCGCGCGGCTTCCCTATCGGATGCATCCGCCCGACGTTCACCCGAGGTGAGCGGCCGGAGGCTACCCCATAGGTCATCCCGCTCGCGCCGAGCGGCGGCGATTGCCGCCTCTGTCGGCGCCGGCCGGCCGGCCAGCAGCAGCGCGAGACGCGCTTCCGCCTTCGCGAGCTGCTCATGAAGATCCGCCAGAGCCTGACGGTGCCGCGCGACACGCTCCGCCGCGCTGCCGGCGGCGCGCTGGGCGCTCTCCGCCACCGCGAGCTCGGGAAACGGCAAGCGGGCCAACGCATCGAGATCGGGAACGCCGATGCCGAGGCGCGACAAGCGATCCACGAGCTCAAGCCGCCCGGCGTCGAGGCGCAGCCCCAGCGACTTCACCGCCCGCTCGCGCTCCTCCGCGCCGTCGAGGGCTGCGACGCGGCGCTTGAAGGCCTGGGGATCGGCGACATGGCCGAGCTCCGAGCGGGCGTCTTCGACCCTGCGGCGTAGCTCGGCCATCTTCGCCTTGTCTTTCGCGAGAGCCCCCGCCAACGCCCCCCATGCGCGCAATCCATCGACCAGCTTGTCGGCCCGCGCCAGGAGAGGCGGCGCCGGCTTCAAGGCGAGCAGCGCCTCGTGGCTATCAAGGCCGAGGCCGAGCGCCAGTGTCTTCAGTGCGGCCTGGGCCTCCAGCACCTCCGCGCTTCGTTTCGGCAGGCTGGCGAGTTCACGCTGCACGGCGGCGCGCTCCTCATCACAGCCCGTCACCGCCTCGGCCAATTGCAGAATGTCGTCATCGAGCACGATGGCATTCAGGGCGGCCTGAGCCGCGCGCTTTTCGCCAACGGCACGATCCGCGACCGCACGGGCTTCGTCGAAGGCCGCCAGCAAGGAACGCGTTCGCCGGATGAACCCTGCGGGCACCACCAGCACCTCGCCCATCCCCGCCTGTAGCGCGAGCTCGGCATCGATGATCCGCAGTTCCCTCGCGCCGCGCCCCAGCGCCTCGGCGCGCTGGAGCGCCAAAGCCGCGTCGATCTCCGCTGTCACGGCCTGTTCGCGCAGGCGAGCGCTCTCATCGGCAGCATCGCGGACCTTCTTGACCTCGTCGACGCGCACTTCCTCGTCCCGCAGCCGCCGCTGGGCCTGGGACCGCTTGTCCACGGCGCGATAGAAGGCATGCGAGGCGTTGCGGCGATCCGGGTTGAAGATCTGCGCCGCGTTGCCCTTCATGCGATCGCGCAGGCTCGCGACCTGGCTGAGGCCGGGCGCCACCGCCAGCAGTGTTTCCGCCAGATCACCGCCGCCGGCGAGCAGCTTGCGCCCGCCCTCGCGTAGCCGCGCCTGATTGAGGCCGAAAATCTCCTCGAAAGCGCGCCGATCATAAGCGCCAAGAAAAGGCGCAAGGCCTTCGCCGGGGAGCACCGTATCGGTCTCAGGGTCAACCAATGTCTTGTCGCGCCGCTTCAACCGCGCGAACGACAATCGCTGGCCGTCGACGCCCTCCACGGTCGCCGACAATCGCATCAACTTGTATTCGTGGAGAAAATTGAAACGCGAACGTTCCTCTATACCGAACAGGACATCGGTGACGGCAGCGAGCGCTGTGGTCTTGCCGGCCTCATTCGCGCCTTGCACCACGACGACCCGCGCCGCGGGATCGAACTCCAGAACGCGATCCGTGAAGCGGCCATAGCGCTCCAGGCCCAACGACAACAGCTTCATGACGGCTCACCGTCATTGAGGGTGACGCCGCCGAGGCTTGCAAGAATCGTCTCTTCCGCCGCATTGATGGCGCGCGCGCCGATGGCCTGAGCTTCCTCGTCCGTCCAGCCGACAAGAGCTGCGGCATCGGAAGGCGCCTTCATGCGCAGATCCGCCAATGTCGTCGCGATTTCGGCCCGGAAGGCGGGGTCGGCGGCCGCGGCAGCCAGCACCTCCGCGAAATCGCCGAGCGCGGCGCGATCGGCCGCGTCCCGGGGACCGGTCGTCTCGATCCGGACTTTCTCGATCAGAATGTCCGGCCCGATCTCCCATGCCACAGCCTGCATGTCCTCGCTCACCTGATCGGCTTGCGCGTGAAGGGGAGCATGCAGCGGGGTTTGGCCGGAAAGCACGAGGCGCAACGCAAGCGGACGCCCGTCGGCGCGCTGTCGCGCGCGCGCGACAGCCTCACGCGCCGATGCCATGAACGCCGCCATGTCGGCGATGCCGTCGAGATCGATGGTCTCGCGATCAAAACGCGCGGCATCGAGCGTGAGCGCCTCGACGGCTGTGACACGCCCGTCGGTCACCGTGACAAGGGTCGCCCCCTTCTCGCCGGTCTCGCGGGCATGCCGGCCCTGGAGATTGCCTGGAAAGACAACAAAAGGATGCTCGAAGATAATCTCGCGTCTGTGGATATGGCCGAGCGCCCAATAGTCATAGCCCGCCTTCTGAAGATCCTCGATAGAACAGGGCGCGTACACATCGTGGCCGTCCCGGCCAGTCAGCGAGGTATGCAGTACACCGATGTTGAAATATCCGGCGAGAGCCGACGGATATGTCAGAGCAACGTTGTCTGGCACATGGCGGTGGGCGAATCCACGCCCATGCAGCGCAACGCGCAGAGGTTCGATTGTCGCCGTCGCAACAGAACGCACCGAGAACAAATAGACATTCGTGGGCAGGGGCAAATTCCGTGTGATGACCGAATCAGCATCGTGGTTGCCACGGATCAGAAACGCCGGAATATTCGCCTGCGCAAGCCGGCCCATCTGCCTGACGAAGAATTGACCGGTGGCATAGTCTCGCCAGTCGCCATCATAGATGTCGCCGGCAATAATAAGGAAGGCTACCCGTTCGGATATCGCGGCGGTGACTAGATTGTCCAGCGCCTGCCGCGACGCATCAACGAAGGCGCCAGCTAATTCCCCACGCCTTGAAAGTCCACGCAAGGGGCTGTCGAGGTGCAGATCGGCTGCATGGAGGAATTGAAAGGATGGCACTGACATGTTGTTATGATTAGGATTGTTTTGCGTCATTTTGCAATCTGCTGTCGCGTATCGTCGCAGGCACCTTCATTCTTGTAAGGCCCGCACCAATCTGATCACGATCAATGCATTTTGGCATAGGGGAGAAGAAAAAGCATTCTGGGGGCAAACTAATGTTTGAAATTTTCATAAAATCGGCGAAATAGTCCCTATATCCATCCGCAAGGACCACCCCTTAAATATCGAAGAGGATAGAACTTTGACCATGCCTACGGAGCAGACGGACACGAGCGATCTGGTGACGCTCTCCGCCGATGTCGTTTCGGCCTATGTTTCGAATAATCTCGTCCCGGCCGAGGAACTGCCGAAGTTGATCGGCGAGATTTATTCTGCGCTGATCGCGCTGAACGCGCCAGTCGCCGCCGCCAGCGAGCCAAAGCCTGAACCCGCGGTGCCGGTACGCAAGTCCATCACGCCAGATTTCATTATCTGCCTTGAGGACGGCAAGAAGTTCAAGTCGCTGAAGCGCCACCTCCAGGCCCACTACGGCCTGACGCCGGCTGAATACCGGCAGAAATGGGGTCTCCCCGCAGACTATCCGATGGTCGCTCCGAACTACGCCGCGACGCGCTCTGCGCTGGCGCGCGCCTCCGGCCTTGGCCAGATCCGTGGCGGCCGCGGCGCCGAGGCGGAAGTCGAGACGGTCGAGCCTGTCGTGGAAGCCGCTCCCAAGCGGACTTCGCGCAAGGCCAAGGCCGAGCCGGCAGTTGCTCCCGCTCCGGCCAAGCGTTCGCGGAAGACCAAGTCCGCTTCGTGAAGACCGGCGGTCTCGCCAGGATCAAAACCGGCTGCGCGATTGTCGGAGCCGGCCCCGCAGGTCTTATGCTGGGGCTTCTCTTGGCCAGAGCCGGGATTGACGTCATCGTCACGGAAAAGCACGGAGATTTTCTGCGTGATTTCCGTGGCGATACCATTCATCCTTCCACGCTGGAAGTGATGCATGAACTTGGCCTCCTCCAAGGCCTGCTAGCCTTGCCCCATACGAAAGCGGCCTCGCTTCACGCAGAGATCGATGGCAGCACTATCACGATCGCCGATTTCTCCCGCTTGCCGACGCAATGCCGCTTCATTGCCTTCATGCCGCAGTGGGAGTTTCTCAGCTATATCGCCTCGGAGGCTGCGAGGTTCAGCAATTTCCATCTCGTGATGAATGCCGAAGTGGAAGCATTGCGCGAGGTCGACGGCAAGGTCACCGGTATCCGCGCCAGAACACCGGACGGCGACCTTGAGATTTCGGCTGGACTCGTCATCGGTGCGGACGGACGAAACTCCCGCATACGCGAGTATGCGGGACTGGAAGTTGAGAATTTCGGCAGCCCAAGCGATGTCTTGTGGATGAGGCTGTCACGCCAGCCGGGCGATCCCGTGCAAGCCATGGGGCATGCCGGCCCTCGCCACGGTTTCGTCATGATCGACCGCGCCGACTATTGGCAATGCGGATATGTCGTGCGCAAGGGCAGCTTCGCAGACGTGCGCGAACGCGGTCTCGATGCCTTCCGCCAAGAGGTCGCGTCGGTATCGCCGCTCCCGGCCGGTCGCCTCGATGAGATCGCCTCCTGGGACGATATCCACCTTCTCAGCGTCCGTATCGACCGGCTGAAACGCTGGTGGCGCCCTGGTCTGCTCTGTATCGGCGACGCGGCCCATGCGATGTCGCCGATCGGCGGTGTGGGCGTCAATCTCGCAATCCAGGACGCCGTCGCGGCCGCCAACATCCTGGCGGGACCACTAAGCGAGGGAACCCTGACCAGTGGTAAGCTCGCCGCCGTCGAGGCACGCCGACGCTTTCCCACCCGCGCGACCCAGAAGCTTCAGTTGATGATGCGGCGCGACAAGCGCAAGCGCGAGGCTGACCTGAACCGGCGTTCGGGCCCACCCGCCTTTATGCGCGGCATCGCCCGCTGGCCCGCACTGGCGCATCTCGCGGGCCGGCTGATCGGGCTGGGTTTCCGGCCTGAACACGTCCGACCCCGGCCCTGAGCGGCATAGCTGGGGATCATCGAAGTCACCTTTTTGTCATTGCGGTGCGTTTGCGCTAAAGCAATGGCAATATGCAAATTCATGGTTCAAGAAGCTCTGCGGAATACAATGAAGTTCGGGACGGATATCGCCACGCTCTGCCGAGACAACGGACTTCGGCTGACGCGCCCCCGTCGGATCATCATGAAGGTTTTGTCGGAGACGACAGGCCATCCGGACGTCGTTGAGCTGCACCGCCAAGTCAATGCGATCGATCCCGGCATTTCGATTGCCACCGTTTATCGCACCGTCAGCCTCCTGCAGGACAAAGGTCTTCTCGAGCGCCACACCTTCAACGACGGACGCGCCCGTTACGAAGCCGCGGATCATGGTCACCACGACCATCTCATCAATGTCGAAACGGGTGACGTGATCGAGTTTCATTCAGACGAGATCGAACGCCTGCAGGAAGAAATCGCGCGTAGGCATGGCTATGCCATCGTGAGCCACCGGCTCGAAATCTATGTAAAGCCTCTCCCACGCAAGAAGGCGGGCCGCGGCGAGCAGCCTTGAGGATGCTCTCACGAACCCGCCTCACCGCCGCACGCGCTTGAGCAAGGCCGCCGGTGAGACGGAGTTCACCAGAATTGCTCTAAGCGCTCGCCTCGCCGGTTTCAGTGCGCGCCGCCTTGCGGGTAGCGATGAGGAATGCGCCGATGAAAAGGATGGTCATGATGAGCACGATGGTCGGCGCGGGCGCGCTGTCAATGAAGAACGACAGGTAGACGCCGCCGAACGAGGCCACCACGGCCAACACGACCGCGAGCAGCAGCATATGGCTGAATCGGCGTGTCAGTAGGAAGGCGATGGCGCCGGGCGCGATCAGCATGGCGATGGCGAGGATGATGCCCACGGCCTTGAGCGCGCCAACAATCGTCAACGAGATCAGGCACAGCAAGCCATAGTGCAGCAGCCGCACCGGCAGGCCGACCGCGCGCGCCTGGGCCGGATCAAAGGCATGCAGCAGGAAATCCCGCCACTTCACCGCGATGATGCCGGCCGTCACAGCCGCGATGACAGCCGTTTCCGCGATATCGCGCCAGCTGACGCCGAGCATGTCGCCGAAGAGGATGTGGTCGAGATGAACGTCGGACTGGATCTTGACGTACATCACAAGTCCCAGGCCGAACATGCCCGAGAAAACCACGCCCATCACGGTATCCTGCTTGACCCTGCTGTTGTCCTTCAGGAAGCCCGTCGCGACGGCACAGAACATGCCCGCGGCAAAGGCTCCGACGGCATAGGGAAAGCCGACGATATAGGCGATCACGACCCCCGGGAATACAGCGTGGGAGATCGCATCTCCCATCAGCGACCAGCCCTTGAGCACCAGGAAGCAGGAAAGCAGCGCGGCCGGCACCGCGACCAGCACGGAAATGACCAGCGCATTGATCATGAATTCAAACTGAAAGGGTGTAGCCAGCGTGGCAAGGACGCTCATGTGCCGGACTCCACGGCCTGCGCGGCGCGCCTGCGGGCAGCGAGCATGCCGTGCTTGGGTGCGAAGAGAAACGCCACCAGAAAGATCAAGGTCTGCAACACCACGATGATGCCGCCAGTAGCCCCGTCCAGATAGTAGCTCGCATAGGCACCGAAAAAGCTCGTCAATGCGCCGATCAAGACGGCGATGAGGAGCAGGCGCGGGAAACGATCCGTCAGCAGAAAGGCCGTTGCCCCGGGCGTCACGACCATACAGATCACGAGGAACGCGCCCACTGTCTGCAGAGCGGCGACGGTCGATGCCGCGAGCAGCGTGAAGAACATCACCTTGAGGGCGGTGGTATTGATGCCGATGGAACGCGCATGCGTCTCGTCGAAGAAGACGACCATCAGGTCCTTCCATTTGAGAAGCAGAAGCGCGAGCGAGACGAAGCCGATGATGGCGAGTTGCAGCGTGTCCTCCGGCGTGATCGCCAGAATGTTGCCGAGCACGATCGTCTGGATGTTCACGGCGGTCGGCGACAGCGAGACCATGAACAGGCCGAGACCGAAGAACGACGAGAAGATGAGGCCGATGATGGCGTCTTCCTTGAGCTTCGTTCGCTGGTTGAGGAAGAGCATCACGGCAGCCGCCAGTCCTCCCGAGAAGAAGGCACCGATCGAGAACGGCAAGCCCAGCATATAAGCCCCCGCGACCCCGGGCACGATGGAGTGCGACAGGGCATCGCCGATGAGCGACCATCCCTTCAGCATGAGATAGCAGGACAGGAAGGCACAGACCCCGCCGACGAGCGCCGAGACCCACATGGCATTGACCATGTAGCCATAGGTGAAGGGTTCCAGCATGATGTCCATTGGCTAGTCCCCATTCCGCTCGGCACGCTTGCGCGGAACAAGCTGCCCATCACGCAGCACCAGCGGCCGCTCGTCGTCGGTCAGCACTCCGACCGGCTTCTGCCGGCCATTCTCGCCCTCGTGCAGGACGAAATGGCGCAGGACACCACCGAACGTGCGTTCCAGATTGGCCTGCGTGAATGTTTCTTCCGTCGGGCCGTAGGCGAGAACGGTGCAGTTGAGCAGAACCGTGCGGTCGCAGAATTCAGGGACACTGCCGAGGTTGTGGGTGGAGACCAGCATCACCCGGCCCTCTTCCCGCAGCGAGCGCAAGAGGGCGACGATGGCATCCTCAGTCTTCACATCGACGCCGGTGAAGGGTTCGTCGAGCAGAATGACCCGACCGTCCTGCGCGAGGGCACGCGCCAGGAAGACACGTTTCTTCTGCCCGCCCGAGAGCTCGCCGATCTGCCGCTTGCGGAAATCGCTCATGTTGACGCGCGCCAGCGCGGCAGAAACGGCCTCGCGATCGGCCGCCCTGGGGATGCGCATGAGCCCCATATGACCATAGCGGCCCATCATGACGACATCTTCCACCAGTACGGGGAAGTTCCAGTCCACCTCCTCGCTCTGCGGAACATAGGCGACGAGGTTCTTCTTGAGCGCGGTATCAACCGGCTGGCCGAGGATGGAAATATTGCCCTTCGCCAGACGGACGAAACCCATGATCGCCTTGAACAGGGTCGACTTTCCCGAGCCGTTCACACCAACGAGTGCGGTGATCGTGCCGGTCGGGATCGCGAATGTCGCGTCGCGCAAGGCGGTGTGGCCGTTGCGATAGGTCACTGTCGCGGCGGTGACGGACAGCCCCTCGCCAGCGGCGGACGCCGCATTGGCAACGACACGGTGAGCGGGCGCATTCACTGGGTCAGCCCCTTGGCGATCGTATCGGAGGTGACGCGTAAGAGATCAATGTAAGTCGGCACCGGCCCGTCCGCCTCGGTCAGCGAATCGACATAGAGCACACCACCGTACTTGGCGCCTGTCTCGCGCGCCACCTGCCGCGCCGGTTTGTCGGAGATGGTGCTCTCGGAGAAGACGACCCCGATGCCGTTCTTCCGGACCGCGTCGATGACCTTGCGAACCTGCTGCGGTGTGCCCTGCTGATCCGCATTGATCGGCCAGAGAAAAAGCTCCTTCAACCCAAAATCACGTGCGAGATAGGAAAAGGCGCCTTCGCTCGATACCAGCCACCGCTTGTCCTCGGGGATGGCCGCTAGCTCGGCCTTGATGGGATCGATCGCCGCCTTGATCTTGGCCTTGTAGGCTTCGGCGTTCGCCCGGTAGGTCTCGGCGTTCTTCGGGTCGTATTTGGCGAAGGCATCGCGAATGTTGTCGACATAGATGAGCGCTGCAGACGGCGACATCCAGGCATGGGGATTGGGCTTGCCGGAATAGGGCCCCTCGCTGATGCCCATCGGCTCTACGCCCTCCGAGACGACAACGCCCGGCACATCTTTGAGATTCTGGAAGAACTTCTCGAACCAGAGTTCGAGATTGAGTCCATTCCACAGTATGAGCTTGGCACCCTGGGCCTTTTGAATATCGCCGGGCGTCGGCTGATAGTTATGGATTTCCGCCCCCGGCTTCGTGATGGATTCGACCACAGCCGCGTCGCCCGCCACGTTCTTGGCGATATCAGCAATGACGGTGAAGGTTGTCACGGCCTTGAACTTGTCCTCGGCCGTCGCCGCTGAGGCGGTGAGAAACGATGCTGCCGTGACGCCCAAAACTCCAGCCAGCACCGACCGCCTTACCCACCCCGTCATCGATCACTCCTTGTTGCGATTAAGTTGCAATATAAGATGAGCGATCCCGCCGCCTTTTGCAAGTGCGATCCATTCGCAATAAGATGGGAAGTGCTCATAAATCAGAATGATCGCCGATCACGCCGGCGCCAGCCTTGTTTTATCGACGCCGGTTGGACCTGGATGAGCCAGATGCCAGCGGGCTTCACCGGGCAAGCGATCAGGCCGCTCCTCGCCCTGAAGATTACGTCTTCGCGAGAAATCGGCACGGCCGCGGCTATGGGCCGTCGGGGGACGACCGCCCTGCATGTAGAGCCGCTCGGGATCGATGGTACAAAAGCAAAGAGCTTCCGGACAGCCCCCGGAAGCTCCTCAGGTTTTGAGTTAAAGATCGCAGTCGCTCAACGCGCTTTCAGAAAGTCCGTGACCTCGAGCAGGACGAATTCGTTGTCGTCCTGCACATTCGGTTCGCGGCTCGTCGAGAACGGCAGGTTGTTGTCGTTGCCGACGATGATGTGGCGATCATCGACCAGATCGACATCCTCGATGGTGAAGAAGGGGAAGGTCAGCACGTCGCCGTTCAACGGCTTGCGCGCCTTCTTGTTCGGATCGGCTATCTTCAAGAGATCGATATAGGCGACCTTGCGCGCGACGCCGTTGGCATTGGCGTCGTTGAGCTCAATCTTGTAGACGCGCTTGAACTTCGCGATATCCGCAAAGCAGTCGGGCCGCTTCTGGCCTTCGGGGCAAGCCTTGTCGGCGGTGCCTTCCCCATTGTCGCGCTCGATGATCAAGCCCATGGTCGGGTCGATCATGTTGAAGTCGCCGATGGCATTACCGTTCTGCTCAAGAACGAATTTCCAATGGCGGCCGGTCCACTTCTCCGCGGCAACATCGAACTCCAGGATACGGAGATACTCCTTGCCATCGGCGGTCTTTTCCCAATCCTTCGTCTCGGCATCCCACAAGGGACCCTCGAGAAGCGGATAAAGGAAGCGCCCGTCTTTCGACGCGGCCATGCCCTCATAGCCCTTCGAGCGGCGCACATTGAACGCGACCGGCTGGTTGGGGGCGGCCGGCGTCGTCACGGCGTAATGGTCCGGCGAACGCGCAGGCTTGCCATCGACCATCGTCTCGACGACGGCCTCGACCTTGCCGGTCATGTCCGTGCGGATGAGGTAAGGACCGAATTCCTCGCCGATCCAGATCTTGTCGCCGATGATCTGGAAGCTCTCGGGATCAAAATCCGAACCCGTGAGGTAGCGCTTGTCAGTCGCTTCATTCGCGATGCGGAACGGCACCTTCTTGTCGGGATCACTGAGGAAGACCGTCCCCAGGCGCTCGACCGTGCCCTTGTCCCAGTCGATGCGGTAGTGATTGAGATACAGCATGGAATCCGGGGAGTTCGCCCTGGCGCCCATGCCGTTGTCGGTCAACACCCAGAATGTGCCGTCAGCCATCTTCTTGATGCCGGAATGCCCCTGCAGCGGCTGGCCAGTGAACGGCACCTTCATGCCGGTGGGGCGCCCGTTCGAAAGACCCTCGACCGAGCCGATCGCCTCAACGCGCTTGCCAGTCGTGAACTTGCCCGATGTCTTGAGGTCGGCGGGAGCATCGGCCGGGGCCTCGACGAAGCTCTTTGCCGGCAGGATCGCGTGACCGGCGAGCGTGGCAGGCGCGGCCTGCTGGGCGAAAGCGGTTCCCGCGAGCACCACCGTCAGGGGCATCGCAAGCAAAAGACGGGCAATCATCATTGATCCTTCAAGGAGAGAAAACCGCCGGCAAGCTGACGCTTGCCGATGTCGCGGCGTTGACAACCCAATGACGGCTCGATGACGCCCTTCAAATGTGTGGCGTCAGGCGAACCTCCCGCCCGGCCACGGTCGCCTCGAATGTGCTGCAGCGCACAGCTCAAAAGTCCCACCTCCTTTCAATCTAGGCTTGGCAAAATAGAAAATCCCTTATTTTTCCGCCTATTACGGGAGCGTGCCACTCAAGCGCCCGTCCTTTGCATATCATCAACCGCTGTTGACAACGAAAGTCCGGCAATTAAAAACCAAACGGTCGGAAATTAATTTCGGTTGAATTCCATGTCGCGCCCGAGAGTTATCAACCAGGAGAGTATCCTGGATGCGGCCGAGGCCGTCGTCGTTCGCGATGGAGCCGCAAGGCTGACACTCGACGCCGTCGCGCATGAGGCGGGCATCAGCAAAACCAGCGTGCTCTACGACTTCAAATCCAAGCAAGCGCTGATAAAGGCGGTTATCAAACGCAGGTTCGCGGAAGAAAAAGACCGCATAACCGTTGCGACGAAGCAGCTTGGCGGCCTCCCCGACGCAAAGATTCACGGCCGCATCGCAGCAGCCAGGACGGTGCGATATCGCGATAGCCCGGCTGTCGCGATCAGCCTCTGCGCTGCTCTAGCGCAAGACACCGAACTACAGCTGACGCTGCAGAACGCCTTCCGCCAAGAACTTGCTGAAGTACTTGAGGCATCGAGCAACACCCGCGGCGCGTTGCTCGCCTTCCTCGCGCTTGAGGGCCTCATGGTACTCGAACATCTGGGGCTCCACTACTGGCCGGAGCCGACTCGCAGCGAGATCCTGAAGGAAATCGACGCTCTGGTCGATACGGCGCCGAGAAATCCACCACTGAATAAACGCATGCTCAATGAGCACGTTTCTCGCCACGCTGAGCTCGTGACTGAGCGCGAACCGGACCATACGCCATGAAATCTGCCTTCCTATCCGCCAGAATTCTGGCTGCCGCGATTTTTCTTCCGGTGGCTCTGTCGAGTGTCTCACTGCCCGCCGTGGCCCAGAATGGCGCGCCGCCGCCTTCGGCTGTCAGTGTGGTCGAAGTCGCCGCCGAGGCAATTCCGATCATCAATGAACTGCCGGGCCGCATCGCGCCCACGCGGATCGCGGAAGTGCGCCCGCGCGTGTCGGGCATCGTGACGGAACGCGTATTCGAGCAGGGCAGCCTCGTCAAACAAGGGGATGTGCTCTACCGCATCGACGCGGACATGTTTCGGGTCCGCGTGGAAAGCGCGAAGGCGACCTTGCAGCGCGCGCAAGCAACGCAGCTCCAGGCTCGCCAGCAGGCAGATCGCCAGAAGGAACTGCGCGACCGCAACATCGCCAGCGTGCAGCAACTGGAATCCGCCGTTGCGACGCTGGCCCAGGCCGACGCCGACATCGCCGCTGCAGAAGCTGGTTTGAACGAGGCGCAGCTCAATCTCCAGTACACGGAAGTCCGCGCGCCGATAGCCGGCCGCATCGGCCGCGCGGTGATCACAGAAGGCGCACTGGTGAGCAGCGCGGAGAACCTCGCGACAATCCAGCAGCTCGACCCGGTCTATGCGGACTTCACACAATCGTCGAACGAACTGCTGAAATTGCGCCAGGCTCTCGCCAGCGGGAGCTTGAAGGGCCCTGCCCCTGGCGAGGCTCGTGTCACTCTGCAATTCGACAATGGCCGCGTCTATGAGCATGCCGGCACCTTGCTGTTCTCGGAAGCGGCTGTGGACATCTCGACCGGACAGATCACCATGCGGGCTGAATTTCCCAATCCGGACGGGCAACTTCTGCCAGGCCTCTATGTGCGGGTTCAAATCGAACAGGGCATCCAGCATGATGCCGTGGCTGTTCCGCAGCAGGCCGTCCAGCGTGATGCCAACGGCAACGCGCAGGTCTTCGTCGTCAACGACAAGAACATTGCCGAGATACGTTCGGTCCGCGTGAACAGGACTGTTGGCGAGCGTTTCGTGATCGACAGCGGCCTGAAGCCAGGCGAGCGCGTCGTGGTCGAAGGCTTCCAGAAGATAGCCCCGGGCGCCACGGTTTCGGCCCAAACATGGAAAGCGGCGGACGCGAGCGCCGCAGCAACCCAGAAAAACACGGCTGTCGAATAAAGGTCGGTCATCATGGCGCAATTCTTCATCGGCCGTCCGATCTTCGCCTGGGTGGTCGCACTCTTCATCGTCATCGGTGGCATCATCGCCATTCCGATGCTGCCGATCGCGCAGTATCCGAATGTCGCGCCGCCACAGATCTCCATTCAGACGAACTACCCCGGCGCCTCCCCGGAGGAGATCTACCAGAGCGTCACCCGGCCGATTGAGGAAGAACTCAACGGTGTCCCGGGGCTGATCTATTTTGAATCGACGTCGGACTCATCAGGTCTTGTGCAGATTACCGCGACCTTCAGGCCTGGCACCGCGACCAGCCAGGCCTCGGTGGATGTCCAGAACGCCATTCGGCGCGTGGAGGCCCGCCTCCCCGAGACGGTGACACGCCAGGGCGTGCAGGTGGAGGAGGCCGGAGCCGGCTTCCTCATGGTCGCCGGGCTCATCTCAACCGACGGATCGATGGATGCCGTGGCGCTGGGCGACTATGTCAGCCGCAACGTGCTCGGCGAAATTCGCCGTATCGACGGCGTCGGTCGCGCTCAGCTGTTCGCCTCACAACGCGCCATGCGTGTCTGGATCGATCCAGACAAGATGGTCGGGCTCAACCTGACGACCGGCGACATAGCGGCGGCCATCGGCGCGCAGAATGCGCAGGTGGCGGCTGGCCGCATCGGCGCACAGCCCAACCCGATCCAGCAGCAGATTTCGGCGACCGTCCTCGTCAAGGGTCAGCTGACGACCCCGGATGAATTCGCGGCCATCGTGCTGCGCGCCAATCCGGACGGATCGACCGTTCGCCTGCGCGATGTCGCGCGTGTCGAGGTCGGCGCGGAAACCTACAACTTCAACACGCGCATCAACGGCAAGCCCGCCGCCGCCATCGGCGTCCAGCTTTCGCCGACCGGCAACGCACTCGCCACCTCCACGGCGATCCGCGCGAAGATGGAGGAGCTTTCCCGCTTCTTCCCGGCCAGCATCGAATACACGATCCCGTACGACACATCGCCCTTCGTCAAGGTTTCGATCGAGAAGGTTCTGCACACGCTGCTCGAGGCCGTCGCCCTCGTCTTCGTGGTCATGTTCCTGTTCCTGCAGAACTTCCGCTATACAATCATCCCGACGCTCGTGGTGCCGGTCGCACTTCTCGGAACCTGCGGCGTGATGCTGGCCACAGGCTTCTCGATCAACGTGCTGACCATGTTCGCCATGGTGCTTGCCATCGGCATTCTGGTCGATGACGCCATCGTCGTTGTCGAGAATGTCGAGCGCATCATGGCGGAGGAAGGGCTGCCGCCGCTTGAAGCCACCCGCAAGGCCATGAGGCAGATCTCTGGCGCGATCGTCGGTATCACGCTTGTCCTGACCGCCGTGTTCGTGCCGATGGCCTTCTTCCCCGGCGCGGTCGGCATCATCTACCAGCAGTTCAGCCTGACGATGGTGACATCCATCCTGCTGTCGGGCTTCCTTGCGCTGTCACTCACCCCTGCCCTGTGCGCGACCTTGCTCAAGCCGATCCCGCAGGGTCATCATGAGAAGAAGGGCTTCTTCGGCTGGTTCAACCGCAGCTTCGACAGGTTCACGAACAGCTACGCCGGAAGCGTGAGCTGGATCGTGCGTCGCGCGGGCCGCTTCATGGTCATCTACCTCGCCCTGCTCGTCGGGCTGGGATGGGCCTTCATCCGCCTGCCCACGTCGTTCCTCCCCAATGAGGACCAGGGTTATATCATCGTCGACATGCAGGCTCCGCCTGAGGCCAGCGGCAACCGCACGCACGCCATCATCGAGACAGCGGAGAAGCATTTCTCCGAGGAGAAAGCCGTCGATCGCATGGTCATGATCCAGGGCTACAGCTTCTCGGGGGCGGGCGACAACGCGGCGCTATCCTTCGTGACTCTGAAGGACTGGAGCGAGCGTGACGCCGGCAACTCGGCGGATGCAATCGCCGGGCGCGCCAATGGGGCCTTGTTCCAGATACGCGACGCGATGGCCTTCGCCCTGTCACCGCCGGCGATCACCGGTCTTGGCACCTCGAGCGGCTTCACCTTCCGCCTGCAGGACCGCGGCGGGCTTGGCCAGACCGCCCTCGTCGCGGCGGGCAAGCAGTTGATGGACGCAGCCGCCAAGAGCCCTGTCCTCGCCGGCCTGCGTGTCGAAGGCATGCCCAATGCGGCACAAGTCAATCTGATCATCGATCGCGAAAAGGCGAATACCTTTGGCGTGACCTTTGCCGACATCAACTCCGCCATTTCGACCAATCTGGGTTCGTCCTACATCAATGACTTCCCCAATGCGGGGCGCATGCAGCGGGTGACCGTGCAGGCCGATGCCGGGCGCCGGATGCAGACGGAGGACCTGCTGAAGCTGAACGTGCGCAATTCGGCAGGTGGCATGGTGCCCTTGTCGGCCTTCGCGCGGATCGACTGGCAGATGGGCCCAGCGCAGGTCGTCGGCTACAACGGATATCCCGCCATCCGTATCAATGGCGCGGCCGCCCCCGGCCATTCCTCGGGCGCCGCCATCGCGGAGATGGAACGGCTGGCCGGCGAGTTGCCGAACGGCTTCGGCTACGAATGGACCGGCCAGTCCCTGCAGGAGATCCAATCCGGCTCGCAGGCTCCGTTCCTCATGGGCCTGACCGTGTTGTTCGTCTTCCTTCTGCTGGCCGCACTCTATGAGAGCTGGTCGATCCCGCTCTCCGTGATGATGGTAGTGCCGCTCGGCGTGCTCGGATCGGTCGCGGCGGTCATGCTGCGCGACATGCCGAATGACGTCTACTTCAAGGTCGGCCTCATCACGATCATCGGCCTGTCGGCGAAGAACGCGATCCTCATCATCGAGTTCGCGAAGGACCTGCGCGCCGAAGGCAAGCCGCTGCTGGAAGCGACCATCGAGGCATGCCGGCTGCGGTTCCGGCCCATCCTCATGACGTCGCTGGCCTTCACCCTCGGCGTCGTTCCTCTCGCCATCGCGACCGGCGCCAGCGCGGCGAGCCAGAACGCAATCGGCACCGGCGTGATGGGCGGCATGATCTCGGCGACATTGCTGGCGATCTACTTCGTCCCGGTGTTCTTCGTCTTCGTGATGAAGCTGTTCGACCGGCGTGACAAGACGGCTAGCGAGACTGCACCTGACAGTCTCCCCCCCGTTACATCGACGCCCGCACATCCGCATTGACGCGGCTAGCGCCAGTATCGCGCCTCTCGAGAAATACCCGCCGGATTCCACCCATCCGGCGGGTATTTTTTCGGCCGTTTCTCGCTCTATCCGCGAAGACGGTCGTCTTTCAAAGATCTGTTGCCGCGGCCATCGTCAATCATGTGCGACGGTACGCGTAGCGCGCGCGATATGTTTGCTTCCATAAAAAGCAAACCACATGTCCTCGAAGTTTGTCGTCTCCAGCGTGTCCGAAATGCTGTCGTCAGCATCGGCGCTGGACGGACAACACCTCACTATCATATCTATAAGGGTGTGTTGTGATATCAGTTTCTTGGTCGACGAGGCCCGCATGAGCAATGCATTGCAGAGTTCCCTGCCGCTTTACGAACAGATCAAGTCCACAATCGAAAAACGTATTCGCGGTGATGTCTGGCCGGCGGATTTCCGCGTGCCCTCGGAGGAGACGCTCGCGGAAGAATTCGGGGCTTCATCACTCACAGTCCGGCGCGCCCTGCGGGAGCTGCAAACCGCGGGCATGCTGGTCAGGGTCCAGGGTCGCGGGACATTCGTGGTCGGCCCACGGATGCAATGCGCGATCTTCGAATTGCCTGATATCTCAGAGGAAATAGGAACCACCGGCGGTGTCCATACCAGCGAGGTCCTGTCCCTCGGTGTGGTGCCCGGCGACAGTCCGCTCATCAGCATGCTGCCCCACCCCTTCGACGGCATCATCTATCACTCACGCCTGCTGCACAGGGAAGATGGAACGCCGCTGCAGCTGGAGGATCGTTTCGTCAATGCTGAAGAGGCCCCAGATTATCTGAAGCAGGACTTCACGCGCATCACCCCTCACACCTATCTGCTGCGTGAGACCGAAGTCTCCTTTGTCGACAATACTATCCGTGCGATCCGCGCGGACGAGGAAAGTCGCCGCCTCCTGGAGATCGACAGCAACCAGCCTTGCCTTCTGCTTGATCGGCGGACCTGGAGGGAGGGCATCCCTGTGACACGCAGCCGGTTTCTCTACCCGGGAGACCGCTATCGGCTCCGCAGCTCCCACGAGGCGACACCAAGCCGGCCTCACGCGACACAGCCGAGCCATAACGCGAAGCGGGGGCGTTGAACGCCTTTCCCATGGAGCAAGGAAGCGAATTCCGGCTGCAGCCTTGGAGCGCTTCCTCTGGAATGGACATTCGAGCGAAGGGATCCGAGAGCGGACGGATCGCGCAAGCCGCGTTCCTTCCGCCAGGCATCGGAGGGCATCAAGCCTCAGTCGCTGACATCTCGACTGGCTCGACCCGGCCGCTTGCCACTGACCGATAGGCGGCGTCAATCATGGCGAAGGCCCGCAGGCCATCGTCGAGAGTGACCGGCATCGGCGCACCTTCCTTGAGTGCCCGTATGAAGGCCCAGGCGACATGCTCGTGGAAAATGCCAGTTCTGAAATGCGGCGTTGTGGGGGAGGACGTCCAATCCCCCATCTCACCCCGCCGCCGGAAAACGCGCAGGAACTCGCGATCCCGCGTCGGGCGTGACGCAATATCGACGCCGCTGAGCAAGATCGTTCCTTCGGTTCCGTAGATCTCGATCGATGTGTCCGCTGCCGCGAAGCACCAGCCCGTCGCAACCTCGGCGATCATGTCGTCGTAGCGGAACGTCGCGACGGCGGTGTCCTCAACGGCAAGGCCAAGCGTATGGGAGGACACCGTCGCAAAGACCGATCTCGGCTCGCCGAACATCCAGCGCAGAAAATCGGCCGCGTGAATGCCCTCATCCAGCAGGGTCCCACCGCCGGAACGCGCGGGATCGACGAACCAGGCCGACCGGAATGGCGCGTTCAAGCCATGGCTGTGGCCGTGACGTATCCGGCACAGCGTGACCTGGCCGATGGCCTTCTCTCTGAGCAGGGCCGCGATCTCGTCGTTGATCGGATCGAAGCGCTTCGGAAAACTCTGCATGAAGGGAATGCCGGATGCCGCGACGACGTCCTTGATCAGGAGGCAATCGTTCATGCTCGCCCCCAGGGGCTTCTCGCACAGGACGGGGCGCCGATGCACGGCGGCGGCTTTGACGAGCGGGAGATGATCGCAGGTTGCGGAGCCTATCGCCACGGCATCGCTTGCCATGATCAACCGGTCGAGGTTTGGCTCCACCGCGACCCCATGCTGCGCGGAGAATGCAGCCGCCCGGCCAGCATCGGAATCCCAGAGGCCGGACATCTCGGCGTCGGGACTATCCTTAATCGCCCTGGCCCAGAAGTTGGCGTGATAGTGCTCGCTCCCAAGGATCGCGATCCGTATCGTCACAATGCCCTCCCTCGAACGGCGATCGCTGCTTCCGCCAGCGTCCGGCGGCCGCTACGGGCCGCCTCGTAGATCGTCTCGGCGATCATCACCGACTGCAGGCCGGCCTGCGCGGTGTCGTCGCCAGGTGCGTCACCGCGAACGACCGCGAGCCAATGCAGATGGTGGGCTTGGCCGAGCGGCTCCTCAGGGAGCTTGGGCGCGACCCAGCCGTGCATGCCGGTCACGACCGGCGCGAATATGCCCGCCATCCCACGCTCGGTGCGGAGCCAGACGGTGCCGAGTTCCCCATAGACCTCCAGCCGAAATCGATCGCAGCCCTGCAGCTCGGTATAGCTCATCTCGTGGCTGACGCGGATACCATTGGCGAGGCGATAGAGCGCGAAGACATTGTCCTCGAGCGCCGTCCGCACCAGCCGTCCATCAGCCAGGGTCCTCTCGGGCCGCGCCGTCATCATCTCAGCGGACAATTCGGCGATCGGTCCGAAGAGATGCCGGCAGAGATCGATGCCGTGCACGCCAAGCTGCATGACGACGCCACCCGAGACATTGCCTGGCCTGAAAAACCACTCCGCCCAGTCGGCGCCCGGCGTCGCGTTGCGGAGGCGAACCGAATGGATCTCGCCAAGCCGTCGCTGCTCCAGCATCTCACCCAGCCAACGCACTTCCGGGAAGTAACGATGCATGAAGCTGACGGTGAGACGCCCCGTCGCGCCGCCTGCCGCCGCAATGATCGCACGGCACTGGCTGCTGTTGAGAGCCATTGGCTTTTGCAGGAGCACGGACTTGCCGGCTTCCAGCGCGTCGATGGCGATACGCTCATGGGTGTCGTCCGGCGACGCCACCACGACGGCGTCGATCGATCGATCGTCCAGCACACGACGGTAATCGGTCTCGATCCGGGCGATGCCCAGGGCATGCGCCTTCCTCTCCGTTGCCTCCCGTCGGCGGCCGACGAGCACAGCCACATCGGCCTCACCGGTCGCGGCGAGACCCCGCGCGTGATAGTCGGCGATGAAGCCCGCGCCGATGATAGCAACGACAACCCTGTCAGCTGTCAGACGCGGCATGCCCATCCCTCACGCGTCTCACGCCACGGAAGACCAACCGCCAACGGAGCGGCAGGCCGGAATCTCGGGATTTCCCATGTCCCCCCATCTCCGCGAGAGGCAGTACCGACCGCCTCCGCTATCGTTTCTGGCGTTGAAAGCCCCCACAGTTGCTTGTCCGTATTGTTGCACGTCCGCTTGGCAGCCACGAAACATACAGTACATAATATTTGTCCCAACAGAGCTGGACGATGCACCGCTGCGATACGTTTGCCCTCTCGGGACCGTCTACTTGGCCGTTGGATGACCCGGCCAGCTCGGGGCCAGACAGCGTTGTGTTCATATTAGAGGTCCATCATAGGTGAGGTCCAATGTCCACGGTTGAGCGTCTCCCACCACGGCTCACGCCCCTCGCCTCCCGCTTCGGGCTACGGCCGTTCTATGGCGACATTCACAATCATTGCGATATTTCCTATGGCCATGGCAGCCTTCCACAGGCCCTGAAGCGCGCCAGGCGCCAGCTCGATTTCGTCTCCGTCACGGGCCATGCCCATTGGCCCGACATGCCGGTCGATGATCCACGCGTGGCCCATATCGTCGATTTTCACGTGAAGGGCTTTGCCAAGCTGGACCGGGGCTGGCTCGCACATTTCGATGTTCTGGCAAGGGCGGATGAGCCAGGTATCTTCACTGTCTTCCCCGGCTACGAGATCCACTCCTTCGCGCATGGCGACTACACGATCGTCTATCGCGATCTTGAACCCCACCCTTTGATAAAGGCCGATACACCGGCGGAGCTGCATCAGCGGCTGCGCGATGCGCTCGGCGACGCCGCCTTCGCCTTCCCACACCACATCGGCTACCGGCTGGGCGCGCGTGGAATCAACTGGGCATCGTTCAACGAAAACCTGTCACCCGTGCTGGAGCTGACGTCGATGCACGGATGTTCCGAGACGTCCGTCATGGACAGGCCTTTCCTGCATTCGATGGGACCAAGTGACGGGCTTTCGACCGCGCGCGCGGGCCTCGATCGCGGCCTCAAGTTCGGCTTCCTCGGCAATACCGACCATCACAGCGGGTATCCCGGTTCCTACGGCCATGGACGATCCATCGTCTATGCGACCGAGAACAGCCGCTCGGCTCTATGGGAGGCGCTTCACCAGCGCCGCACAAATGCCCTGACCGGCGACAACAGCCATCTGTTCTTCGCGATCGGAAATATCCCCCAAGGTGGCCTAGTCGCCTCCCCTGGCGAACCGACGCTTGCTATCGAAGCCGTGGCTGGAAGCTTCATCGACACTATCGATGTCATCAGGAATGGCAAACTCGTCGCGCGTATAACCCCTGATCTGGAGCCAAGCGCCGTCGATCCAGGAGCCCTCGATGCAGGCGCCGCCGAGATCGAGACACTGCTCGTACTCGAGCTCGGCTGGGGCGCGCGTGGAGAATTCCACGACTGGAGCGGTTCCATAGAACTCATCGGCGGCACGATCCTCGCGGTGGAACCGCGCCTGCGCGGCCCCGAGATCGTTTCGCCGCTGGAAGGCAGCGGCGACGGGATGGATCAGGACCAGATCAGTCGAGACGACAATCGAATCGATTTCTCCATCCGCTCTTTTGCCAATCCCAACAACAGTACCAGCTCCACACAGGCGATTGCCGCGCGAATCCGCATCGGCTCGGACGCACGCTTCCTGCTGAGACTGGATGGTCAAGACTTCGAGACAAGCGCAACACGCCTGTTCGCCGGCGCGCTATCCGGCAATCTCGGTCCGATCGACAGTCCGGCCTTCCGGCTCCATCCGTTGCCCAAGCCCCACCAATGGCAATGGCGCGGGGCGATCCCGATCAATCCCCTGAACAAAGGCGATTGGGTCTACGTCCGCATGCGTCAGGCGAACGGCCAGTGGAACTGGGCGAGCCCGATCTTCTCAGTGTGAGCGGAAACCTGGAAACAGCCATGAGAGTCCGCGCATTCCAGCTTTGCGAAGCTTGTATTCCTTTAAGCACGTCCTTCAACGCAAAAAGCCGCCCTTCTGGGGCGGCTTCTAACTCGATATCTTTTCAACCCGCACTGAATGCATGGTCGCGCGTTGATCATTCATGAAGA